>CANOIR010000093.1 GCA_947566125.1 uncultured Ruminococcus sp. | reverse complement strand
TGTAATACACAATCATGTTTTTAATTAAGTAAATTCAAAATTGTATTTTGCGTGTGTGTATGATGCGCTTGATCTGATTTATGAAAACAAGCGGCAAATTTTTCAAAGGATAAATACAAATATCACACGAAATATTGGCAGAAATGTGAGCAATGTTTTCTATGATGTCACAAATTTCTTTTTTGAAATCGAACAGCCCGATGAGGATACTTTAGATGCTGACGGTAAGGTGATTGAAAAAGGACTTCGTAAAAAAGGCGTTAGCAAAGAAAACAGAAAACAGCCCATTGTACAAATGGGACTGTTCCTTGATGATAATGGGATTCCAATTTTTATTGAAATGTTTCCGGGTAATACTCTGGATCATCTTATACTTCGAGATGCCATGAAAAACACCGTGGATACGCTCGGATTAAACCGCTTTATTCTGATTGCAGACCGAGGAATGTACAGTGATCCTAATACTTGTCACGTTTTAGATCAGCAAGATTGATATATCGTTTCAAAGAGCATTAAAAAAAGTAAAAATGCAGAAAAAGCGTGGATTTTAGAGCAAGATGGATCATCATAGATACTGTTCCATACCGTTTGATGATTCGTTAGGATGTGTAACATATATTGTTAGGTTTAATACCAATGCCGAAGACAGGATTACAATGAGTGAGTATTCTATGCTTTCTTGTAAACTGAGAAATGAAAGAAAAAAAGATACTGTTGACATTGCACATATGTATATAAAATCTGTAAAGGATTATGATACCAAGTATCGGCTTAGTATTGACTATATAAATGTAAATAATATCAAACAGAGCAAAACCGTATTTGTGGATAAGGAAGATTGTATCAATAATCGTCTTGTTGCAGCTTTGAAGCAGAATGGAATATGCTGTTTTGATACTGATTTTTCACAGAAGAAAATAAGTGAATATCTGTATAAGCTTATTCTTTCAAAATCGGAAAACGAAGTGTATGATTTGCCTGAATGTAATGGATTTCAAGAGTTGAATGGAAGATATTGTTTTGTTACAAAGGAGTATTGTGAGGAAAATAATTATCCTGTAGTAACTGGTAAAGCATTTGCAATGTATCCTGAAAACGATTTTAATTCAGAAACAGCAGAGCAGAAGTTTTTGATATTGGCAAGGAATCATAATTCAGTAGAGAAGTTTTTGTTGCTGAATATGATTCGTATTGCAGGATTGTTGTCCAATCCGCTGTGTTGTTGTGGTATTAAATTTAACAGAGTAGTTTTTATAAATGGTGACAGTGAAAAACTTTCCCGGTATCTTCAGATTTATGAGAGAAATTTTGAAATAATAAGACCGTATTCCATTAATGTTAAATCAGAAATACTTGAAGAATATTTCTATGATGAGCGGGATAATATTGTCATGTTGGAAGACAGGCAGATGGATTCTGTTTATTTAAAAAAGAATGGAATCGAAGCTGTTGGATTTTTGAAAGACTTGCACAGCTTATGCAGAGTGAAAAATCGCTTGTTCTGAATTGCGCTGACTATGAATTGAATCATGAAATTGAAAGAAAAGAATTTTTTATTCCGCTTTATTATCTGGATAAACTTGTTATTGACAAGGTATGCAGTAATTTTGATGATTACAAAAGCTGTACATTACAGAATTACAGCAGATACAAAACTATTGCAGGGAAATCCGGGGTTGACATGAATTCATTTGCCTGTCTAATGCTTGCATATCACGAAATTTTCAGGCAGTATAGAAGCATTGGTGAATTTGTATCAGAAGAGCAAATGTGTAGTTATTTGGTAAAGATACTGAAAGAATCTGATAATACATATAATGGCGGTAGTGTTGCAGAAGAATTCAAAAATAAATTAAATACCATGTTGATAAGCGGTGAACTTGAGCTTGTAGAAAACTCAAGTCTCAATAATTGTTATGGTTCAACCGGAACTGTTCCGGTGGTTTTCAATGACAGCAACTGGCTGTATATCACTAAGGAAACATTTGATTTTATTGCATCAAAAGTAACGCTTGCCGGTAATCCAAATGCAGTCCGTAAGGCATTGTTTGAAAAAGGCTGGCTGAAAGTTTCTGAAAATATGACATACAAAGCGACTCTGTATGATAATCAGTACAGCGGCAAAATAAATGTTACAGCAGTAAGATATGATATTTTATCAGATGAAGCAGCTGAGAAACAGTGTGGCGGTATGTTTAATTATACTCCATGTGTTGATGATGAAAGTATTGACAGAATTCTGATAGGAACGGATGAAAAAGGCAGAAGGATATACTGGAGTATCGGACACAGTGAACTTGTTAACAAGCATATGATTGTTAACGGAAGTTCTGGAAGTGGTAAATCGACAGCAGTCAATCTGATAATCAGGGAGCTGTTCAATAAAAATCATAATATTTTATATGTGGATTTCAGTTGCAGTGACACACCGGAACAATTAGAGAAAAGTGGTATAGACAGAGCGTTTCAGGATAAAAATATATTCAGGATTGATACGAGCTGTATGGTATGGCAGCTGGGGTGAATGTAGATAACTGTAATATGCGTTCTAT
>CANOIR010000092.1 GCA_947566125.1 uncultured Ruminococcus sp. | reverse complement strand
GCGGAACTGTATTTGCATTTTTCTTATCAGTATTTGCAATGATGCTTTGTGGCGGATGCTGTTCGGGCGTAATGCTTGCTGCAAATGTTCCATTAAATATAGCTGCAAATAAACTTACAAAAAATAATTCCGCACTGCTTGGTTATCAAAGTGTTGATGAATTTTATGATGTAAATTCCATTATGGTAAATGCATCTGAACTTTTTCCTGAAAGTGCCGTTACAATCGAAGGTATGAAGCCTTTTAGAGATGCAAAAATAGAAGATATAATCTCAATGGCATCAGGACTTACAAGACAGGCAAACAGTGTGCTTAAATATGCATTTGAAAAAATGCTTGATCAGGAAAACAGCAGCATTCCTCAAGTTGATAATGTTATTTTTGAAGAAGATTTCGGGCTTAGCGGCTGGATAAAAAACCGTAGAATACTTCTTGGCAATCGTGAAATGATGATACAGCATAATATAGAAGGCATACCATCTCCTTCACGTGAAGCCGAATATGTAGAAGACAACTGCGATGTGCTTTATTTTTCTATAAGCGGAATACTTTCAGCTATGATGTTAGTAAGAATTTCTTCAAATGGACGTATGAAGCATCAGCTGCATAAACTTATGGATGAAAAGATTTCATTGGTAGTAAAATCTGTTGACAGCTTTTTGACTCAGCAGCGTATAGCAGGAATGTATCAGATACCTGAAAACAATATAAAAGTTTTGCCAATTGCTCTACATGAAACTTTTGACAAATATACTTCGCCGGCAGACAATGTAAGTGCTTCTGCTATTACATCAGGAAGCACTATTGACACTATAAAATTGATAATTTCAGCAAGAAGAATACGTCGCAGTGCTATGACAGGAATTATTCTTCAATCAGTTGCTGCAATAATAGGATTTGCCATCGCATTTATATATATTGGACTCAGTGCGTATACAAGCGTTACAACACAGATGTTCCTTTTCTTCCAGATAGCATCTTCTATTGTAACAGCAGTCGCTGTACGTCTTAAGTAATATTATAGATATTCTAAATATTCTCGTGAGAAAGGAGTATTCATGGATTCAAAAAATAAATATCAAAATCGCTCAGATGACAAGGAAACACAATATATACCTATACCGGAAACAATAAGAAAACGTTCAGACCAATATGATACTCAAAAGCTTAGCACTGAAGAACTACGCCAACGTATACGTCAGGAAGAAAATGAAAAGGCAAGACAATCTGCTGCCAAAGCAGAACAATACAAAAGAGCAAACCACAGCAATCAATCTAATTATTCATCTCAGAACAGCGGATATAGCCGTGGATATGAATATGATACGCAGCAAGTTCCTCCTCCACGCAATTCAGGCGGTTATTATAACCGTCAGCCCAACAATCAACAAAATTCACAAAGAAATCAAAATCACCGCAATCCACCTCCGCCAAATCGATATTCTTCATCGCCGCAACGTTCTCCTCAACAACGTTCTGCTCCGCCCAGAAATAATTATTACAATCAAAAAGGCAGACAGAGTTATTCAAGAAAGCGTTCCAGACCTTTATGGCAGCGTGTGATTAAATCAATTCTTGTTTTTATAATTGCAGTATTTGTAATTTACTCTGCAATCGCACTAATAGGCATTTTCAGAACAAATATAGTTGCCACCGCAAGTCGTGAACGCACAGAAGATGCTCTTAATTCATCTTCTGTTGACAATATACTTGTAATAGGAACAGACTCACGTGACATTGAAACAGATACAGGACGTTCTGATTCTATTATACTGCTTTCTATAAATTCAAAAAACAATACTATCTATATGACATCTTTTCTACGTGATGTGTATGTCTATATAAACGACACATATGGAAATGCTAAACTCAACGCTGCATATTCATACGGTGGAGCTGAGCTGCTTATGGACACAATAGAGTCCAATTACAGCATTAAAATAGATGATTATGTTATCATTTCATTTGAAGCTTGTGCAGCCGTTATTGACGCTGTTGGCGGCGTGGAAGTAACTTTATCCAATGATGAAGCAAACGCTCTTAATGAAATACTGATAAGTGAAGTCAATGAACTTATGGGTGATGGCAGAAATGATGATCTGCTGGAAAGCGGTGGAACATATAAACTAAACGGCAAACAAGCACTCTCGTACAGCCGTATTCGTTATGTAGGAAATGCTGACTTTGAAAGAACAAGCCGTCAGCGAGAGATCTTATCCAGTGCAATGAAGAAAGCCTGCAAAAATCCAATCGCTATTTGCAATATATTTTTTAATGCACTTCCAGAAGTAACTACAAATATACAAGGTCTAAGTCTTTATGGCTATGCAATTAAAGCACCTTTCATGATCATGAGCTACGATATAGAACAACAGCAAATACCAACAGATGATTCATTCTACTCTGATTACAGGGACGGTGAAGACGTTCTCATTACAGATTTCACTCAAAATAATACAAAGCTGCTTGAAACTGTTTATGAAGGTATATTTGATTAAAAAACAATAAAAATTCCGCTTTTAAAAAGCGGAATTTTTTTATTTATCAAAAGATTAGATTGTTTATAAAAAAGAAAAAGCAACCTTTTTTCAAAGGCTGCTTTTTGGAGGCGCCACCCAGATTTGAACTGGGGATCAAGGTGTTGCAGACCCACGCCTTACCACTTGGCTATAGCGCCGCTGGAGCGGATTACGAGGCTCGAACTCGCTACCTCCACCTTGGCAAGGTGGCGCTC
>CANOIR010000091.1 GCA_947566125.1 uncultured Ruminococcus sp. | reverse complement strand
TTTTTTACCCATAAAAACGAAAAAAAGCCCGATATTTCGGACTTTTTCTTCGTGTAACCTATTTTGTATGACCATGATGTCAAGCTCGTACAAAATAGATGAAATCGAATCAGTAAGATTTTTAATCAGAATTCGTCCGCTTGATTATGATTTTTTATGATTTGCTAATTTTTTCGATTTTGCAAAAATGTTTCTTATTATCCTCTTTAGAATCTCTGTCATAATTGATTCCAACAAGTAAGATCTCTCCGGTGTAATCTTTCAAGCATTCTGTATATTTTTTCTTCTTTATTTGATCAATTGCTGTTTCTGCAGATTTGTTCCACTTCAACTCTACAATAAATGCTGATGACTGACAATTTTTTCTTGGCAAAAAAACCAAATCTGCAAATCCATCACCACCTGCCAATTCCCGATACATCACATAGTCTTTCTTTGCAGAATAATATGCAAGGGATAGCACACACGATAATGAATTTTCATTGTTGTACTGTATAATAGAAGTATTCTGGCGATGAACTTCTTCTATGATTTCAGCTACCTTTTCTTCCTGCATTTGCAGTGTTGCTTGTAATAATTTATCTGACTGATGAATCGCTTCCATAACTGGTTCCCATCCACCATCCTCAATGGAATTAATAAATTCTCTCTGTACTTCACTGTTTGGAATCCATACTGTTTGTGTATAAAAATCATACGTAAGATAACCCAAATGAATGAGCAATGTTAATACATCATCAGCACTATTGAACGTAGTCATATCATTCTGAAATTTATCTGGATTCACTGGAAGATGTTCTCCTGCAATCAATTTTGTAACAAGTTCCTGCAAACCAAATCGATCCATTTGAATATACTTCTTGAGAGATTCATATGTCTCTGTTTTTGTCCAATAACTATCATAATCATGACTCATCATGGACATGACAACTGAACGTGGATTATAAATCGACACACCTTTTAAGTCATATCCATCATACCACCGCTTTGTTTCTTCAAAGGACATATCATACTTTTCACACAGCTCTTTTACTTCTTGTTCTGTAAATCCTGTAAACTCTGCTAAGTAAGACTGATTCGTCATAGAATATTCGTCAAACATATTCAAAGCAGAGTGTTTTCCATATTTTTTGATCGGCAAGATTCCAGTCATATATACAAGCGCTGCATAAGATTGATTCTTTAATAAACCTCGCAAGAAAATCAGATATGCCTCTTGCGCACTTTTATCATCCTTATATTCACGAAAGATACAATCCCACTCATCAATAATAAAAACAAAAGGTACTTTTGTCGCATTAAATATGGTGGCAAATGCCTTGGTTAATGTAAGTCTCTTTGGCATTTGAACATCTGGAAAAACATGAAGCAGTTCATCCATAATATCTTCTTTAATAAACTGAATCATATCATCAGCGTTTTCTGCATCTTCTAAAAAATTAGGAATATTCAGATGAATCACATTATATTTATTCAAATGTTCTGAAAAACTTGGATGCCGTTCAATTTTCAGATTCTTGAAAAGTTCTCTTGAATCACATCCACGACTATAGTATGCCACAAGCATATTAGCTGCCATAGACTTCCCAAATCGTCTTGGACGACTTACACAGATATTTCGCTGTTCACCATATAAAACAGAGTTTGTATAGGCAATAAGTTCTGTTTTATCCACATATATTTTGGAGTATTTTACTGCATTGTAGAATTCTATATAATCAGGATTCAAGTAAATTCCCATAAAAGCACCTCCATTCTAATCTTATTGTGTATACAAACAGTATACCATCTTTTCATCACAAATGCAAGTTTTTTATCCACTTGCAATGATTTCATCAGCAAGTTTCTGATATTGCTTCTCCTCCGCATCAATGACATCCTTGACATATTGGCTTCGTTCTTCTTCAGTGTCATACAGAATCTCAAACCCAACCGCACCACCAAACACATCCAGTGGAAACAGCATTTTTTCATTTGTAAACACTTCAAACCAGTAACCCTTTCTATATTGAGCGATTTCCTGACTAATTTGCAAATATTGTTCATTTCCTGCGTATTGTCTATCTTTTAGGATTTGCAGCTGCGAAAATAGAGGCGGGAAGAGATAACTGTAATTTTGTTTCAATTTGTGGAATAATCGCAGAAATGCGTTATAAATTTTCTGTTCTGGAATTCGTCTACTAATGCATAATTCTGCATTTTTATCATGTTGATAGCAAACCCAATAAATTTTTCCACGGGTAAATTTTCGACGGTAAATTGATTTGCAAACACCACAGTATATCTTTTGGCTTAATGGATATATCTGCTTGTCCTGATGAAACTGCCGCTTTGCAATTAAATTCTGCATAGTTTGAAATAGTTCTGGTTCTATAATAGCTTCATGTGTGTTGGATAAGTAGTATTGATCCTTTTCACCTTTGTTCTGCACTTTTTTATATGGCAATCCAATTGTATAGGTCTTTTGATAGAGCGAATCACCAATATATTTTTCATTACTGAGCATATATCGTATACCGAAAAAACTGAATGCTTCCTTATACTGACTATAGGCATTTTGGCAGTACGCTGCAATCTTTTCATAACCCCAGCCATTCAAAAACAGTACATATACAGTTTTGACAATTTCAGCTTGTTCCCTCTGCACACATAGTTTTCCATCTTTTAATTCATATCCGAATGGTGCGGAAAATGCTTTTGTGCCTTGCCACGCAAAACGCAAAAAACTGACACGCAAAATACAATTTTGAAT
>CANOIR010000090.1 GCA_947566125.1 uncultured Ruminococcus sp. | reverse complement strand
TATTTTATTGACTTTTTACAGCAAGTACGTTATAATTAAAGTGGTAATATGCGACGTCCCGTATGTTATACTTACAAAAAAAGAATTGGAGGATTTTTAATGCAAATTAAACACACATTTGCCAAAAAAGCTACAGCGTTCGGAATGTCATGCGTGATTGCTGTATCAGCTTTTGGCACCTCTTCTCTTTGTTTCGGTTCTGCATCTGCTGCTGGGCTTTCAGCAGATCAAATCGTTAAAGAGATGAAAATTGGCTGGAATGTCGGTAACTCTTTGGATAGTACACCTTCTACATCCGATATTTCAAAGCATGAAACTGCATGGGGTAACCCTGTAGTAACTCAGGAGCTTATTGATGCTGTAAAGGCAAAGGGCTTCAACACAGTTCGTATACCAACAACATGGTATCCACATGTATCAAAAGATGGTTCATACACTATTGATCCTGCTTGGTTTGCTCGTGTAAAGGAAGTTGTAGATTATGCATACAAACAGGATATGTATGTTATTCTCAACCTTCATCATGAAGAATGGATAAACCGTGCAGATTTTGGTACAGCTTATGATGAAATGTCCCCTCAGCTGAAAGCTATGTGGAAGCAGATCGCTGAATATTTCAAGGATTATGACCAGCATCTGATCTTTGAGGGTATGAACGAGCCTCGTGCTGTTGGTACTGATTATGAATGGGCATGGGGAGTTCCGGACGAATGCTATGACGTTATAAATAAGCTTGATGCTGACTTTGTAAACACTATTCGTTCTGTAGATTCTCCTTATAAGGATAGTCGTCTGCTCATGATACCAACATATGCAGCTTCACAGGAATTGCATAATCTGGTAAGACTTGATTTCCCTGCTGGTGATGATTATATCGCAGCATCTATTCATGCCTATTCTCCTTATGATTTTGCAATGGACGCAAAGGGTACTCACGATGAGTTTACTGAATCACACGAAGCATATCTTGACACTATGTTCAAGAATATTCAGGCAACATTTACAGATAAGAATATCCCTGTTGTAATTGGTGAGATGGGTACTTCTGAATTTGACGGCAGTGCTGCAAGAACTGCTGCAAGAGAAGAGTGGGCTAACTACTATCTCACATGGACATCAAAGCTTGGTATTCCATGTGTACTTTGGGATAACAATGCTGTAGGCAACAGCGATAAGAGTGAGATACACGCATATCTTAATAGATCTACATATGAATGGTACGAAAATGGCAGCAAGGTAGTTGACGCTATGGTATCTGCTGTTGAAAAGAATTCTTCTGCATGGGGTTCTGAGGCTCATAAGCCTGTTTATAATCATGCAGACCTCAGCACTGGTACAGTTCTCTGGGAAGGTGATGTTTCATCTGAAGGCAGTACAGCAATTACACCACTTGATCTTTCTAAGGTTTCAAATGGCGAGATCGCTGTTAAGTTCTCCGGTTCATCTCCTAAGCTTGCATTTATGGATGCAGCATGGGGTGGTTGGACAGAGGTATCACCTTATGATGTAGACGAATCTAAAGGAATTGCATATTTCAATTTTGATGAAATTAAGAAGGCATGGGGTGGGGACGTTTCCACTATTGCTTCTGCAAAGCTTTTATCAAGCGGTACAAGCAGTTCTGCTACTCTGATGGTTTCTCTCGGTGAACCTACTATCAGTACTGGTACAAAACCTACTGGTACTACTGTAACTACAACAAGTGCAAAGCCTACTACAACTACTGTAACTACAGGCGGCGGAATTGTTGACGGCAAGGAATACACAGTAGAGATAGGTGAGAAGTACACTTATTCTGATTTTGGCGAAGATAAGATGATCGGCTGGAAATGGTCAGAATTCGGTATCGGAGCAGACGAAACAATTAAGCGTGTAGAATTCAATATTTCATCTATTGGTTCTAAGATCGGTACATGGCAGGGTGCATTTGGTAGTTCTACTTCTGTTGCACCTGACTACTGGACAATGACTGGTGATGCTGAAGAAACCTTCACAGGTAAGAAGGGTACAATTGCATGGGACGTTGACGCTGAAACAGCTGCTATAATCCAGACAGAAGAAGGCGGCGAAGTTAAGCTTGGTATCTGGTGGATCGACTGTGATACATTTAAGGTTGATTCTATAAAGGTTATTACTGATGGTAAAGGCGGAGTTGAAACAAAGCCTACTGGAACTACAGCAACAACAGAATCAAGCACTACTATTAAAACAACAACATCAAGTTCAAGTGCTACAACTACAACAACAAAAATCTCTATTCCATCTGATGAGTATGCTTGGGTAGCAGGCGAATATTGGGTAAAACCTGGCGATACAGACTTTGGTATTATCCCAAGAGTATACAATGACCCAGGTGATTTGACAGCTCTCAAGCTGACAATGAAGTCATCAGCTCTTACAAACGGAGCAATCAAGCCAACAGCAGCAGGCAACATGGGCATGGAATTTGGTGAAGCATATCCAGACTTTGCAGATATGGTATTTACAGCAAGTGAAATGTTAGTTGCAGGATCCGCAATATTCGGCGTAGATGCAGCAGAAGACGGCAGCTCAATCGCTACAATGCTTTATGATGTAGCAGATGAAGCAGCAGTAAAGGCAGCAGCAGAAAAGGCAGGTCTTACACTTAAGAGTGATGCAGAGCATGGCTCATATTATTCATTCCCACTTGACTTTGATCCAGCAGTTGACCCAGCACTTGGTTCACCAAGATGTGAAGCGGTTCTGGCTAACGAACAAAGACTTGACACAACATATGTTTCCGGTACTATCAATATCATGGTAGACGATAAGCCAAATCCAGATGGCTACAGATGGGAAGCAGGCGAATATTGGGTAAA
>CANOIR010000089.1 GCA_947566125.1 uncultured Ruminococcus sp. | reverse complement strand
CTAGACTTTGAAGTTTGTAACGACCGAAACAGTAATCTGACAAACTTGTATCGTTGTATTCGAGAACAGCCGGAAGCACTTAAAGATAAGCTTCGCTATTGCCTGAATGCCAGAGAGGATTTCAATATTCTCGCAGAAATGCACCGAAATCAGTCACTTTCGATGTTTCCTGATGTGGAACGAGCAGCGAAGTTTTATCAACTGATTCGATTGAGCTATGCCAGCGGATTGGACAGTTTCGCTGCCCAGCCGCATTCATTCTGGAATGATTTTCTACAGATTGACCTTGCCAGCAGACGACTACAAAAAGTGATCATTGAGAACAAGGACTTTGAAAAGCTGCTTGCCCATTATGATAGGGAAAGCAGCTTTTTTTATTGTGATTCGCCGTATTTTGCAACGGAAAGTTACTACAAAGACGTTGGATTTACTGCAAATGATCACATTCGACTACGTGATGCACTGCTTAGTTGCAAAGGAAAATTTCTAGTATCGTATAACGATTGTCCAGAAATTCGTGAAATATGGAATCAGGAAGGTATTTTACTGGAAGAAATCAGTCGTATGAATAACCTGGCACAGCGATATGACAGTGGCTGTCAGTATGCAGAGCTGCTGATTTCCAACTACAATATACATGAGAGAAAAGCGTCGGCACAACAGCTGACGCTTTTTTAATTTAGACCTGCAAATAAAAGTCAAGCCTCAAGAGAACGAATTTACAAATGATTCATAAATAAAAAAAGGGTATAACAAAAAGACCGCTTCATATAAAAATTTTGAAGCAGCCTGATGAGAATGTAAAGTCTGAAGTTATTGCGATTCCATAACCTGATTTACTTTGGCGTAATATATTCTCAGAAATTTGTTTGCAGCAGCGATCCTTTAAGAATAATAATGCTTTCCCTCGGAACGTTTCTTGTCAATGAATTGATATATAGGTTCGTTTTCAGGCTTATTCAAAATAAAAACTTCGGTTATCTGAAAAAGAACTTTTCTGAGAGCAGATGAGCCACGTTTGGAAATGTGCCTTGAAGTGATGTCAAGCTGTCCCGATTGATATGGCGGAGCATCCAGACCAGCGAAAGCTGTAATTGCACGCCTGTTTCTGAATCGTCGAGTATCCCCGATCTCAGCTATGAGCTGAGAACCATACACCTTGCCAACACCGTACATTGCCATTACAGTTTCGTATTCCGGAAGTGAAGAAGCAATTTTGTCCATTTCTTTTCGAATAGAAGATGCAGTTTCCAGAATGGCGTTAAGCTGCATAACAGAGTGAGTAACAAGTAATTTCACGCTGTCATTCAGCTGGAGAACAGCGATAATTGACTTTGCGAAAGCATGTATTTCTTCTGCTTTTGAATCAGAATAGTTGTATTTGTTTTTCTTACACCAGCTTTTGTATTTTGTCTTGAAAACAGATAAATAAAGTTCGGCAATACAGTCTTTATGAGGAAAAGCACTTAAAAAATCTACCCACTTCTCATGACCGTCAGACTGCCTTTCCGGTGATGTAAAGAGTTTATTAATACCCGGAAATACGGAATCGGTCAGCGAGATAAGATTGTTTTTCATCATGGTCTGAATTTTATTGGATTGATTGTACTGCCTGTTGAGCATCTTTAATGTTTTACGCTGTTCATCGGCAGGAACATATTCTTCAAGTTCAGTCCAGCGGTCAAGATCATAGGAGGCAAGCTTCAAAGCGTCTTTCTTGTCCGTCTTGACCTTTCTTAAAGAGTTTCCGCCATAGTTATGAACTAAGAGAGCATTGACTACGGAAACAAATATACCGTTGTTATGGAGAAACTGTGCTATTGGTTCAAAATATGTACCGGTGTACTCCATAACAACCCTTGATTCACCCGACAGTCCTTTAATCAGCTCTACAAGCTGTTTAAGGTCACTGTCGTTAGCATTACATCAAAAGGTGAAGCCACCACTTCTCCGAACGGTCTGAGTACTGCAACAGTGCTTTTACCTTTGGAAACATCGATACCTACTGCGTTCATTTTCATCACTCCTGTTTGAATTTGTAATCGGAAGCCACGCTTTTTCTCATTACTTATTCAATCTGTTGTGTGACACTAACACACCAATTCGGCGGCTCAACCTGAAAAAACGAACACTGCAATGAAAGCATGGATGACAGTCTAAATTACGGGCGCTTTGTCCCAAGGAGGGCAACGTCATTCCAATCACTGCTTTCATTGTAGCTCAGAAATGAGTGCGTGTAAACCATGGCTGGCACGTCATGGTTTTACCGACTATTTATATTGTAACAGGAGGATATGAATGAATAAGAAATTAACCCGAACATTAGCTGGTGTGATGTCCGTTATGTTTGTGGGGCAAGTTATGGTATTCGGTGATGGCAGTGCACAAGGTATTCTGCATGCCAATACTATTGTCTCTGCAGCAGAAGCAATTCAAGGTATGAAGAATGCTGGTCAGCTTGCAAAAGAGTTTGATGCTGCAATTGAAGGATTGGGTGAGGTTGAGTATTTCGGCTCACCGGATGAGGGCGTAATGATTATGAATGATACAGATGATGAGAATGCTGCATCAGAAAACAGTATTTCATCTGGAATAAATCTTATGTCTTTAGATCTGGAAGGTGTTGATGTTGGTGCTGTCAATTCATTGACAGTATCTGGTTGTGTAAAGAAAGGCGTTGTCAGTGATCATGTAGCGTCTGATAATACACCAATATATGTTCGTATTTTTGATGGTGACTGGAATGAACTTACTTATCAGAAAATATCTGATGGAGGAAACTATTCTGTTTCTGTAAATGGAAAGGATGTCCATCATGTTAAATTTGAATGCGACGGTTATCTTCCGTTTTATTTGAAGGATTTTGGTACAGGTTCTTATCAGATAGGTTCTGGTGATTCCTGGGATACGGTAACTCTTGTACCTGGTGATACAAATTATAACGAGGATAATGACAATCAGTGGAGTGATGATGTCATAAATGGCAATGATGCTTCATATGTGCAGAGTTGTCTGGGCGCATATCGTGGCGATACAGACTTCAATCCGAGTATGGATCATGACGGTGATGGTATAGTAAGTGACGCTGACTGGAATTATTTTTATAGACTGTATGAAGAACTTGAAGAAAATGAGTTCTATGATATGAATCAGTTTGACATATATCGATATGATCTTGATAATAATGGTGTTATTAACTATTATGACCTACAGTTAAAACATGAAGATGAAAGTGCAACAGATTCAGAATTGACTGATTTTGCAAATGTTGTTGATTCGGCGAGGGAATATCAGACTTATGCATTTATTTATAATCATTATTACACAAATGATGGAATAGTAGATAAGGATGATTATAATGAAGGCATCAACAAGATAAATGAGCAGATAGGATTAAGAGACCGATCTGATAACTATTACGAGTATATGGATAAAGATAATAATGGTACAATTGAAAATTTTGATGTATCATGGTTTTCTTCAGCTTATGCGAATTCTGGTGACTTAGACTGGGATCATGCTTTCAAGAGAAATTTGAAAGCGATTGCAAATGGTGAATTTCCATACAGTTTTAATCTGCATGATACCAACTTGGATCTGAATGGCTGTGGATTAAAAGTAAATGATTGTATGTCCTTTACCACAGATATGCCACAGTTCTGGTCTGGCGGAAAAGGTGCAACGTTGGATATTAACGGTGGTGCATTGGTAATCAAAAATAATCTGGTTTTCCGTACAGCTTCTACAGATGGATGGGGTAGCAATGCTGGGCAGCTGATGGATTTGAATGGCGGTACAGTTATCATTGGAGATTGTTTTGATTTTGGTCAGGCAAATTGCTATGATACCATTGAAATGACTGACGATGCAGATTTTTTGATGGTTGGCGGTAATTGGACGTACATAACTATGCAGGATATGGAAGGTAAATGGACAAACGGCATAATTTATTTTGCCGGACCAACATGGGAGGTCAATGAGCTTTCCGGTGATA
>CANOIR010000088.1 GCA_947566125.1 uncultured Ruminococcus sp. | reverse complement strand
AAATTTTTAATTTTTTTTTGATTTAGGTCTTGTTTTTTTATGTAATATAATTAAGTTAATGAATAATTTCGTTATGCGAAATATTAGCGTTTAAAAAATTATAAGGAGGAATTCATATGAAATTTAAAAAATTGGCATCATGTCTTACGGCAGCCGTATGCTGTGCAGGGCTTTCAGCATATATGCCCTATATTGACGGGAAGGCATATGCCGCTGAACTTGTAAGCAATGATTTTGAAGTTACATATGAAGGTTGGTATGGCAATTCTGAAAATGTAAATTTAGTTGCAGAATACGGTGCTGGTTATAATGGAACAAGGGGAATGCTGGTGTCAGGCAGAACATCATCATTGGATGGAGCAAGTTCATCAAAAGGCTTTTATCTTAGTGGCGGCGTAGATTATAATTATAGTGTACAGGTCTATAGTGACACTACCGAAAAGTTCAGTCTTTCATTGCTCTGTATTGATGAAGAAACAGGGGAAGAAACTGAGGTTGAACTTTCAAATAAGGAAGTAAATGCAGGAGAATGGACAAAAATATCTGCTGATTATACAGCTCCTGAAAACAGTTATGAATTCAAACTTACCATTAGAACTGATAGTACAAGAGATTTCTCTTTTGACGATGTTCTGGTTACTACAGAGGATACACGACAGGAGAATGTTGCTTATGCTATTGATACTGCAAATGCAGGTCTGAAAAATGTATTTGGCAAATATTTCAGAGTTGGTAATATCTTAAACGGTGGTACTATCAATAATTCTGCTATTACTGCTAATATTTTAAAAGACTGTAGCAGCCTTGAATGCGAAAATGAAACAAAGGCAGATGCAATACTTGTTCAGTCTGGAAGCACAAATAATAATATAAACGTTTCACTCAACAGATGTGCATCTATCATGGATTTTTGCGTAAAGAATAAAATTGGTCTAAGAGGTCACGCTTTTGTATGGCACAGTCAGACACCTTCTTGGTTTTTTAAAGATAATTTCCAAAATAATGGCAATTGGGTATCATCTTCAATAATGGATCAGCGTCTGGAAAGTTATATTAAGAATACATTTGCTGCTATTAAACAGCAGTATCCAACTCTTGATCTTTATGCATATGATGTATGTAATGAGTGCGTATCCGATGATGCAAACAGAACAAATAATGGACAGGACGGTTCAAGAGTTGCTGGTGATAATAATGTAACAGACGGCACATCAGCTTGGGTATCCGTTTATGGAAATAACAGCTTTGTTGAAAAAGCATTTTCATATGCAAGAAAGTATGCTCCTGAGGGTTGTGACCTTTATTACAATGATTACAACGAATATTGGGATCATAAGAGAGATTGCATTTACAATATGTGTAAATCGCTATACCAGAAGGGACTTCTGGATGGCGTAGGTATGCAGTCTCACATTCCGGCAAATGCCACAGGTTTTGCTGGTACAGATTCATATATTGAAGCAATGAAAAAGTATCTGTCTATTGGATGTGACGTTCAGGTAACAGAGCTTGATATAAGCCTTGAAAGCGGAAAGTATTCTCTTCAGGATCAGGCTAATAAATA
The DNA here is from genome assembly GCA_947566125.1 of uncultured Ruminococcus sp. Classification (GTDB taxonomy): domain Bacteria; phylum Bacillota; class Clostridia; order Oscillospirales; family Ruminococcaceae; genus Ruminococcus_C. The sequence continues at coordinate 2,475 of CANOIR010000088.1, read as the reverse complement.
TAAGGCTATATTCCAAGCTGCTATGGATTGGAACAAAAATCCACAATCTGATGGTAGAGTAAAAGCTGTTTGCATTTGGGGTCCAAATGATGCTAATTCATGGCTGAGTGCCGGAAGTGATGCACTTCTTTATGATAAGAACAATCAGCCTAAGCCTGCATATACAACTCTTATGGGAATGGTTCCGCAGTCTGAGTGGGTAGATGGTTATCAGGGTGATAATGATGAACCTATAAAGCCTAATGAATTTGGATGGTACTTCCAAGATGGATTTGAAGGTGATACATGTACATGGGAACCAAGAGGAGCATCAAGCCTATTGACAAGTGGACGAACAGCTTTTGTTGGAAATGAATCTCTGCTTGTTCAAGAAAGAACAGATTCATGGAACGGAGCATCTCGAACATTAAATCCAAGAGCATTTGTTCCGGGTCAGGAATACAGTTTCAGCTCAAATGTTATGTATTTTGATGGTGCTGCTACAGATACATTTTATATGAAGCTTGAATATACTGATGCAGCAGGCAAGACACAATATTCTACAATTGCTGAAGGTACAGCCGTAAAGGGCGAATGGGTACAGCTTGCAAATAAAAATTATAAGATTCCTGAAGATGCCTCTAATATGCGTTTATATATTGAAACAGCTGAAACAACAAACAACTTCTATATTGATGAAGTAATCGGTGCTATAGCAGGAACGTCTATTATAGGAGCTGAGCCTTCTGTAAAAATTTCACTCGGAGATGTAAATTGTGATGGAAAGATCAATATATTTGACCTTTGTGAAGCAAAAAACGGATATAAGAATGGTTTTGAAAAAACTGCATGGAAAATAGCAGCGGATGTCGACCAGAGCGGCGTGTTTGATACAACTGATATTAAGCTCCTGCAACAATATATCGCTCATGTTATCACAAAATTCCCTGTATCTGAAAAGGTAATCAACAAAGCAGAAATGGAAAAGCTTTTTGCTTCTGTAAATGTTTCAGAAAGCTATAAGAAAGACGGAGAAAACAATGTTCTTTATACACAACGTTTTGGTGCTGACCCTGGTTTTATGGTGTATAAAGACAGAATGTATGTTTATACAACAAATGATGCATTTGAATATAAAGACGGACAATTACAGGAAAACTCATATAATGTTCAAACTATTAACTGTCATTCATCAGCTGATCTTGTAAATTGGACTGATCATGGTGCAATGCCGGTTGCAGGCAGAAACTCAACTGGACCTGCTAAATGGGCTGGATATTCATGGGCTCCAGATGCTTGTTGGAAAAATATTAACGGCAAGGATAAATTCTTCCTTTATTTTGCAGATAGTGCGGGCGGTATTGGTGTTGTAACAGCCGATAGCCCAACCGGTCCGTGGTCTGATCCTTTGGGTCACGCTCTTATAAATAGACAGACTGAAAATAGTAATGTTACATGGCTTTTTGATCCGGCTGTATTTGTCGACGATGACGGCAAAGCTTATCTCTATTATGGAGGAGGAGTTCCAGATGGTAAGCAGGCTAATCCTGATACAGCACGTTGTGTGCAGCTTGGCGATGATATGATTTCAATTGTAGGAACACCAAGAAATATTAACCCCCCATATCTTTTTGAAGATTCAAGCATTCTTAAGGTTGGCAAAAAGTACGTTTATTCTTATTGCACAAACTGGAGTACAGGCGGAAATCCTTATGGATTTAACAATGCTGAAATTGCTTATATGACAGCAGATAATCCACTTGGACCATTTACATATCAGGGCGTTATGTTCAAAAACCCAGCTTCCTATCAGCTTGATGGCGGTGGAAATAATCATCACTCACTTGTTGAGTTTAAGGGTAATTATTATCTCTTATATCATAGCCGTGTGATTGAACGAAGAATGGGTGTTAATGATGGAAAAGGTCTTAACTACCGTTCAACACACCTTGATTCAGCTACTGTATCAAATGATGGCAAAATTTCTGTAACTGGTACAATGACTGGTGTTAATCAGATTGAAACTCTTAATCCATATAATAAAGTTCAGGCTGAAACAATGTACAATCAGTCAAAAGGTATTACTGTAAACGGTCTGTCTGATACAACAGTAAGTGCCTCAAAGGGTGAGTGGATTAAGGTTAAAGGAGTAGAGTTTGGTAATGGTGCATCTTTTGTAACAGTAAAAGCTTCTTCTAAAAACGGTGCAGTTATTAAGATTTGCACAGGTGGTGCAACAGGTACAGCTATAGGATATGTTGAAATTCCTGCTGGCGGTAATATGTCAGAAATTAAAGTTCCTGTTGACAGTGTAAGCGGTACAAAGGATCTCACATTCGTATTCAGCGATCAGGCTGATATTGATTGGTGGAGCTTCTCATAATTTTAGCTAATTCCTATTTATAAAACCTCATATTTGTGAATCAGTCATGCCTTTAAAAGCATGACTGATTCATAATATCACTTAAAGGAGTGTTTAGTAATGCGTTTATTTTT
>CANOIR010000087.1 GCA_947566125.1 uncultured Ruminococcus sp. | reverse complement strand
GAAACAATTTTCTGCCATCATCTTCTTTGAATTTGTCAGGATGAGAACCATAGATGTCATTGAAGTGCTGTATAAATTTTTCGAGGATAAGTTCTATATTCAGTTGATTGCCAGATATGAATTGATTTTTATCGTTGACTCCCTCAGCAAAAATCAAACTATTTGTCGTTTCAAGAGAGATACACCAATCATAAATCACGATTTCAAAGATTCGATTTGCAATCACTAGCGTTCCATTATCATTTCTCACAAATCCATACATCATGGCACTGTGTATTGCCGAATCATACGCATTAAACAAAAACTTCTGACCTTGGAATAACATTGAATATAATAACTTTCGCAATATTTTATCGTCTTCAAGTTTATTAATCAATGACTCGAATAAAGGATTTCTATCAGTGGTCAATTGCTTAGTTGCAGCTACCAAATCAGCAGCAGTCCATCTTGTATTTTGTTCATCTATCAATTTACAGAGGCTCGATACCAACACCGGATACCCCGTAGTATAATCATAAATCAGCTGTGATATCTTCTTGATATTCATTCCAGTTTTATGATCGTTCTCATATTGTTTTAGCATGCCTTCAATGTCTTTCGGCGAAAAGCTCATATCCACATTAAAAGAAGAAGCAATATTCCACGGACTATTATGTCTATGCTCTGCATCAGGACGGATTTTCTGTCTAAGATTTCTGATGTCGTGTACTCCGGCAAGAATGACGGATTGAAATGTTGGCCGTTTACTTTTCTGAAGATAATACAAACGAAGCTGTGCCAAAAAATCCAAAAAAATTTGGTTATTGGATGCCTGGTCAACTTCATCGATAAGCAGTATTACAGGACGCTCCGATTCCATACACCATTCACTGATACATATAAATAAGTCTGCCATCATAAAGCTTGCAGAACTTTTCATTTTTTTAATCTCAGCTTGAATATTATTACTCATAAGATTGCGGGCTTCTTGATTCAGCCACAGTTCACGAGCAAATGCTTTTACAAATATCTCTTCCGATGCAAATTCTGAAGTACTTAATCCCTGAAAATCCATACTGACAACAATATAATCATTTTCCAGATATTTTTCCAGTGCACCTAAAATCGTTGTCTTCCCATACTGTCTGCCACGATTAATACAAAAATACTGTCCTCTATCAATCATTTTCTTAATCTGAGCCAGTCTGCTGTCCAGATTAACCATGTAGTGTTCCTGCGGATTACAGCAGCCAGTTATATTAAAATAGCGTTCCATATAATTCACCTCGCACGCATTTTCTTTTAGTATAACATATTGTCAGAAAAAAAGCAATGAAATATGAAATAAAAAGATAAACAAGTAAAGTCCAGCTTGCTACCATCTGATTGTTCCATTATACAAATAATTATAATTTTTACTGTTGAAACGGAAGATACTCTCTAGATTTATATATTTTCAAAAAAATCAGAATCTAATTTCTTAATCGAATAAACTGAAACCGTTGATACACCTAAATCATAGTCGATCATAAATTTTGCCAATGTCATTCCATCTACAAGCACAACTTTTGTAGTATGCTGCTTTTTTACATATTCATATGCCTGCTGTGAAAATTTTGCTGTTGTAATAAATAATCCTTTTGATGCACCCTGTCCTGCAAGAGCTCCAACAAATCTCTGTATTTCAGGTCGACCAATAGTTCTGTCAATATCCCATCTCTTTGCTTGTATATATATCATATTGAAGCCAAGTTTATCTTCCTTAATGATACCATCAATACCTTCATCGCCTGTTTTTCCAATTACTTTCGCAGCATCTTCAACAGTTCCACCATAACCTATCCTTTGTAGAAGATTTACAACTAATCTCTCAAAAAAGTCAGGTGTATTTTTCATGATCTCACCTAATAATTCTTCTGCCAATGATTCCGTTATTTCCTGGTACGTTCCATCAAGTATATCCTGTGGTGTTTCATTTGCATGATTTTTTATGTTTTCTGACGTCTTTATCTTATTTGGATATTTAAATTTTCTAAAACTCTCATTTCAGTCAAAAGCTTTTTCAATTTAATGTAATCCGTTATAAATAATACTGTAAATGCTGTTTCCGTCCGGCATAAAGCCAACCGTACCCTTCTTGCTTATTTTTATAATATTTCCAAAGAACATATAAGGCGATACAGCATGATGAGACACACGCTCCCACTCTAGCAGAGCATAATAAAGCTCAATATTTTCACCTTTTATTCTTGCAGCAATCATATAACTGAATAATGCATGTTCAAAACTATGAAGTGAGGTTTTCCAATTATGTACCTTTGGACAATTAAACACAGGCTTATCATCTTCAGCACTAACCATATGCCAGATTTCTCCATATTCGTAATCAACCATTTTATCGAGCCAGTATCTCTGAGTATTATTCAAGAACGAATAATAATATGGATCGTGAATTGAAAATATTTCACACGCCTGGTTAAGCTCTACTAAAATCCACCATCCCTTATCCTTGTCAAGCGTACCGTCCTCGTTAAAACGTCTTGCCCAAAGGCATATTTTCGCTTTTATCCTCAGTTCCCCAGAAAAATTTGTAATGCTCACTGTAAAACTGCGTTATAAGAATATCGGCGATTTTCTTCATATTTTTTACATACACTGAGGTAAGGCTCAGGAAGACTTGGCGTTATCATAAGCATATACGCATACAACTGGTCAAGCTGAGCTACTATTTGAATCTGTGCGTCGCTTTCATACTTGGGCAACCATGTGAGATAACCCTTTCCATCGTCCATATACACCTTAAAAATGTAATCCTTTATCTAAATAATACGATGCATGACTCCAGCGTCATGAGTCAGAAAATAATACATTCCAAGTACGGTAAGTCCATACGTTAAATCCTGACTTGTCCGTACCAATCTGTCGCAGTCCAATTCATTTGTGATTATTCTTTTCTTCACAAACACACCATAATTTCCATCCATAGCCTCGACAAGAGCAAGCGCTCCCTTACGGCATAATTCCAGATATTTAGGAATTCCAATCATATGGAAAGCGATTCCATATGCGTAAGTCTGTCTTGAATGCGCACAAATAAAATTATAATCAGTTGCCACCAATCTTGAGGTGTTATCGTCTGCAAGAGCCACTTTGAGTTCGTCCGGCAAATATTGGGATCTATGCACTCTCCACTGTTTGAACGGTATGTTGGAAACAATCCGTCCTGTAATTCATACGCCGCAGGCTTGTCCCAGAATTTCATCAGGTCATTTTTCAAATGATTGATCCATACTTCAGGTTCCAGCGCATTTTTCACCAATTAGCTGACAGTGTTTTCTCTTTCAAGCAATGCAATACTCATAATAATATCTCTCCTTTATTTTATCAGATTTGTTGTTAAGCTTTCATATGTTTCCACAAGTTTTGACAGTATGCTTTAATATCCTCCACTGAACGTGCCGTAATCAGATCTCTGTCAACTACTACATGAGATTCATCTGGCACATAAACAGCTCCGGCATTCAAGTGGTTCGGGAACAGGCGTTAAGATCCATAGCACATGGCACAAGACTCCCTTTACAATCTGCGGATTCATCATAGCGGAAGCCACAAATCTTACTGCTGTTGGAGAATGCACTAGACTTGCGTCTGCAAGACTTCCTATAGGAGGAATCCCCCTTAACCTGCACGCAACATAATTTGCTGCGGTAAGAACGATCGCATAATTATTGGGATTTGCATCGGCAATTTCCTTTGTAATTGTAAGCAGCTCAACTTTTCCATCTGGTTCGGTGATATCGCTTACAATTATACGCTTCTCCTCACCCCATAGGTAAGTCATCAGATCGACTTTGACTCCCAATTTTGAAAAGTAGTCTCAGTAAAATTTAATCTCACTGGGAATATATTGGGTTTCCACTAATACTGTAACTCTTTTTCCTTTTAGAAGGTCCTTATTCATTTTATTTATCCTTTCTGCTAATTTACTTAGCTTTAATTTAAAAACGCTTTTATTTATAATAACTTATCTGTTTTACTTGATGATTTTCGTATGAGTCTTTTATTACTATCAACACAGGATAACTACAAATTATA
>CANOIR010000086.1 GCA_947566125.1 uncultured Ruminococcus sp. | reverse complement strand
TACACCATAACTTACTTTTCCTGTATTGCTTACTTTTAATGCAAGTTGTCCATCTTCTGTACCAAGTGAACAAGAACCCATGCTTTCCTTGTATGTATTCCATCCAGATGTGCCACTGCTAAAAGTAGAATTGGTAATGATATTAGAAGCCGCACTTCCTGTAATTGGTATAGTTGTTGTGCCAACTGACAACATCATACAAGATATTAACGCAGCAAGACTTTTTTTCCATATATGATAACGCATACTAAAACCCTTTCTTTTTATATAAATATTTACATTGCATATTGTATTATGCATATATAATATGCAATAATTCCTTTGTTTAATAATAACATATTATTTTATACAAAAACATCATATTATATGATGTTTTTATCAATTTTTAAAAAATCACTTGACAATACAGAATATATTTGTTATCATAAAAACTAAATTTTAGAAAGAGGTGAATCTCATGTTAAATCTTATATTACAATATTATTTTTTAAACAAAAGCATGAAATTTGCCTGCGATATATAAAAAATTGTAATTATTTTTATAATACTATAATTTTTTATTTTAATGCATTTCTGCTTTAGCGGAAGTGCATTTTTTTGCAGGCAAAATCTAAGGAGGCGATAATTTATGTCAATGATTTGTGTAGAAAATGTATCATTTGGATATGACAACAGTTTTGATATGGTTTTTGAAAATTTACATTTTCAAATTGATACAAACTGGAAACTTGGATTTATCGGAAGAAACGGAAGAGGAAAAACAACTTTTTTAAACTTGTTGCTTGGAAAATATGAATATGAGGGACATATCCATTCCAGTGTGAATTTTGAATACTTTCCATATCATGTAGAAGATAAAAACAGGAACACCATAGAAATTCTTCAAACTATATGCCCTGACAGTATGGATTGGGAAATCATTTGTGAATTGGAGCAGCTTGATGTAAAAGCAGATGTTTTATACCGTCCTTTTTGTACATTGTCCAATGGAGAGCAAACAAAAACATTGCTTGCCGCTTTATTCTTAACTGCAAATGCGTTTCTCTTGATTGATGAACCCACTAACCACCTAGATATTAATGCTCGTAATGCTGTAATGGCATATCTAAAACGAAAAAAAGGGTTTATTCTTGTTTCTCATGATCGTGTTTTATTGGATGAATGTATTGATCATGTTCTTTCTATAAATCAAACAACCATCGATGTGCAAAAGGGAAATTTTTCTTCCTGGTATTACAACAAAGAAAAACGTGATTATCATGAGAAAATGCAAAATGAAAAACTAAAAAAAGAAATAAAGCGATTATCGACATCTGCAAATCGTACAAGTGAATGGTCAGATCGTGTGGAAAAATCAAAATACGGAACAAAAAATGCAGGACTAAAAGTAGATAAGGGATATATCGGACATAAATCAGCAAAAATGATGAAACGCTCTAAAAATTTAGAATCTCGCCAACAATCCATGATAGAAGAAAAAACCGCATTGATGAAAGATATAGAAATGAGTGAAAATTTAATTATGCACCCAATTTCTCACTTTGCACAAAAATTAGTTTTTCTTTCAAACATCTCTATTTTTTATGGCGAAAATGAAGTATTTAAAAATTTTAGTTTGGATGTAATGCAAGGAGAACGAATTGCTATTTGTGGAAAAAATGGCTGCGGTAAATCCTCTCTTCTTAAATTGATAAATGATAAAAATATGCAATATACGGGAGATCTATTATGTGCAAGCAATCTGAAAATTTCTTTTGTTTCTCAAAACACATCAGAAATGTCTGGTACATTATATACATACGCACAAGAGCGTAAAATAGATGAAACACTTTTTATGACAATTCTAAGAAAAATGGGATTCGATAGAGAACAATTTAATAAACAAATACAACAATACAGTGAAGGACAAAAAAAGAAAGTATTGCTTGCTGCGAGTTTATGTGAACAAGCACATCTTTACATTTGGGACGAACCATTGAATTATATTGATGTAATAACAAGAATACAGATAGAAGATGTGTTGTTGACCTATAAACCAACCTTGATTTTTGTAGAACACGATACTGCTTTTATCGAAAAAATTGCAACAAGAGTAATACAGATCACATAAATTATTTAATAAAATTTATAACTGTATAATAACCTCTATTTTTAAGTTTTCAAGGAAATTTAGAAAAAAGACCGCTTTACTCAGCGGTCAGAAAAATTAGGAATATTATATTGCTTTTTATATTGTTTCGGCGTTGTTCCAGTATACTTACGAAACACTTTTATAAAATGACTTTGTGAACTAAATCCAAGAAGATTGCTGATTTCTGTATCACTGGATTCTGTATATAAAAGCAAAGTAGATGCTTCTTCGATTTTCAACGCATTTGCGTATTCTCCAAAAGAAACACCAGTTTCTTTCTTAAACAGTCTGGAAAGGTAGGCAGAACTGATTTTCAAATATGCTGCAACATCTTCCAAAAGAACACGTTCATGAAGATGACACATCAAATAATCAACCGCACGAACGATCTGTTTTGAATAAACGTGCTTCAGCTTATTCTGACGCATTTTAGTTGTGTAACCTTCTATCATTTCAAGATGAACAGCTTTTAGTTCTTCTTCTGTCTGACATTCATCTATTTTCATAATATAAAAGTCGCTTAAGCTATATGATTCCCCTGGTGTCATACCACCTTTAATGCAGTATCGTGCAATCAATGCTGCAAGAACTACCATATGATATTTTAAATTGCGGAGAAAATTTTTGCTAAGAATACCCCAGCCTTCGCAAAAAATCGGCTGCATAAATACCTTTACAAGTTCCATGTTACCAGAACAAATGCTTTCATAAAAAGCGATTTCACGGTCAAAAGGAGCGTGTTCAAAAACTTTCTCACGCTGTGAAAAAAGATATTCTGCAATTGATTTTTCTGTATTTTCTTCCATAAATTTCACTCCACTTTTTAAATTTAAATATAAAAAGTAACTTAAATATACTTTATCATTTCATCTCTAACGCTGTCTAAATTAGAATTTGTTATGCCAAAATCCAAACCTTTATATGTCCAAAGGCATCGTCCAATTTGATATTTCTCAAAAATAGAATTTATGCACGCAAGCCATTTGAGAGAATCCTGAGGTGCAACAATATTGATCACACCGTATTCTCCGCAATATAAAAATGTGTTCTCTTTTTTTGCTTTTTCAATTGCTGATGAGAAAAGATCTTCAAAATATTCCGGCATACAGCCAAGTTCTTCAAATGAAATACGTTCTTCTTTGTTGATTTTATCTGTCCAATAAGCTCCTTGATGGGTAAATTTTAATGGCTCATAACAATGCATATTATATATTACATTGCTATCATAAGGCGGATCTAACTCGCATACTGTTTTAGCACTGTTGTTTTCATAGCTGCCTACAAGTATTAGTGTTTCTGGAGCAAATTTACGAATTCTTGGAATACAATTATTGGCAATTCTATTCCAAGTGGATATATAACTTTGTTCTGTTACTTCATTCAGTAATTCAAAAGCTACGTTTTTATGATAATGACCAAAATGCTGTGCTAATTTTTCCCAAAGACTATAAAAAAGTTCTTGGTAAGTAGCTGACTCAAAAAATCCGCTTTCACTTTCACCATAGTTATCAAATGAAAAGCCTATTGTCTTATGAAGGTCAAGAACTACATTCAAATTATATTTCAAGCACAACTGCACTGCGTTTTCTAATCGTTGAAAACCGCTTTCTAAAAAAGTACCGTCAGTTGTTTCAAAAATATTATAGTCAAACGGAATTCGTACATGATCTGCACCCCAAGACGCAATTTTTTGAATATTCTTTTCTGTTATAAAGAAATCCAATGTTTCTTCACTATAATCACATTGTGAAAACCAGCCTCCAAGGTTTATTCCTTTATAAAAGCCTCGACTTTTCAACATAATATATCACCTCATTTATTATTATATCATATATTTCATGATAATTATAGTAAAATAATGACCATTATAGCATAATAATTACTTATTTTAATAATTTAATTGATTTTAATGAAAATAACAAAAAGATCTGTTGCAACTCAAATCTCTGCAAGACGGAAAAAAATTCGATTTAACAGAAGAATTAAAAAAAGACAATACACCTGG
>CANOIR010000085.1 GCA_947566125.1 uncultured Ruminococcus sp. | reverse complement strand
AAAATACCTGCTATTACAGATGAACCTATTATATGGAGATATTTTGTTTCTCCTCTTAAATCGGTACTATCTTCATTACAGCTTGATGAGAAAGAATTCGTTGCACGAACCGTTATGAAAATAAATACCGAGATGGCAGGAGCCTATGTCTTCTCAAGCGGTAAAAACATGGGTACTTTCAAAGCTGTTGGCTTTCCTGAAGATGTAGGTGTGTTTTATAAATTAGATGAGTACGAGGGATACTCATGGACCGCACACGGACGTTATCCTACAAATACGCCCGGTTGGTGGGGTGGTGCTCATCCGTTTACATTGCTTGATTATTCTATAGTACATAATGGTGAAATTTCTTCCTATGATGCTAATAGAAGATTTATAGAAATGTTTGGTTATAAATGTAATCTTCAAACTGATACAGAAGTTATTACATATATTATGGATCATCTTTTGCGTAAACAAGGTCTTTCACTTGAAGAAGCTGCTAATGTTATTGCTTCTCCATTTTGGAGTACTATTGAATCAAAGCCAAAAGATGAAAGAGAAAAACTTACATATCTTCGTACTGTATTCTCAAGCTTGCTAGTAACAGGTCCATTTTCTATTGTACTTGGATTTGACGGCGGTCTTATGGCACTTAATGATCGTCTTAAGCTTCGTTCAATGGTTGTTGGCGAAAAAGATGATAAGGTATTCATTGCAAGTGAAGAAGCAGCTATACGTGTTATGGAGCCGAATGCTGAAAATATTTATGCTCCAGCAGGCGGAGAACCTGTAATTGTAAGAGTAAAGGAGGGCAAATTCTAATGAGCGTAGAATTTTTATATCCTGAATTTGAAGTAGTAAGAAATGATAATCGTTGCATAGCGTGCAGAGTTTGTGAGCGTCAATGTGCAAATGAAGTTCATTCATATGATCCTGAAAACGGTATTATGCTTAGCGATGAAACAAAATGTGTAAACTGTCAACGTTGTGTATCGCTTTGTCCTACAAGAGCAATTAAAATTGTAAAGAGCAACTGTACATTGCGTGAAAATGCTAACTGGAAAGATGCTACTATTAAAGAAATATATAAGCAGGCAAATAGCGGCGGTGTATTGCTGTCATCAATGGGCAATCCTAATCAGCTGCCAGTATATTGGGATAAAATTCTAATAAATGCATCACAAGTAACCAATCCTCCTATTGACCCATTGAGAGAGCCTATGGAAACAAAGGTCTTTCTTGGAAAGAAGCCTGAAAAGATATGTCGTGATGAAAACGGAAAACTGAAATGTGATATAACACCACAACTTGAACTTTCAATGCCTGTAATGTTTTCGGCTATGAGTTATGGTTCTATCAGCTATAACGCACATGAATCACTTGCAAGAGCAGCAAAAGAACTTGACATATTCTATAATACTGGTGAAGGCGGTCTTCATGAAGATTTTTATTGTTATGGTGAAAATACAATAGTTCAAGTTGCGTCTGGTCGATTTGGTGTTTATAAAGATTACCTTGAAGCAGGTGCTGCTGTTGAAATCAAAATGGGTCAAGGTGCAAAGCCTGGTATTGGCGGACATTTGCCCGGCGCTAAAATTGTAGGAGATGTTTCAAGAACACGTATGATTCCTGAAGGTTCTGACGCTATCTCACCTGCTCCACATCATGATATTTATTCTATTGAAGATTTAAGACAGCTTGTATTCTCTCTTAAAGAGGCTACTGAATATAAAAAACCAGTTATAGTAAAAGTTGCTGCGGTTCATAATATCGCTGCAATCGCAAGCGGTATTGCACGAAGCGGTGCTGATATAATTGCAATCGATGGTTTCCGTGGAGGTACAGGAGCAGCACCTACAAGAATCCGTGATAATGTAGGTATTCCAATCGAGCTTGCTCTTGCATCTGTTGATCAGCGTTTACGTGATGAAGGAATTAGAAATAATGTTTCACTTGTTGTTGGCGGTAGCATTAGAAGTGCCTCAGATGTTGTAAAGGCTATTGCACTTGGTGCAGATGCTTGTTATGTTGCTACTGCCGCAGTCCTTGCTCTTGGATGTCATCTCTGTCGTACCTGTCAAAGCGGTAAATGCAATTGGGGTATCGCTACTCAGCGTCCTGAACTTGTAAAGCGTCTTAATCCAGATATTGGCAGCAAACGTCTTGTAAATCTTATGACTGCTTGGCGTCATGAAATAAAAGAGCTTATGGGTGGCATGGGTATAAACTCTATTGAAGCACTTCGTGGAAATAGACTTATGCTTCGTGGAATCGGACTGAATGAAAAAGAACTTCAGATACTAGGTATTTCTCATGCCGGCGAATAGGAGGTAAATTAAAATGAAACGAGTATATGCCAATGAAAAATGGTGTCTTGGTTGTCATCTGTGTGAATACAATTGTGCTTTTGCAAATTCGAAAGAAGTAAATATGATCAAGGCACTAAAGGGTAAAAAGATTTTTCCCAGAATTCATGTTGATGGTGACAACAGCATAAACTTTGCTGTTTCATGCCGTCACTGTCAAGATCCTATTTGTGTTAAGAGCTGTATATCAGGAGCTTTATCTATTAAAGACGGTGTTATATGTATTGACCATGATAAATGTGTGGGATGTCTTACTTGTATTTTGGTATGTCCTTATGGAGCAGTTGCTAAGGGTAAAAATGGCGTTGTTCAGAAATGTGAACTTTGCCTTGAAAATTCATGTGGTGAACCAGCGTGTGTGAAAGGCTGTCCTAACAATGCAATTGTTTACGAAGAGAGGTAAATAGAATGAAACAGTATGTAATTATTGGAAACAGTATTGCAGCTACTGGCTGTATTGATGGTATTCGCAGCATTGATAAAAAAGGTAAAATCACTGTTATATCTGAAGAAAAATATCATGCTTACTGCCGACCTCTTATATCATATTATTTGGAAGGCAAAACAGATCTTGCTAAAATGAATTATAGAAGCCAAGACTATTATGATAAAATGAATTGTAATGTAATATATGGTCAAAAGGCTGTTAAGATAAATAAATATTCTAATGAAATCGTGCTTGATGATAACAAGATTATTCAATATGATAAATTATGCGTAGCAACTGGTTCTTCTCCGTTTGTTCCACCGTTTATCGGATTGGAAAATGTAGAAAATAAATTTTCATTTATGACAATAGATGATACTTTAGCACTTGAAGCTTCTGTGAATAAAAATTCAAAGGTTCTTATAGTTGGAGCTGGTCTTATTGGACTAAAATGTGCCGAAGGCTTAAAGAATAGGGCAGCAGAAATAACAGTATGCGACCTTGCTGACAGAATTCTTTCAAGTATTCTTGATAATGAATGTGCTGCTATAATGCAAGAGACTCTTGAGAAAAATGGCATTTCATTCATGCTTGGTGACAGTGCCGAACGCTTTGAGAAAAATAAGGCGTTTATGAAAAGCGGCAAAACAGTAGATTTTGATGTTCTTGTATTAGCAGTTGGTGTACGTGCAAATACATCTCTTGTAAAAGATGCCGGCGGTTCTGTAAATCGTGGCATTATAATTGATGATAAAATGGAAACTACTATTGAAAATGTATATGCAGCTGGTGATTGCACAGAAGGAAATGATATTTCTTTTGGCAATAAAAGAGTACTTGCAATTCTTCCTAATGCCTATATGCAGGGAAAATGTGCCGGCATTAATATGGCTGGTGTAAATACTGTATTTGACAATGCAATTCCTATGAATTCAATTGGTTTCTTTGGACTTCATGTTATGACAGCAGGCAGCTATTTTGGTGAAAAAGATGGCGGAGAGATGTATGAAGAAAAGAGGGAGAATTCACTTAAAAGACTCTTTACCCGCAATGGATTATTAACAGGATATATAATGATTGGCAATGTGGCAAAGGCTGGAATTTATACATCACTGATTCGTGAAAAGACTCCGCTTGATTCAATAGATTTTGATTTATTGAAAAAAGATGCTACATTTGCTGCGTTTTCACATGAAGACCGTATAAGTAAGTTTGGAGGTGCAGTATAATAATGTTGATAGATGTAACCAATTTTGATTATTTGGATTATAAGGGTTTAAATGACAAACTTCGTGAATCTGATGAAGACTGTACAATTAACGGATGCTGTGGTCAGAGATTTATTGCTGCCGGTATGTCTGATAAAAATATTACTATCAATGGTGTACCGGGAAATGCACTTGGTG
>CANOIR010000084.1 GCA_947566125.1 uncultured Ruminococcus sp. | reverse complement strand
GTCGCATATTACCACTTTAATTATAACGTACTTGCTGTAAAAAGTCAATAAAATAAAAAAAACCATACAAAAAATACTGTACAATTTTTCTTGATAATATTTGTAAACTTTTACAAAATAAAAAAACGTTATAAATCTAAAAATGTTATTGCAAATTTTCTTAATGTATGATATAATTATAAAGATTACTGCTTAATTTATGTTTTATTAAGCCAAACTAAAAAGACAGTGATACAAAAAGTAAAGATTTTTTGATATTGCTGCTGATGATAAGTATAGAAGGGAAATACTGTTACTATGCCAATTACTGATATTCTCGAAAAAAATGCAAAACTTTACAGTGATGATGTAAGTCTTGTTGAAATCAATCCTCCGGATACAAAAAGCAGATTTACCTGGAAAGAATATTCTCTGATTGAAGCAGGCTCGGGAAATGATTTCCGCCGTTCAATTACATGGGAAGATTTTAATTGTCAGGCAAACCGCTTTGCAAATTTTCTTTTGTCACGTGGCGTAAAACGTGGTGATAAAGTTGCAATTCTGCTAATGAACTGTTTGGAATGGCTGCCTGTATATTTCGGCGTACTCAAAGCAGGTGCTATTGCAGTACCGCTAAACTACCGTTATACAGCTGATGAAATAAAGTATTGTCTTGAACTTTCAGATTCAAGCATTCTTGTATTCGGCCCTGAATTTACCGGAAGAATCGAAGAAATATGCGGACGCATTCCTAATGTTAAAAATCTTTTGTATGTTGGAAAAGACTGTCCTACATTTGCTGAAAGTTATAATAACCTTGTGGTTTACGCTTCATCAAAAAATCCGGAAATCAAAATCACTGATGATGATGACGCTGTTATTTATTTCTCATCTGGTACAACAGGCTTTCCAAAAGCCATTCTCCACGCTCATAGAAGTCTGATGCACTCAGCTAAAGTGGAACAGAATCATCACAAGCAAACAAAAGATGATGTCTTTTTGTGCATTCCGCCGCTTTACCATACAGGTGCAAAAATGCATTGGTTCGGTTCGCTGATCTCGGGCGGAAAAGCTGTTCTTCTTAAAGGTGTAAAGCCTGAATGGATAATGAAAGTTATATCCGAAGAAGCTTGCAGTATTGTATGGCTGCTTGTTCCGTGGGCACAGGATATTCTTGATGCTATCGACAGAGGTGATATTAAGCTTGAAGATTATCACCTTGATCAATGGCGTCTTATGCACATTGGTGCTCAGCCTGTACCGCCAAGTCTTATCGAACGCTGGCTAAAAGTATTTCCTGCTCATGAATATGACACAAATTATGGTCTGAGTGAATCAATAGGTCCAGGATGTGTTCACCTTGGAATAGGAAATATACATAAAGTTGGTGCAATAGGAAAAGCTGGATACGGCTGGGAAGTTAAAATCGTAAAAACTGACCACAGCACAGTAAAATCCGGTGAAGTCGGAGAGCTTGCGGTAAAGGGTCCAGGTGTTATGAAGTGCTATTATCACGATGAAAAGGCTACTGCTGAAGTTTTGGAAGACGGCTGGCTTTTCACAGGCGATATGGCTCAGGAAGATGAAGACGGATTTATTTATCTTGTTGACCGAAAGAAAGATGTTATTATTTCTGGCGGTGAAAACATTTATCCGGTACAGATAGAAGACTTCCTCCGTGCAAATAATGCAATCAAAGACGTTGCTGTTATCGGAATTCCGGATACACGTCTTGGTGAAGTAACAGCTGCTATAATAGAACTTAAAGACGGCATGACAGCAACAGAAGCTGAAATAAACGAATTCTGCACCGCATTGCCACGCTACAAGCGTCCAAGAAAAATTATTTTTGCAGATATTCCAAGAAATCCTACCGGCAAGATAGAAAAGCCAAAGCTTAGAAAAATGTATAGTGTAGACAAGCTTGTGGCTCAGGAAACTGGAGTTAAATAATGAAAGGAAATATAAGAAACATGAAAGAATTGATGCTTGGCAACGCAGCCGTTGCCAGAGGTGCATATGAAGCCGGTGTAAGAGTTGTATCTTCATATCCGGGTACACCAAGCACTGAAATTACAGAAAATATAGTAAAATATAACGAAATTTACGCAGAGTGGGCTCCTAATGAAAAGGTAGCTGCCGAAGTTGCTATTGGTGCTTCCATAGGCGGTGCAAGAGCAATGTCCTGTATGAAGCACGTTGGTCTTAATGTTATGGCTGATCCAGTATTTACTGCAAGCTATACCGGTGTAAACGGTGGTCTTGTGTTCTGTGTTGCAGACGATCAGGGAATGCATTCATCTCAAAATGAGCAGGACTCACGTCACTATGCAGAAGCATCTAAAATCCCTATGCTTGAACCATCAGATTCTGCTGAATGCAAGGAAATGACAAAGCTCGCATATACTCTCAGTGAAGAATATGACTGCCCAATGTTTTTAAGACTTTCAACAAGAGTTTCTCATTCTCAGAGCATTGTTGAACTTGAAGAAAGCAGTGATGACGAACTTAAAGAATATAAAAAAGATCCTGCAAAATACGTTATGATGCCGGCAAATGCGATAAAGCGTCATGTTGTTGTTGAAGAGCGTCTTAGAAAAATGGAAGAGTATGCTGAAATTGCTCCTATAAATAAAAAAGAAGAAAACGGCAGCAAAATAGGCATTATTTCAGCCGGAATTGCTTATCTCTATGCAAAAGAGGCTCTTGGTGACAAGGCTGACTATTTAAAGCTTGGTATGGTTTATCCTATGCCTAAGAAACTCATTCAGGATTTTGCAGCAAAACATGATAAAATTTATGTTATTGAAGAACTCGACCCTGTAATTGAAAAGCACTGCAAGTCACTTGGAATTGAAGTTATAGGCAAAGAAGCTTTTACACTTCTAGGTGAATATACTCCATGTATGATCGCCAAGGCTGTTTTGGGAGAAGATGGCGGCGAAATAACAGAGCTTACAGAACAGATACCTGTTCGTCCTCCTGTAATGTGTGCCGGCTGTCCGCACCGTGGAACATTCTATGTACTTAAAAAGCTCGGTTTGAATGTATGCGGTGATATTGGCTGTTATACACTCGGTGCAGTTGCTCCTCTATCAAGTATGGATACAACAATATGCATGGGTGCATCTGTTAGTGCAGCACTTGGCATGGCTAAGGCAAGAGGCAATGAATTCGCTAAAAAGACAGTATCTGTTATTGGCGATTCAACATTCATTCACTCTGGAATAACAGGTCTTATTGATATAGTATATAATAAAGGTATAAACACTGTAATCATTCTTGACAACTCCATAACCGGTATGACAGGTCACCAGGATAACCCCACAACAGGTTATACAATTCGTGGTGAAGAAACAAAGCAGGTAAATTTAATCACTCTCTGTAAAGCTGTAGGTGTGGAAAACGTTGTTGTAGCTGATCCATTTGATCTTAAGGAATTTGAAAGAGTTGTAAAGGAAGAAACTGCTAAATCTGAGCCTTCTGTAATTATAGCACAAAGACCGTGTGCACTTCTTAAAACAGTAAAATATACAGGTCACTGCAAAATAAATGATGACTGTAAAAACTGCAAGCTCTGCATGAAGCTTGGCTGTCCTGCAATTTCCTTAAAGGACGGAAAACCATATATAGATGAATCACAGTGTAACGGATGCGGACTTTGTACAAATGCATGTCCATTTGGCTGTATAAAGAAGGAGGACTGAAAAAATGACTAAAAACATTATGATAGTAGGCGTAGGCGGTCAGGGAACACTTCTTGCAAGCCGTATATTAGGTAAAGCTTTAATAGGTGCTGGTTTTGATGTAAAGGTATCTGAAGTACATGGAATGAGTCAGCGTGGCGGCAGCGTTGTTACATATGTAAAATATGGTGAAAAGGTTCAATCCCCTATCGTTGACAAGGGCTGTGCTGATATTATACTTGCATTCGAAGAACTGGAAGCATATCGTGCCGTTTCATATATCAAAAAGGGCGGCAGAATGATTGTAAACACACAGCAAATAAATCCTATGCCGGTAATTACTGGTGCTGCTAAATATCCTGAGAATATTTGTGATAAACTTAACGATTTGTGCGACAATGTTACAACTGTAAATGCAGCTGAACTTGCTGAAGAAGCCGGCAGCCTTAAAGCTGTAAACGTAGTACTTATCGGCGTTATGGCTACATCTACAGATATTCCATATGAACATTGGATCAATACAATAAAAAATACAGTACCGCCAAAATTCGTAGAGCTTAATATCAAGGCATTTGATTTGGGATATAATCTGAATAAGTAAAAATATTAGAACTTGTTCTCATAATAATATAGATCCGCAGTTTTTCTTC
>CANOIR010000083.1 GCA_947566125.1 uncultured Ruminococcus sp. | reverse complement strand
ACCTCACTTATGATGAGGCTTACACTGTCATGAACGAAATCATGAGCGGCGAAACTACCGCAACACAGAATGCTGCCTTTCTTGCAGCTTTGTCTACTAAAAGTGCCAGAGCTGAGGCCACTGACGAAATTGCCGGATGTGCGGCTGCAATGCGAGCACACGCAATCAAGGTTGAAACGGGAATGGAGTTGTTTGAGATTGTCGGCACAGGCGGCGATAATGCTCACAGCTTTAATATTTCTACCACTTCTGCTCTGGCAGTGGCTGCAAGCGGTATGAAAGTTGCAAAACACGGCAACAGAGCGGCATCCTCTCAGTGTGGAACGGCAGATTGTTTGGAAGCCCTTGGTGTAAATATTCAGCAAAGTCCGGCAAGGTGTGTTGAGCTTTTGAACGAGGTCGGTATGTGTTTCTTTTTCGCACAGAAATACCACACTTCTATGAAATACGTTGGTGCTATCCGCAAGGAACTTGGTTTTCGTACCGTGTTCAATATTCTCGGTCCTCTGACGAATCCGGGTACACCATCCATGCAGCTTCTCGGTGTGTATGATGATTACCTTGTTGAACCGTTGGCTCAGGTTCTGATCAATCTCGGCATCAAGCGTGGCATGGTTGTGTACGGTCAGGATAAGCTGGATGAGATTTCCATGAGCGCACCGACTACGATCTGTGAGATTCGTGACGGCTGGTTCAAATCCTCGGTGATCACACCGGAAGACTTCGGATTTGAACGCTGTGCCAAAGATGACCTGAAGGGCGGCACACCGGAAGAAAATGCTAAAATTACCTTTGCTATCTTAAACGGTGAAAAAGGTCATAAAAGAAATGCTGTGCTGATGAACGCCGGAGCAGCGCTCTACATCGGCGGTAAGGCGGACAGTATGAAGGATGGCATTGCACTTGCGGCAGAAATAATTGACTCCGGCAAGGCGCTTGAAACACTGAACAAGCTTATTTCAGTCAGTAATCGTCCGGAGGTAGAGGTATGACGATTTTAGATCAGCTTGCCGACTACGCCAGAGAACGTACCGAGCAAGCAAAATTGAAAATTCCGCTTGATGAAATCAAACGGCAGGCTTTGTCTCTTTCAAATGGAAACTTTGCTTTTGAGAAGGCTCTTAAAACTCCGGACATATCATTCATCTGTGAGTGCAAAAAGGCATCTCCTTCAAAAGGACTCATTGCCCCAGATTTTCCCTATTTGCAGATTGCAAGAGAATACAAAGTGGCAGGAGCAGACTGTATTTCCGTGCTGACAGAACCGAAATGGTTTCTCGGAAGTGACAAGTATCTGAAAGAAATCGCCTCCAGCGTTCCCATCCCATGTCTGCGGAAAGACTTCACAGTAGATGAATATATGATCTACGAGGCAAAGGTGATGGGCGCATCGGCGGTGTTGCTGATTTGTTCCATTTTAAGTGAGGAGCAAATCAAATCCTATATCAGCATTTGTGATGAACTCGGATTATCTGCATTGGTTGAAGCGCATGATGCAAACGAAGTGCAGACGGCATTTCACGCAGGAGCACGTATCATCGGTGTCAACAACCGTAATCTCAAAGATTTTTCAGTAGATACGGATAATAGCCACAGGCTCAGAGCGTTGATTCCCCGTGATGTGCTGTTTGTTTCCGAAAGTGGAGTCAGTAGTGCCGAGGATGTAGCAAAGCTACGTGAAATCGGTGCGGATGCTGTTTTGATTGGAGAAACTCTTATGCGAGCGCCCAACAAAAAAGCCAAGCTTGATGAACTGCGAGGTGCGGTATGACGAAGATTAAACTTTGCGGTCCTTCCCGACTTTGTGAAATAGAAGCTGCGAACGAGCTAAAGCCGGATTATATCGGATTTGTCTTTGCATCGAAAAGTAAGCGTTATGTAACATCCGAAAAAGCAGCGGAGTTAAAAAGCCGACTCTTGCCCGAAATTCAATCAGTTGGAGTATTTGTAAATGAACATCCGCAAGAGGTTGCAAAGCTATTGCAGAACGGAATTATCGACATAGCGCAGCTTCATGGTGACGAAGACGAAGAATATATTACACAGTTGCGACGGCTCATAGATAAGCCGATCATCAAGGCTTTTCGTATTGAAACTGCGCATGACATAAAGATTGCGAATCAAAGTACGGCGGATTATATTTTGCTTGATTCCAGTGCAGGTACGGGAACGGTATTTGATTGGGTTCTCGTAAAAAGTATTGAAAGACCGTATTTTCTTGCCGGAGGTCTTGACGCTCGCAATGTAGCAGATGCAGTCAAAACACTCCATCCATTTGCAGTAGATGTCAGTACAGGAATTGAAACCAATGGAGTAAAAGATAAAATAAAAATGGCAGCATTTGTTGCCGCTGTCAGAAAGGAAGAAAGATTATGACAAATCCAAACGGACGCTTCGGTATTCACGGCGGTCAGTACATTCCCGAAACGCTGATGAATGCAGTCATCGAACTGGAAGAAGCATATAATCACTATAAAAATAATTCTGATTTTAACAGAGAGCTTACTGAACTCTTCAATGAATACGCAGGCAGACCGTCAAGACTGTACTTTGCTGAGAAAATGACGAAAGACCTCGGCGGAGCGAAAATTTATCTGAAACGGGAAGACCTGAATCACACCGGAGCACATAAAATCAACAATGTACTTGGTCAGGCGCTTCTTGCAAAGAAGATGGGCAAAACTCGATTGATTGCTGAAACAGGAGCCGGACAGCACGGTGTCGCCACGGCGACCGCCGCTGCTCTGATGGGCATGGAATGTGTTGTTTTTATGGGTGAAGAAGATGCTATTCGTCAGGCACTGAATGTGTACCGGATGAGATTGCTTGGCGCTGAGGTTATTCCCGTCAAAACAGGCACAGCTACTCTCAAAGATGCCGTGTCTGAGGCTATGCGTGAATGGACTTCCCGTATCTGCGATACGCATTATTGTCTTGGTTCTGTTATGGGACCGCATCCTTTTCCCACCATTGTCCGTGATTTCCAAGCGGTTATTTCAAAAGAAATCAAAGAACAGATGCTTGCAAAAGAAGACAGACTGCCCGATGCCGTTATTGCCTGTGTGGGCGGCGGTTCCAATGCCATCGGCAGCTTCTATCATTTCATAGAAGATGAAGATGTAAGACTGATCGGTTGCGAGGCGGCAGGCAGAGGTGTTGATACTTTTGAAACTGCAGCAACCATTGCTACAGGCAGAGTCGGAATCTTCCACGGAATGAAATCGTATTTCTGTCAGGATAAGGATGGCCAGATTGCTCCCGTTTATTCTATTTCCGCAGGACTTGATTACCCCGGTGTTGGTCCTGAGCACGCTCATCTGCACGATATTGGCAGAGCAGAATATGTACCTGTCACCGATGACGAAGCGGTAAATGCTTTTGAATATCTGGCAAAGACCGAGGGAATTATTCCTGCTATCGAATCGGCTCACGCTGTTGCACACGCAATGAAGATCGCACCGACAATGGAGAAAGATAAAATCATTGTCATCACCATTTCCGGCAGAGGCGACAAGGACTGTGCCGCCATTGCCCGTTACAGAGGGGAGGATATCCATGAGTAATATTCGTAAAGCATTTGAAAATGGCAAGGCGTTTATCGCCTTTATCACTTGCGGCGACCCCGATTTGGAGACTACTGCTAAAGTAGTTCGTGCCGCTGCGGAAAACGGTGCAGACCTTATTGAACTTGGCATACCATTCTCTGATCCTACCGCAGAGGGTCCTGTCATTCAGGGTGCAAATCTGAGGGCACTGACCGGCGGTATCACAACCGATAAAATATTCGCCTTTGTCAAAGAACTTCGCCGTGATGTAAAAGTTCCAATGGTTTTTATGACCTATGCCAATGTTGTGTTCTCCTACGGTGCAGAAAAATTTATTTCAACCTGTCGTGAAATTGAAATAGATGGACTGATCCTGCCCGATCTTCCGCTTGAAGAAAAGGAAGAATTTCAGCCGCTATGCAGACAGTATGACATTAACTTAATTTCCCTGATTGCACCAACCTCAGAAAACCGTATTGCCATGATTGCAAAAGAAGCAGACGGTTTCGTCTACATCGTTTCCAGCCTCGGTGTGACAGGCACACGGAGTGAGATTAAGACAGACCTTGCCTCCATTATCAATGTAGTCAGAGAAAATACCGATGTGCCTTGTGCCATCGGTTTCGGAATTTCCACGCCAGAGCAGGCAAAGAAAATGGCAGAGATTTCAGATGGGGCCATTGTCGGCTCCGCAATTATTAAGCTGCTTGAAAAACACGGCAAAGACGCACCGAAGTATGTGGGGGGATTTGTGAAGTCGATGAAAAATGCCATAAGATAAACTTCAAAATACAATTAGAGCAGTTTTGCTTACAAAACCTGCTCTAATTGTATTTTGGTATCTGATTGAATAATTTGTAACTTTTGCAGAAAAATCCCTTGACAAATTCCGTCTTGGTTTACAATGCTGTTGCTGTCGCCCTCTAACGTATCTTCCTGCGAAAGGCGGGCGTATAATGCTGTTATCTGTCCGGGCTTATATGTATTTGCTGTCATATGTT
>CANOIR010000082.1 GCA_947566125.1 uncultured Ruminococcus sp. | reverse complement strand
CATCATCAAGTCTTCCAAGCTGCTGATTGACTATACCAAGAATATGATACATCTGCGCCGCGGCATCTTCACTTAAGCCAAGTTCATCTGCTTTAGCAAAGCTCTGCATCGTATCGGCAATTTTATTGATACTCGCCTGTGCATATCCGAGATTGAAATATCTGTTTCCATTATCCGGATCACAGTCCACTGCTTTCTGATAATACTCTATCGCATCTTCATAGCGGCTAAGTGACATGCATACATTAGCTGCACACTGATATGCATCGGCACATTTTGGGTCAAGTTTTATTGCTGATTTTGCAAGGCTGAATGCTTCCTGATATTTTCCATTTATAAAAGCTACTTGCGAGTTGGATATGACTTCGGCTATTTGTTCATTATTGTTATCTGGCATTTTTTCACCCCACTATATACTGATATTTTATCATCTCATTTATTCAACCTTTCTTTACATTCTCTAACCCAATCATGATAAATATCTACTAAACTTTTATCGTCATCATCTATAATATCATCATAATTATAGTTTGAATCAAATGCTTTTGTTTTGATATTATAAATCAACTTAAATTCATGTGGACACTTTCCATCAAACGTATCGCATACATCAATTATATTATCTATATCTTCTTCTCCAAAGTCAAAGTATTCATTTATTTGATCGTCATTGAACCAATCATTCAGACGATATATCATTTTATCTTTTTCAAAAAAAGCATTAAAGAATTTCTGAACGTTATTCTGATAGATATAAATATATATTTTATCAGCTTCTATTTTTGAAATATTTAATAATTCCAGTGACAATGAAACTATTCTTGCTTGTGCATCCATAAATGCATCTTCAAAACCTTTTAACATAATTTGATTACTCCTTACTTAATGTATTATTGATTAAATGTTCGCCTAAAATACTCACCGTCTATTTTGTAAGTAACTTTGAATGACGAAGTCGTGATGAACCATTTTCGTATGTAAGCTTAATGTCTACATCAGTAACCTTTTGACCACTCTTTAATGCCTTCGACCACTCCCTTTCCATACTGCGATAATTATCTGTATTTTTTACCGCCCTATTTAAATCGCTTCTCTGTGAAACAAGGTTATCTAAATCTGGTGAGCCTCCAAATTGATCTGCAAACAAATGACCTGCATCGTCACCAGAAAGCTTGCCAGGTGTGTTTGGTTTATGACTTAACCTTCCATCATGCGTTTTAAGCTTTAACTCATCGGCATGTGCACTTGCGATATTCCCATTACTGTCAGTTTTATACTTGTAATTATTCTCTCCAGTTGTATACTCCTGGTTCGGCTTTAATGTTCCATCTTCATTCATATGTGGAGGACAGTTTTTATTATGCACCCAAACAGCGCAATCACCAACAAAATATGTATGGAAATCCTCCACCTGAAAATTATACACCGAAACAGGCTCATCTGTCAATTCTATATAATAATCTTCAATAGTTAAATCATCACCATTCACACTAACAAGCTTATCTCCCACAAGCAAACCGCCTGCATTGATAAATCCTCTGCCTTGTACATAGAACGGATGATTATCAGTTGTAACAATTTCTTCACCATTAATAGTAATATGTACAAGCTTGTCCACCTGTCGGACATAAGATTCAAGTACCATTTTCCTATCTGTTTCAAGTGTGTCAGGATTTGTTGAGATAGTTTTACACTTTAAATTTGTGAGAATTGACTAATCCATCCATCATCAATATCAGCGATTTCACTTCCCATTTTTTCACTTATATCTATCAAATTATATTCAACTTTGTTCATTTCCACACATATTTTAAATTCATTATCATGTTCCTCAACCATTTCTAAAAAACGATAAATTGTATCCATAACCGTTTCAGCCAACAAGTCACATACTTTTTCTTGTTGTTCCTGTGAAAACTCTGAAAAAACATCATATTGCTCCAAATCCATATGGTTTGGTGTTGTTCGTTTTACAATACGTTTCGCACCAGATAATGCTCTATCATATACTTCTTCAATTACACATTTCCCAAAATAGTTTAAAGCTTTTTCTTTATTATCCTTCAAATTGTTCATGATAAACTCCTTCCAATCATATATTTACAACAAAAACCTTTTTCATTAACCCCATGGAATTTTAACAGGACTACTAATTCCTGATCCAATTAGCTGCTCCACAGCAGTTTCAACGGTTTCTCTAGCATATTCAATAGGAACACCGCTGTCAACCATTGCCTGAATTTCTATATTCTTCATTGCCTCCATTGTAAGTGGCTTTCCTGTTTTTGCATAAGCTTTATATAGTGATTTTTGTTTTCCAGTAATTGTACTATGTTTTACACCAAAGTCATCAAGTAATTTAGACTGGCTTATACTCAATGCTTCGTTCATATTATATCCTTCAGCACCTTCAAATGCTTTTTTAGCCATTGGATGATGTCCCTTTTTATCTTTATATGTTCCCATTCCATCCGGAACTTTATCAGGTTGACACATATCATTATGCACCCAAACAGCACAATCACCAACGAATTAAGTATGGAAATCCTCCACCTGAAAATTATACACCGAAACAGGTTCTTCTGTCAATTCAATGCGATAATCTTCAATAGTTAAATCTTCGCCATTTACACTGATAAGCTTATCTCCCACAAGCAAACCGCCTGCATTGATAAATCCTCTGCCTTGTACATAGAACGGATGATTATCAGTTGTAACGATTTCCTCTCCGTTTATCGTCAGGTGTACAAGCTTGTCCACCTGTCGGACATAAGCTTCAAGTACCATTTTCCTATCTGTTTCAAGTGTGTCAGGATCAGCTGCTATAATCTTGTCACCGGCAACGATATCCTCTATTCGCTTAAATCCGTCCAATGCCAGTACGTATGTACCTGCTATAAAACAAGCCATTGTACTTGATGCTCCGCCGGTAAATGTTGCTACGACTCCGGTTGCTTCCTGGAATCCATTATACAGCTTACTTTGATGTAATTAACAATTCAAATTTTGCATTTGATGTAAAATCATTATAGTAACCATCTTTTCCAATAAAGTCCTTTACGTATTCTCATCAGGTGTAATCATTACTACTTTTATTTTTATCAAAATGCAATATCTTGATAACCGATTTCATCAATCCTTTCATTTATAAATCTAATACCTGCACCATTTTCTTCATCCCACGAACAACTTAAAGCAAGATTTATACATCTCTCCTCATAAATACCTGGTACAGGTATCACCAAAGCATCTATCTGAATCATTTCAACTATATCATCAATATTGTTAACATTGGGAAAATTATCATTGCTGTTATCATCATATCCAAGTTCATATCTAAGCTGACAATAATATTCATATATACTTATTTTGACTTCTTCCTGCATTTTTTCCCAGTTATTTATAAAATATTCAAATGAGTCATACTGCCATTGTACAAATTCGCTTTCTTTTTCACCTGATATTACTATATCAACACTTTGATTCTTGCCAAAGCAATTAATCACAACACTACCATTCCAACCATATTCATATTCTATTTCTCCAAATACTTTATTAAACATATCCATTCTCCTATATTAATTATTTGCAAAGCCACCTGGAACATACGCACCTGCATTTATTTCACCTACACCTCCCAAGTGTCCAAACTTAGCATTCACTTCTGTTGGTACTAATTGCATTGTTTGGGTATCATTTAACTCATGCCAAGTGAGTTTATTGTTCGTCCTGTATTTATTCACATCACTTGCTGTAAAAGATTTTCCATCGCTTGGAGTTATTCCTAGTCTGTTTGCAGAATCCAAATCCTTATTTAATTCAAATGCCATTGCTTCGTCAGCCTGTGCAAAATTAGACTGCCTTGCCTTTGTTCCATTTTTACCTTTTCCGCCAAGCATATATTCTATCTGAACTTCCGCTTTTGATGTAGGTGAAAGATCAACAACTCCGTTTTTATATTCAATTCCATCCACACCACAATCATTCAATGTTTTTGCAAGGCTTGAATCTTTATTTTTAGGCACACACTTTGAATTTCCTCTCTCTCCAATAAATTCAACATTTTTATTTGTATCAGCTGGGGTTTTTGAAATTCTTTCTTTTGAAGTGGAAGCAAATTCCTCCTGATTAAAAGCAGTATCCGACTTGCCGCATTTTAAATTATGCACCCAAACAGCGCAACCGCCAACAAAATAAGTATGGAAATCCTCCACCTGAAAATTATACACCGAAACAGGCTCTTCTGTCAATTCTATGTAATAATCTTCAACAATTAAGTCCTCACCATTTACACTGATAAGTTTATCTCCAACAAGCAAACCGCCTGCATTGATAAATCCTCTGCCTTGTACATAGAACGGATGATTATCAGTTGTAACAATTTCTTCACCATTGATAGTAATATGTACAAGCTTGTCCACCTGTCGGACATAAGTCTCAAGAACAGTTTTCTCCGCAGTTTCAAGCGTGTCGGGATTTGTTGATATAACTTTATCTCCTGCGGCAAGCTTTTCTATTGCAACAAAACCTGTAGCTGTAAGAATTGTAGTTCCTGCAATAAAGCAAGCCATATTCTGTGATGCAGCACCTGTTAACGATGATAACATACTCATACCTGTCTG
>CANOIR010000081.1 GCA_947566125.1 uncultured Ruminococcus sp. | reverse complement strand
GGAATCAATCAGGATAGAATTTATTTCAAAGTTAAACAGAATGGAAATGAATGGGAACAAGGCACGGTAGAAATAAAAAATCAAGAAGTTGATGACGATGGTACAATCAGTTTTACTCTCGATTGGAGTAATGCTGAATGGCTTAAAGATGTAAATGTAACATTTTATATTGTTGATAATGCCGGAAATGAAACATTTTGCCCTTTGAATGAAAAGGCAATTTCTTATGATTCTACACCTCCAGTGATCATTACTGGTAAAGAGAATTTGTGTATTACATCAAGTTCTGATAAAAATGCAATGCCTTTAGAGACTTTTACTTATGGATCCGAAGAATTGGAAAATCGTTGGAGTTCTGTATATGCAAACGACAAATGCTATTTGAAGCTTACAATCGAAGAAAGTAATCTGAATAAAATTATAGTTAAAGTAGATGATGAAAGTCCAATTATTTTTACAGCTGATGGTAAGAATGAATGGGAGTGCTTTGAAAGTGATAAGGGCAATGCAACGAAAGTATATCTTCTGAAACTTTCCGATTTGAGAATGTCTGAAAATGAAAAACATTCTTTAAGTATAGTTGCAAAAGACAGTCAGAATTCAAGTGCAAAAGCTGTATTAACTGATTTAATTGATGATAAAGAAGCAGAGTATACTATTTTTTACGATCCAGAGGATAGAAATGATTGTAAAAGCAATGTGGATTTTCCAAATATAAAGAACATTCATGGTAAAAGCTATTATAAAGAAAATTTTAAAGATGAAGTTAAGATTACGTTGAATGACGATAATGGCATAAAAGGCTACACTGTAAAGATTTCGGGGCCTGAAGGCTTTAAGGAGATAGTGCTTATGACGGATATTTCGTCAGGAAAAAGTATAGAAGGCACATATACGACAGTTGTAGAGACGGCTGATTCAGAAGATACTGATTTAAATAAAACAGTAACGTATAAAATGCCTTATACAAAATACGACTTAGAACCTATACTAATAGACAATACGATTTGCAACATTGATGGCAAATATACAATAAATGTAGAAGTTGAAGATCTTGCTGGAAATACAAGAACGGAAACTTATGACTTTTATGTGGATACTCTTCCGCCTGAAATTGTTGATAAGAAATATACATATATAAGTTCTAATCCTGCTTCTATCTTTGATCGCATCTTAAAATATTTGAGTTTTGGAATATTTGGAAATAATACTTTAGATATTGCAATCAAAGTTAAAGATAATGATGATGGTTGCGGTGTAAATAAAAATGACGTCTTTTTACATTGGGGCAAAGATAAAATTAAAGGTGAATCAGATGACGGCAGTATTGAATTTATTTTTAAAGAATTATCTCCAAATAAAGATGATATTCCATGTATTTTTGTGAAAGATCTATTAGGAAATGAGGCCAAATATTATTTTACAACTGAAGATGGAAAACTGTCGAATAGAGATGATGAAATACATTTAGTATTAGAAAATATTAAGCCAACTTCAGAAATAATATTACCGAAAGAAAATCAATACATGATCAATGGAGCAATATGGTATCCTTCGGATTTTGATTATAGTGTAACCGCACGAGATAAAGAATCAGGTCTAAACCATGTTTTAGTTAATGAAAATGTTTTAAACAATGACGATTCGACAGAGGGAAAAACAAAAAATCCTGAATATGGACTTGTTATAGATGATGAATATATAAAATTTGAAGATATGTCAGAACGATTTACCAAGGAAGCCAAGTATCAGTATCATATGGAAGATGAAGGCAATTATCAAATTACTGTTGATGCACAAGATAATGCAGGTAATTTTGCGTCTGATGCTTCTGATGAAGCAGATAAAAGAACAAAGATAGTTCATGTTGACAAAACGAATCCTGAAATTATAGAATTCTTGTTTAGCGATCAAAATGACAGCGGTGCTGATATGGAACGAGGAACATATGGATTTTATTTTGTAGATGATACAAAAGTGAAAGTATTTGTAAAAGATGAGGGCAATTCTTCCGGAATCAATTATGTAACATTATATCGCAGAGATGTAAATGGACAAGAAAAAAGTACGAAAGTTTACAGTACAGATGCTGATTATCATAATGAAGATGGTGTATCATATGCTGAATTTACAATTGAGAAAGGATTTAAAGGACAAGTCTGGGCTTTGGCAGCAGATAATGTAGCATCTGTAAATCCATTTGAAGACGAGTTTAAACATACATCTGGACTCAGATATGCAGACGGTAATATTGTAGAAGATGCTGAATTGCATAAATCCGTGTCAAGCATTGCAATATCGGAAAATATTGCATCAGATAAATCAGATTCAAACGGTATTTCTCTGTACAATACAAGTATACCACTTACTATTAATGTTCATGATTCATTTTCGGGTATCTCTACAATTGAGTGGTCTATTGCTAATGATGATAGTTCGGGAGTAATTACTATTTTCAATGACGGTTCATATCAGAGCAATTCTGATATGGTATCAATTATTGATGATTCAATATCAAGAGATTCAAATCTTATCACAAATTTAAGTTTCAATATCACTGTTTCAAGTAATACCAATGATAATGAGGTATATATTAAATTGACTGATAGATCAGGTAATGAAAGCGAAGCTAAAAAGCAATATAGCATTGATACAACAATTCCAACAATAACAGCATCATTAAGCAATCAAAATCCAGTAAACAAAATTTATTATAACACAGATCAAATTGTAACAGTGTCGATTACTGAACGAAACTTTAATCCTACCGATGTGAAATTTATGCTGAATGGAAGTGAGCAGATAATTGATAATTGGACTTCAAGTGGTGAAGGCGATGAAACAGTACATATAGGAACATTCACAATCAGTGCTGATGGTGATTATAGTTATTCCATTAATTTTACTGATATGGCTGGAAATTCAGCGGAACCATTTAGTCAATCTATGTTTGTTATAGATAAAACAGCACCAGTTTTAAAAACAAATTTTGATGAATTTAAGACTTCGAAAGATGAACATTACTTTGGACGTGACAGCATAAATAAAACTGCAAAAATTACAATTATTGAACACAATTTTTCTGCAGCTGATGCAGATGTCGAAATCTTAAAAAAAGAATCAGGTCTTAAACATGATAAAAGCAATATGAATTCAGTTCCAGCGTATGGCTGGAGAGATGATGGAGATGAGCATATACTGGAGATTCCTTTTAAGGAAAATGATGACGGTATCTATCTCATTAGAGTTTCTCCAGTAGATTTGGCATCCAATTCTACAAAATCACAGGAAACAGTTGTATTTGAAATTGATTTTAAGAATCCAATTATTACAGATAGAAATGGAATATATGCAAAGGATGAGAAAAAGTCATATGAAAACCTTGAGATATACAATGAAGAAACAGGGCTTGAAGAAGATTTTATCCCATCTGTTGCATTTTCGGATACAAATTTTGATCATATTGAATTTGATCTGACTGTTTATACTCCTGAATATTCAAATGGAAAAGAAATAGGTGCAATTGTCCCTGAAACTGATAGCGGAACTATTTCAGATAAACTCTATGCATTACCTGAATTTAAAAAGGATGGTGTTTATTCAGTAGATCTTACAGCAGTGGATAAGGCGGGGAATAGGAGTATTCTTTGCAGAAATACTTCTGTTTTGATGATGAAATCCGATGTTCTTGCTTATATTTCTAATAGCAACAAGGCAGAATCGAAAGGGTGGTACTCATTACAAAAAGATGAGAATACGCCAATCAGCAAAAGACCGGACGCTTTCAGTGATTTGAATATCACAGTATTTGCACAGAAAAATTCAAAAACAAGCATTATACTTCGTGATGAAAATGGTGAATCCCAAGATACCGGAATAACTGCTGAAAATTCTGAGGATATATATGCAGTGGGCGTATATAACTATATGTTGCCAAAGGAGTATTTTGCAGACAATTATCCTGAGGGAACAAATAAGGATCTTTATCTTTGGGCAGAAAACACTTACAATAAAGAAACATCGCACATAACACTGGGATGGATTCGTATTGATGCACTTGCGCCGACTTGCACTGTTCCTTCTGATTTGAAAGACTGGAAATCATATACAAGTAAAACAAAGACGATTACTTTATCCAATATCAGTGAATCACTTGACAAATCACAGTGTGTCGTATATGACAATGGGAAAGTAATCTCAGCAGCTCATTTTGATTATTCAGATGAAACGGATACATTGTCCTACACTTTGGGAAAGGGCTGGCATGATTTAAGCTTTGTTCTTGTCGATGAGGC
The DNA here is from genome assembly GCA_947566125.1 of uncultured Ruminococcus sp. Classification (GTDB taxonomy): domain Bacteria; phylum Bacillota; class Clostridia; order Oscillospirales; family Ruminococcaceae; genus Ruminococcus_C. Next base: position 547 of record CANOIR010000081.1, on the reverse strand, counting down.
TGGCAACACTTATACTGTTCAGGAAATTTCATCCATTCAGGTAGGTTTGCTTTACTGTTTGTGGTTTAGAATTCTATGTAGTATATTTACAGTAGGTGTCATTACAGGCGTGGTAACTATCATTGTAAAAAAGAAGAGATCCGTTAACAAATAAAGTTTGCAAGTGTGCCACGGAATTTCTTTCGTGGCACATTTACTTTTAAAATAAAATAAGTTATACGTCATTGACAAAACAACCTGCAATGTCGTATAATTTTGGAAAGGATGAATTTATGGCGACAATAGAGCTGTATAAAGATAAGATCAACAGTATGTCCAATTACATACAACAAGCGAAAAATGCAGTTAGCGATTTTTGCGTGGATCTATCTGCGTTAAAATCTAAGATTCTTGGAATCAACAGCAGTGTTTGTGACAATGTTGTTAGCAGTATTTCTTCATCATCTCAGACGCAGGAACAACAGATTGCAGGTCTGGAAGCAACACAAAAGGAAGTAAATGCATTCATAGACCTTACAATCAACCGTGACAATGCGGCGGCTGCTGC
>CANOIR010000080.1 GCA_947566125.1 uncultured Ruminococcus sp. | reverse complement strand
TGGCACATTCTATGTTGGTCTTTATACTTATTCTGTAGATAATGACGGCAAAGAAACATATACACACATAGATACTGCTGAACTTGAAGTTCAAAAAGGTACAGGTTCTGCAGAGTTTAATGAAAAAATTAAAGCAGACTCTAAGACAACTTATGTTGTATATGAACTTAATTCTAAATCTGATGAAGATAATCCTTGCGTAGAAGGTTCTATAATTACATCAGGTACTTATAAGTTCAATGTAAGTTATCCTGGCGGTACACAGTTGATTCTTGAACCAGGTGTTCCTGGAACAATGAACATAACAAATACTGAGGTTAAAGATATTGTTCTTAGCTTCAATAAGTGTGATGCAGAGGGTAACTCATTCGAAGGTGCTGAAATGACACTTTCTAATTCAGATGGAATTGTTGAGACTTGGACATCTGGAAAAGAACCTAAAACATTTGTAAATCTGGGTGACGGTTCTTACACATTGACTGAAAGCTCAATTCCAGGCTATGCTCCTTTGAGTGTTGAATTCGAGATCAAGGACGGATATTTCGTAACCTTGGACGAAGATAAACAAATTAACAGCTTTACTATAAGTCCAACAGCTCTTACTATATACAACCGTTCTTTACTGAACGTAAGTAAGGTTGATATAGCTGATGAAACAACTGAGCTTGCAGGTGCTGAAATTTGTATTACACTGAATGATACTGATAAATTCCTGAGCGGCGTAGAATTATCAAGAGGCGGAAGTGAACTTACACGTGTAATAGACAGCTTCTCTGATGATAATGCTAAAAATGGTTATAATGAATATATTATCGATGGTAATACAATCAGGTTCATCTCCAATGGTGAAAATGATACAATTATAACCGGTTTGCTGGATGGTAACTATACTATCAGCGAAACAACTGCTCCTGATGGATATAGCACAGTTGAATCATATGACTTTACAATTGAAAATGGTGTTGTAAACGGCACTGATCCAAATAACAGCTATGATGTTACAAGTGCAAAGGAAGACGGCACTCAAAATAAGATTGTAATGAAAGACAGTGCTGAAAAGTATATTTCAGTTAGCAAGCAGGATATTGCCGGTGCTGACAGTGATGAAATACCTGGTGCTGAATTGTTTGTAATCTTTGAAGGTACAGGTGACTTTGATACATCTTCTATCAAGCTGACCAGAGCAAATGCTCAGGGCAATGCTGAAACACTTGTTCTTGGTACAGATTATATAATTGATGGTAATACCATCACATTTACATCTGCTGAGGCTCCTACAAAGATTTATGGTCTTCCAAATGGAACATATACTCTCCATGAAGAAACTGCTCCAAATGGTTATCAAGTTGTAACTGACTTCCAGTTTGAAGTAAGTGACGGTAAGATTACTACAGAGCAGCCTGCTGACAGAACAGATATATCCGTAAGTGAGGCAGAACTCATTGTTAAGGATAGTGCATCTGAAATTAAGATTGACAAGCGTGATATTACAGGTAACGTTGAAGTAGATGGTGCTACATTACAGCTTACAGTAGAAAAACTGGCTGAAGGCGTTACAATTGACTGGGCAAAGGTCATGGAAAATGCTGCAATAGCTCCTACTGTATTAAACGGTAACGACGGTAACCAAAACGGTATAGAGTGGATATCTGCTGATGATTCCGCACAAATCATTAAATATTTGCCAGATGGAACATATACTCTTAAGGAAACCGGCGGCGAATTTGAATCTGACGGTGTTAAATATTCTATAATAAGCACTGAAGCTACTTTCACTATTAAGGATGGCAAAATTGATACTGAGGGTATGATCGGTATAGATAATGCTACTTATCCAGACGCTGATAGTACAACAGGTGCTTATGTATACGACAACGGCACAATATTTGTATGTGACGCTAAGGCATCTGCTGATTCGATTACTGTAGAAGTTAATAAGGTCGATGAAAATGGCGAACCATTAAGCGGTGCAGAATTTAAGCTTGAATACTATGATGGTGACACAAGCAAAAATGAGGTTATTGCAGATCCAATAACTGATAAGGATAATTCTGTTTCAATTCATCCTGATTATTTTGACAATAACTTTACACTCAGTGAAACTAAAGCTCCTAATGGCTATACTGCAATTAAAGAATCATTTAATTTCTTTGTTAATCAAAATGGTGAATTAGATTATTTTTACGAAGAAAACGAAAATTACAGTCTTGTTGTAAGTGAAGATGGAAAGACTATTTCTATTACAGCGAAGGATAATCTGATTGAAGATGTTAATATTTCTAAAACTAACTTAACTGGTGATGAAGAGGTACCAGGTGCAAGCCTTGAGCTTTATATTCTCAATGAAGATGGCACTAAGGGTGATCTGATCGACAGTTGGGTATCCAAAGATGCTCCTCATGTTATCTCAGGAAAAGATCTTATAGTCGGTAAGGACTATGTTCTTGTTGAAACAAATGCACCAAATGGATATGCTTATTCTGATGATGTGAAGTTTAACATTGATAATGATGGCAACGTTTTTGTTTATGATGAGAACAACGAGCTTGTTGAAGCAACAGGTCGCACTGTAACTATGAAAGACGATGTAATTCATGATATATCTATTGATAAGCGTGACATTACAGGTCAGAAAAATGTTGAAGGTGCAACACTTCAGATTTTAGACGAAAACAACAATGTCATTGAAGACTGGACATCTGATACTGATACTCATAAGGTCGATGTAACAAAGCTCTCTGCTGGTAAGACATACACACTTCATGAAGAAGGTGCTCCGGATGGATATGCTTATACAGCTGACATTGAGTTTACCATAAACAAAGACGGTACAGTAACAGTTAACAAGGAATATGTCGATGAAAACGGTACTATCATCATGAAGGATGATGTTACAAAGGTTGTTATTTCTAAGATCGATGCCACTACAGGCGAAGAAATCGAAGGTGCTAAGCTTGAACTTTATCAGATTTCTGATAAGGACGGTAATGTACTTGACGAAGAACTCCTTGTAGATAAATGGACATCAGGCGAAGATGGCAAAAATGAAGACGGCACTATAAAACCACATACTATTAACGGTAAGCTGATTGCTGGTGCTGAGTATCGCTTGGTTGAAATCACAGCTCCTGACGGCTATCAGAAGACTGAAGACGGTACATTTACAGTAAATATTGATGGTTCTGTTAATAGGGTTGAGATGAAGGACTCTCCTAAGGGCGTTATTTCTATCAGTAAGTTGGAAATCAACGGAACCGAAGAACTTGAAGGCGCTACTCTCCAGATTCTTGATGAAAACGGAAATTTAGTTGAAGATTGGGTATCTGGTTCTGATAAGGTAACTATTACTGATGAAAATGGCGAAACTATCGAAAAGATAGTACCGCATTCTGTAAAGCTTGGTGAAGGTGATTACACACTCAAGGAAATTACAGCTCCTGACGGCTATTTAGTTGCAGAAGAAATTAAATTCCATGTTTCTAAAGATGGCAAAGCAACTGTAAACGGCGAAGAACAAGGAACTATTGTAATGAAGGATGATTACACTAAGGTTCAGATTTCTAAGACCGATATTACAGGCGATAAGGAAATCCCTGGTGCAGAACTTGAACTCAGAGATTCTGAAGGCAATGTTATTGATAAGTGGACATCTGGCGAAGAGCCACATCAGATAGACAAACTTGCTCCTGGTAAATATACTCTTCATGAAGAAAATGCTCCGGACGGTTATGCCTACGCTGAAGATGTTGACTTCATAGTAGAAGAAACATCTGAAATTCAGAAAGTTCGCATGGAAGACAAGGCTCTTGAAGTAACACTTAGCAAGAAGGCAATTGAAGGCACCGACGAATTGCCGGGTGCAAGCCTTGAACTTTATCAGATCATCACTAATGAAGATAACACAGAAACAAGAGTACTGATAGACAGCTGGGTATCTGAATTCACTGCTCATGAAATAACTATTGGCAAAGATACAAGCAGTGGTAAAAAGCTTATTGCTGGCGGTAAGTATGCAATGGTTGAAAAAATAGCTCCAAATGGCTATCAGATTGCTGAAGAAATCACTTTCACTATCGAAAAGGACGGCACTATCACAGGAAACACCACAATGTTTGATGCTGAAGAAGGCAAAATTGTCATAAGCAAGAAAGACGTTCTTGGTGATGAAGTTGTGGGTGCAAAGCTTCAGATACTGGACAAAGACGGCAATGCAGTTGATGACTGGACTTCTACCAGTGAACCTCATTCTGTAAGTCTTGCTGAAGGTGTCTATACTCTCCATGAAGAAGCTGCTCCTAGCGGTTATCTTGTAACAACAGATATTACATTTGCAGTAGATTCAAACGGTAAGGTTACTGTTAATGGTGAAACTACAACTAACATCAATATGATTGATGATGTTTCAACTGTATCTATTACTAAGATTGGTCAAAATGGTGAAGAAGTTACTGAAATTCCTGGCGCTGAAATGGAACTCACTTATACAGGTGAAGGAGATCTTGACCTTGTAATTGATGAAAACGGTACTATTACAAAGGATGGAAATGTTATTACATGGACATCCGGCGATACAGCTGTAAAGCTCCAGAGAATTCCAGATGGTTCTTATGTTCTTAAAGAAACAAATGCTCCTGATGGCTATGAAATTGCAACAAATATTACATTCGATGTTGTAGATGGTAAGGTTACAAATGTTACTATTGATGAAGAAAGTAAGTCTACTTATTCAAATGGTGTTATCAGTATGTTTGATGAGTTAAAGCCAGTTGAAACTGAAACTACAACAACAACTACTACATCCACAACTGAAGCAACAACAACCACTACATCAACAACCGAGTCAACAACAACTACATCAACAACTAAGGCAACAACTACTACATCAACAACTGAAGCAACAACAACTACTACATCCACAACTGAAGCAACAACAACTACTACATCAACAACTGAAGCAACAACAACTACTACATCAACAACTAAGGCAACAACAACTACTACATCAACAACTGAAGCAACAACAACCACTACATCAACAACTAAGGCA
>CANOIR010000079.1 GCA_947566125.1 uncultured Ruminococcus sp. | reverse complement strand
AAAATTCAGGAAATCTTAACTTAGGAACACGCTCATCAAGATCGTTACTTGAGGATACATTACTCATAAAAATCACTCCTCCTCACCAAAGGGAAATGACAAGCCGAGTTCATCAAAATAGGGCTTTAACTCCTTGTCAATTTCCTTGATTTCCCTGTTCAGTCTGCGGATATTCGCAGCAACCTCATCAAGGTCAATTTCAGGTTCCGGCTCAAAAGTATCCACATAACGAGGAATATTGAGATTAAAACCATTCTCTTTGATCTCATCCATTGTCGCAACGTGAGCAAACTTGTCCACATCAACACGCTTTTCATAGGCATCAACAATTTTGTCAATATCACATTCACGCAAGATGTTCTGATTTTTTCCTGATTCGTAGTCCTTTGAAGCATCTATAAACAAAATATTGTCCGCATTGCTGCTCCTGTCTTTTTTCAGCACAAGCACACAAACAGGAATACCCGTACCGAAAAACAGATTTGCAGGAAGTCCGATTATAGCATCGAGTACATTCAGATTCTCAATCAAATATTTTCTTATTACTTCTTCCGCACCGCCTCTGAACAGTACACCGTGGGGCAGAAGTACAACGGCACGTCCGTCCTCGTCCATGTGATACACCATGTGCTGAACAAATGCAAAATCAGCCTTTGACTTCGGAGCAAGTTTTCCGTACTGATTGAAACGGTTATCCTCTAAAAACTTGCTGTCAGCAGACCATTTTGCAGAATACGGAGGATTAGCAACCTGTACTCTAAAATGTTCCTCGCCAAAATTATCATTTTCTAATGTATCGCCATTGTAAATTTCAAAATTACGATATGGAATACCACGCAGAATCATATTCATTCTTGCAAGGTTATATGTTGTGGATGTCAACTCTTGTCCGTAATAAAGTCTGACATTTGCATAATTTTTCAATCGGAGCAGGAGCGAACCCGAACCGCAGGTGGGGTCGGCAGCCGACTTTACATCAGTAAGCCCAAGACAAGCAAGACGGCACAGCAGTTCCGCAGGACCGGACGGCGTGTAAAATTCACCGGCCTTTTTGCCTGCGGTAGCTGCAAATTGACCGATTAAATACTCATATGCATTGCCAAGTACATCTATTTTCGTATCTTCGACACCAAAGTTAATTTCATCAAGCGCAGCGATAATCTTTGACATAACGGCGCTTCTTTCCTTAACAGAGTGACCGAGTCTTGAAGAATCAAGCTGCATATCAGAAAACAGTCCCTCAAAATCTTGCTGACTTTCATTGCCAATAGTAGATTCCATAAGTGAGTTTATAGCACTTTGCAAAAATTCAATATCAAAAGAACGATTCTCTACCATTTTCACTATATTGCGAAACAAATGCTGTGGTTCAATAACAAATCCAAGATCACGCAAGGACTCTTCAATAATAGCCTCTTTGTACTCCTCATTTTCCCACGCATTTTCATAACTGATATTATCATCTTTAAGTAGATTTTCCATATACTTTTCTGTTCTATCGGAAAGATAGTAATAGAAAATCATGCCGAGAATGTAATTCTTAAACTCATATGCCTCCATATTTCCACGAAGAGCATTCGCCATTGCCCAAAGTTTCTGACAAAGCTCCTTCTGATGCTGTTGAATATTATCCATAATTCGTTGTTCCTCCATAAATACTCCTCTTTCGTTATACTTGAGGATATATATATTTATTATATCAAAAACTATAGAATTTTTCAACGCTTTTTTCAAAATAAAAAAACAAGAGCAACTGTTTAAAAGTTACTCTTGTTTATAATTAATTACTATATCTATCAACGTGATTTTTAATAAAATCTACAATCCTGTTTACAAGTTTACGTTTTTTCAAAAATGGCATTGGCGTCTGTATCTTGTCACGAATATCACCCGGATTTAATACACTCGTAAACTCATATTCAGCTATCTCATGCTGCAATATTTCAAAATCTATACTTTCCTGTTCAGCAAAAGCCTGTATCTCCTTATTTTTTCGTTTGTTTTCGTATGCATTATATTCAGAATCTATATCTTCACTTCCTTCAAATCCAGATACTACTTCATCAAGAAAAGACCGCAAAATATCGATTTTCTTATGCAGATGTACATTGTCGGAACGCTCAAGTTCTTCCTTGATATTCTCAATGTCTTTGTCTCTTGTTTGCCTGCTTTCAAAATTAATATTACGTATCAGATTCATAATATATGCAACATTGATACGATCACTTTCAATCAGTTCAATGCAGAAATCCACATCATTAAGTACAGAAACAGCTGCCTTATCATTCTTCACCCTGCGATAAAGCATAAGATATTTGCTCTTGTAATCCTGAAATTCTTGATCAGTCATATCAAGGTCACTGCGATCAATGCTAAATTCAACAAACGTCTTCAGAGAAAGCATATAGCGTGACAGTTCTCGAAACAACACTACAAATTTTTTCTGGTCGTCCTCCGACTGAAGTAAATCAATTTCCTCCGGCACAAGTGCAACTTCTCGTATTTTCGCTGTTATTTCATTGAACTTCTGCACATAAAATTCAAAAGCCTTCGTTACAACACCCTCAGCATGTCCTTGTGAAAACAACGCAAGTGCTTCGTCCGTTTTCTGTTTCAAATTGCGATAACAGACAATGATACCCCAAGGCTTTGTTTCCTTTTCTACTCGGTTGGTACGGCTATACGCTTGCAGTAAATCATGATACATCATATCTTTGTCAACATACAAAACGGACAAAGGTTTACTGTCAAAGCCAGTGAGGAACATATTAACAACAATTAAAATATCAAGCTGTTTTGTTTTTTTGCCCTTAACTCTATCGGAAATATCTTTATGATAAGCTGAAAATGTATCGGTACTGAAATTAGTGTTGTACATCTCATTGTAATCAGCTATAATGCGTTCCAGAGCATCTCTGGAATGTTCATCGTGTCCTTCGTAATCCTCGTTTGTTCCGAATGAAAAAATAGCACTGATATTCAAATCGTGATTGATTTTCTTAAAAATGCCATAATACTTTATGAGCATGGAAATAGAAGAAACCGCAAAAATAGCAGTATATTGCCTATTCCTTGTTTTCGCCTTATGATTCTGCACTATATGATTAGCTACAAGCGACATACGTTCATCTGCCATATATAACTCGCCCACATCAATGGCTTCTGTCATCGTCGCATCGTTTTCATCATAGTTGCCTTTGAATGTATTAATATATTCAATATGAAATCCGAGCACATTATTATCAAAAATAGCATCCTTTATCAGATAACTATGCAGACACTCGCCAAACAGTTTTTCTGTTGTCTGAACGACTTTACCCTCAACTTTTCCATTGACTTCAAATCTCGGAGTACCTGTAAAGCCGAAAAACTGTGCATTTTGGAAATGCCTTACAATATCCTTGTGCATATCTCCGAACTGTGAACGGTGACATTCGTCTATGATAAATACAACTTTTTCGTTCTTGTACATATCCATAACAGGAGAATAACGTGCGTTTTTAACTGAATTCGACATTTTTTGAATAGTAGTAATGATGAGCTGCCTGTTTTTGTCTTTCATCTGTTTAACTAGTACAGTTGTTTTATCGGTGGCATCGACTGAACCGGCCTCGAACTTGTTAAATTCTTCAGTGGCTTGCGTATCAAGGTCTTTGCGATCAACAAGGAAAATGACTTTCTTGATTTGAGGCATAGAGGCAAGTATCTGTGCAGTTTTGAATGAAGTCAGCGTTTTTCCTGCACCTGTGGTATGCCATATATAAGCGTTCCTATTGGTTAGTGTAGCCTGACGGATAAGTGCTTCTGTTGCGTAAACCTGATACGGTCGCATTATCATCATCAATTTATCCGTATCATTCAGAATTGTGAACTTTGTAACCATTTTAACCACAAAATCACGAGAAAGAAACGCAACAGAGAAATCTTTCAAATTGGTGATGCGAATATTGTTTTCATCCGTCCAAAAGAATGTATGCGAATATAGAATATCCTTGTCACTGTTAGCAAAATATTTGGTATCTACTCCATTAGATACCACAAAGAACTGAATAAAATGATATAAACCCTGATAAGAATGTCTGCGATAGCGCATGATCTGATTAACTGCTTCTTTGATGTCAACGCCTCTGCGTTTCAGTTCAATCTGTACAAGCGGCAAACCGTTGACAAGTAAGGTAACGTCATAGCGGTTTTTGTACTTGCCTATTATCGTAGTCTGATTGGTTACTTGATAGATATTCTTTGAATAGTCCTCATCAAGCAACGAAAGATATATCTTTGTACCGTTATCACGTTCTAGAACAAATTTATCCCGTAATATCTTTGCACTCTGAAAAATACTCTTGCCAGAAATATAGTTAAAAATTCTCTCCCATTCCTTATCACTGAACAATTTGCCATTCAACTTACTTTCGTTGAATCTTTCAAACTGTATCTTAAAGTTATCAAGCAAAGTGTTATAATCATCTATCCTTGCCAGTTTATAGTCTTGGCTGATAAGCTGTTCGATGAGCTGCTGTTCAAGCTGTGCTTCACTTTGATATGACATACTTTTTCCTCCTTTTTTCAGAATATTCTACATTCAATTATATCATGAATCTTGTGCCACTTCAACCTATTCAAATTAAAATTCATTCAAAATGATCCATCTCATGCTGAATAATCTGCGCTTCAAAGTCTTTGAATGTCTGCTTTTTCTTTTTGAACTTCTTGTCCCAATATTCTACTACAATAATAGGACAACGTTTTGCCGGACGCTGTCCAGGCAATGACAAACAGCCTTCCTCTACCTCATAACACTGCTTGGAATGGTCTACGATCTTTGGATTCACCATAATCAAATATTCTTTTCCGACCTGTGCCACTAAAATGGTTTTTCCTACACCAATCATATTGGCAGCCATACCTACACAGAGTTCTGCATTAGCCTCAATAGTATCCAATAAATCTCGAATTGTCTGTTGGTCACTTTTTGTTGCCTGTTCTGACTTCCGGCTGAGAAAAATTGGATCTGTTACAATTTATTTTATCATATTCCTCTTTGGATTTTTAATGATTATTTTTATTATATCATATTTTTTCTGTAAAGACAACAAAATGCGAAGCTATACATATAACTTCGCATTTTATTTGATTTATAATAAATATTTTTCTCACTCAAAAAAATCTCTGAAATTCCATCAAAATCAAGCTATATCTAAATACCGTAAGGGTATGGAATCATGTTTTTATTCATATGGACAAAAAACAATCCTCGTAAATAACGCATTTACGAGGAATTTTGGCAAGTAACCAAGCAAATGATACAATGCACCCTAAATTTTCAGAGGTACAAAAGGGTGCAAACCGCACCCTTTTTGGTAAACCACAAGACTTATGAATTTTTACAAACAGCTGCTTGCA
>CANOIR010000078.1 GCA_947566125.1 uncultured Ruminococcus sp. | reverse complement strand
GGCGGAAAACGCTATATAGAATTTAGCATTAGAAATGGTGATACAAAAGCTATCCGTCTTCAAGCAAAATTTGCAAACGGCACAACGCCAGATGGTACAAAAAATACTGTTAAGCTTGTACAGGTTAATTCCGGTAAAAGTCTTAGCAATACTATCACGGCAAATTCCTCTATCCGGTGGAGTGCATCGAAGGCTGAGGATAGAACTCAGTTGAAGGCTGCTGATGTAGCAAATGGCACAACCGTAAACTACACTCTTAATGCAGCTCCCAGCAATCCGACCAGAAAAACCGGAGCATGGTGGCTGGAAGGACTTGAATACAATGATACAATTGAACTTACAGATGCTGCTTTTGCAAGCGGCGCACAGAGTTCAATTGAAGCTTCTGTAGAAAATATGCTCAAAAACAGCGGTTACAGATATGACAGTGTAAATGTAACCATAAACGGCTCAAAGGCTGATATTTCATTCAAGGTGTACAGTAAAGATACTACATCTGAAATGACAGTTCCAAGCCTTACTCTTCCGCTTAATTTAAATAATAAAACTATTACTTTAGAAAGCGGAAAAAATGCTACTGTTAACAATTCCCTTTCTGTTAAGGGTAAGCCGATTAACGGAAATGATTTCTCATATGACATAGGCGGTAACGATGTTAGTCTTAATATCGAAGCACCGCAGGGTCCTAAGTTCTCTATCAGCAAAACAGTTGATGGTAATGGACAGCTCTTATACAGTGGCTCAACTGACACTAAGATCAGTTATACGATCACTGTAAATAACTATGGTGATACACCAGGTGATATTACTGTTGAAGATATGCCTAAGACAGCAGGTTTGACTATAAATGGTGATAGCACTTATACATTTAAAGATGTAAAGCCTGGAGAATCTCAAAGCGTTACTATTGAATGTTCTCTTGATGAAACTGCACTTGATTATACAGGCAATATTGCCTCTGTAGGAAATCGTGCACAGGACGCAAATGATGATAAAAACTATTCTGATGCTTACATAACAGTGGAAAAAGCTACTGCAAATTTGAATGCCTCTAAATCCGGTTATGTAGAAGGTGCTGATGGTAGTCAGAAGCAAACTTTTGCACCTGGTGACACTGTTACCTATACCATCAATATCAGCAATAATGGTAAGGCAGATGCTGAAAATGTACCTTTTGAAGATACAATTGACAGCAATCTGACAGATATAACAGTAATACCAGATACACTTACTGTATCTGGTAATACAGTTAGCGGTACTATTGATAGTATTCCTGCTAACGGCAATGCGACTATTAATATTACAGGTAAAGTTGTTGATAATCCAACTCAAGATACCATTATTAATACTGCACAGGTTGATGGTAAAAACACAAATTCAGTTATATTCACAAAGGATAAGCCTTCACTTAATTCATCAAAAGATGGTTATGTAGGCACAAAGGGAAATTACTTCTATACTGTTGATGGTAAAGAAGACGCAGTTTATATTATTACAGTACGTAATGATGGTGAAGTAGATGCTGAAGGTGTTAAGGTAGAAGATAATCTTCCAGATGGCTTTGTTGCATCAAGTTATCAAATTGGTAACGAGTCTGAAATAGAATTTACAGGCACCAAGCTTGAAACTTCTGTTAATGTACCAGGAAAAGGCAGTGTAACAATTACTATTAAAGGCTCAATAAAGGAAGGCGCTAAAGGTAGTATAAGTAACACTGCAAATATTACTTACAATGGTGAAACAAAGGGTACAGGAACTGTTACATTCAATGAGGCAAAAGGCGATGTCGGTATGTATAAGACCGTTGAGCCAAACAACTTCATTGAGGGAATTGAAACTGATACTACATGGAAAATCTATGTAAGCAATAACGGTACTGCACCAGCAAATGGCGTTAAAATTAAAGATGCTGTACCGAATGGTGCAATTTTCGATAGCTATTCTATAGAGAGTAATAAGTCAGACAGTGAAAACATAACAGCTGATCAACCTTTAAGCGGAGATCTCGATTTAACTCTTGACCTTTCTGATGGTGAAAATATTACTATTATTATTAAGGGTAAAGTTTCAGGTACTGAGAATGTTACCAATAAAGCAAACTTTAAGTGGGGTGATCAGGGATATGAAACTTCTGCAACATCTAATGTTAAAGACAACCCTAATAAATATGTTGCTGAAAAGTGGATCGTTGACGAAGATGGGAATACTATTGTAGATAAAGATGGAACAACTCAGAATGGTTTCTCTGGATTCCCTACCACTGGTGGACAAAAGATAATATTCAGAATGGCTTTTGAAAACAATAGTGCTGAAACTATTAAAGATCTCCAGATTTCTGACTATTGTTATTGGGTTCGTCCTAAAGATACAAGCTCAGTTTTAGACTTAAAGGTTGTAGAAAGCACAAATTGTGACCTTAAAGTCGGCGATATATCACAAGTTGCGACGGGTTATAGCTCAGCAAGCGATCCTACTAATTCTTATTGGTATGTTGACTTAAAGGATGTTAATCTTGGAAGCAGCGGACGAATTGTAATTGAATATACAGGTGTAACAAAAAAAGTGGAGAACGATGGCTGGGCATTAACTGACAGTTTTTCCAATTATAATCATATTAATTTTTCTAAAACAAATAATGGTGCATATGGCAATCCTTACAACAGTGCTGAAGTAAAGCTTCCATGGGATCAAAAATTTGGCGTAACAAAACAGGTCTGTGAGAGCAACGAAGGTGGTACAGTCAGCAGTATGCACGATCAAATAAAAATCACAGATGCAGATAAGCTCTCAGATGTGGTTTATTTCAGAATCAACTTGAATCCGAATGGTCAGGATTCGACAAACTATACGGACACGATATTTACCATTACTGATAAATTGCCGGATGGTATGGTATTGGCTTCTGATTATTCGCTGCCTTATACTGATTGGAAAGACGGTGTGCTATGTAATGACAGTTCTAATCTGACTCTGAAGGATATGTCTTATAATGAGGCAACTAATGAGATTACTTTCCAGGTACAGCCAAAGAATCTAAATAACAATAACCTGAATGGTAACACCTATATTGTATATGCAGCTAGATTTACTCCTCAAAAAGTCAACGAACTGAAAGCATCTAGTGAAGAAACCGTAACCAATACAGTAACAGAAGTTTCTGTAACAAAGGACGATCAGGTGATTCATGATGTAAAGCCAAATGCCACAGCGGATGTGAAATTCAAGCCGGTTCGCCCAGCTCCTGGCTTTGCAAAGATAGCTTATGCATCTTTCGCAGGTACAGCGTTTGACGGTGATCTTCAGCATGTAGACAAAGGCTATATCACTGCCGGTGATACTCTTATCTGGCGTACTGTTGTTTATAACGGCAACGGCAAATCCAATCCTGATGATATGGCAACACTTAAGGGATATACTGTTACAGATACTCTACCGGATTCATATAGCTATACTGACGAATCTATCACTGGCTATGAACGCAAGATTATGATTTGCAATATAGATGCAAACGGTGAGATTATTGAAGACGGAAGTAAAACTCTTACTTATGTATCTCCAACTGCAAACGGCAAAAACTATACTTGGGATTTCTCAGATGACAAGTATCAATTAGCACCAAACCAGTGTCTTGTAATTGAATTTGATACAATAGCTGATGTAGCTGTTGAAGGCGTTGTTACAAACACAGGTTATGCTAAGTTCGATCAACCTTTTACTGTAGAGGATACTGTAGCAGGCGAAAAGAAAGACGATACGATTCATAGTTATGCTAACTATAACATAGCCGGCCTTACAACCGAATCATGGAAGACTATTCATTATGAAAATGAAGGTCACTTAATTGCAAACGGTGATTTGCATGATGATCCTATTACTGATACAGGTGAAGGACGCAATCCTTTGCACAACTATGTTCAGGGTATGCAGGGCGAAAAGGTAACCTATACTATTAATGTACGGAACAACTCCCCTATGGCTCTGGAGAATATGTCTATTATCGACCGTTTGCCTTATGAATGCGATAGAGGTCTGGTTTCAGGTTATGACAGAAACTCTGCCTTTGGCGTAACAATGGGAGAAATCTCATCTGTTAAGATTGCTGGTCAAGAAATTGGTAATGATAAGTATACAGTTTCTTATTCAAACAATAAGACAGCTGTTCTTAATGAATATTCTAAGGACTGGATAGGTCAGGACGATGCAATGATTTGGACAGAAACTCGTTCTGATGATTCTGTAAATTTCCGTGTAATGATTGACCCAAGTATTAGTATCGAACCGCAAGACGTTGTTACAATTGAATTTACAGGTTTTGTTCCTAAATATGTAGCTAATACAGGCGAAGATAACATTGCATGGAACAGCTTTGCTTATTCTTATCAGAATAGCGAATATCTCCCTGGCACTGTAATGGTAGCAGAACCAGCTAAGGTTGGCGTATGGGTAAAAACTCCTAATGCTTCTAATAGTATTACTATTGATAAGACTCTTGAAGGCACAAAGGGCGGAACATATTACTTTGCAATCTTTAATAATAATAATGAACGCTTGAGTGATATTGTTTCTATGACCCTTGATTCAGATGCTACTAATGGTTCTATAACTATGGAGAATCTTGACTTCAATCAGATAACTACCGGCAATGGTGATGCGTTCTTTATCCGTGAAACAGATGCTAAGGGTAATATCCTTGGCGCGCAGACAACTTCTCCTTATAAAGTTGATTATGTTAACGATGGAAAGATCGACACTGCTGAAAAATCTCAGACAATTAAGGTAACAAATACCCTTGAAGTTGATGACATCATTGTCAATAAGATCATGACTGCAAACACTGCAAAGGCTGATACATTCTATTTTGCATTGTTTACAAAGGATGGCGATAAGTACGTTCGTTACGAAGATGCTGCGGTTCAGTCTGTAACTCTTAATGCAAATAATGATGACTGCACTGCAAGCGGATCTGTTGTATTCAAGGACGTTCCAAAGGGTACTGATTTCTATGTTCTGGAAACAAACGAAAATGGTATGCCTTCTGATGATTTGTCAACTTACACATCTAAAAATGGCAATATCTATACAGTAAAACAGGACGGCAAAGCTGTACAGGCTGGAGGTACTACTACTATTGAAAATACTGAAAACGCAGTTTACAGCATTAAGATAAGTAAAGTATTGTCATCTAAAGATATTAAAACTCTTCCTAAGTTTACTGTAGGTCTGTTTACAGAAAGTGATGGCACATACACATTAGTTGAAAAGAAAGACATAGTATCTGGCAGCGATGTTGTATTTGATAATCTTGATCCTGAGAAGATTTATTATGTATTTGAGCTTGATGGTGACACTCGCCTTTCAGCCGGTGCTGAACTTGAAAGAGATGACATTAAGCTTACAACTTCTGCCGAAGAGACAACATCAAAGAAATTCGTTGTTTCTTATGACGGATGCGGAGATATTCCTATTCAGTTTAAAGATGCTAAGGATAGCAGCAAGAACGTTATTGTAACAAATACAGATACTCCGAAAGACGAAACACTTGCGAAGATCTCTGTAACAAAGTCTGTTGCAAATGAAGACGGCAGCATCAATAGTAAGTATGATGGCACATTCTATGTTGGTCTTTATACTTATTCTGTAGATAATGACGGCAAAGAA
>CANOIR010000077.1 GCA_947566125.1 uncultured Ruminococcus sp. | reverse complement strand
TTTGTTCAGAAAAAATATGAATAAATGGTATTTATATGATTCTTCAATTAGTGGAAGTGTTTTTGTAAATAATAGAAGAATAACAAATGCCACGGAGGTTTTTCCAGGAGATATTATTCAGATTTTTGATGCACGATTTGTATTTTTTTATGATGAACTTGCATACATCATAAATACAAGAGCCGGACAGTTACTTCAAATCAGAATAGATAACAAGTCAGTCCGCAGTAATAAATTTCCATATCAAAAAAAGGCACTTATAAAAAATATAAATATAGATGTTCCAAGTGGAGAATTTGTGCTTATTCTTGGTGGTTCAGGTGCTGGAAAAACAACATTTATGAATGCTGTTTTAGGACTTAGAAAAGCTAAAGGACAAATACTTTTAAATGGTATTAATTTATATAATAATTTTAATCAATTGAAATATAGAATAGGATATGTTCCTCAATTTTCATTAGTGCGTTCAAATGAAACCGTTGAGAATGCTATCATTGATGCTGCAAGAATTAAATTGCCGTCTGATATTTCCGATGCTGAACTTACGGCACGTGTAGATTCTGTTATTTCAATGCTAGCATTGGCAAATCACAGGACAAGTCTTTTTTCAAAACTTTCCGGTGGACAAAAAAAGCGTGTATGTGTTGCTATAGAAGCGGTTGTAGACCCAGGATTGTTTTTTCTTGATGAACCTGATTCAGGTCTTGATGGAGTAAATTCACGTCATCTTATGGAAATACTTCATAAGCTTGCATTGAAGGATAAAATAGTAATGACTATTACTCATGCCCCAAATAATGCTCAGGATCTTTTCACAAAAATTATAGTTCTGGCTAAAAGCAAGATAGATGGAAGTGGTCATCTTGCATTTTATGGAACAGTTGAAAGAGCTTTACAATTTTTTGAAGTTAGTAATCTTCAGGATATTATTTTAAGGATCAATCCTGCTGATGAAGGCGGAGAAGATCGTGCAGATGAATTCATAAAGAAATTTAATATTTGTAGGAAGTGAATTATATGAGAAGCATTTCTTTAAAAAAACAAATATCCATATACATAAAAAAGCATTTTAGAATTTTTCGTAATGAACATGGTTGGAACTTTATAATATTTGGAGCTATAATATCAATTGTAGTTTGCGGTGTTGTAGGCCCTGATATGTTTGAATCATTTGAAGACACAAAATCAGGCTTTTTTTCAATTGTATGTGCAAGTATATGGATAGGTATTTTTAATTCGATTCAGTCAATATGTAAAGAACGTGATATATTGCAGTATGAACATCGTTCAGGGCTTAGCATATCTTCTTATGTAATATCGCATATAACATATCAATCTATAATATGTTTTGTTCAGATGATAATACTTATGATTACATATTGTTGTTTTGTAGATTTTCCAACTGAGGGGCTGATTTTCCCGCACGCTTTGTTTGAATATGCCTTAACGGTATATCTTATTATGTTTAGCTCCGATATTATGGGAATATTTATATCTTCGCTTGTTAAAAATCCCGCAACTGCTATGACTACAATGCCGTTTGTTCTTATTTTGCAGCTTGTACTGTCAGGAGTATTGTTCGATTTGGAAGGTGCAACAGAAATTATTGCCGATATAACAATAAGCAAATGGGGAATAGAGGCGATGGGCAGTATAGGTAATCTTAATGATCCAGATCTTCCTTTGAAAATAACACTTAAAAATCCAGAGATTTTTCTTGAAAGGTCTGCTGTTGATGCTTATGATTATACAGCATCGCATCTTATTTTCGTGTGGTTTATATTACTTTTCTTCTGTGTTGTGATGAGTATATTTAGTATAATTCGTCTTAAATTTATAGATCGTGAAAATGTATAAATATAAAAAATCTCCACAATAGAGTATTTATTTCTCTTGTGAAGATTTTTGTTTAAAAAAATTAAAATTTATCTTATGCCGTATTTTTCAATAATATAATCCATATCCTTGTCGCCTCTGCCAGAGAGATTTATAAGAATAGAACCACGCTCCATCTTTTTAGAAAGCTTCATTGCATATGCAACAGCATGAGAGCTTTCGATAGCTGGAATAATTCCTTCCATTCTGGAAAGCTTGAAGAAAGCGTCAATAGTTTCTTCATCATTTACAACATCATATTTTACTCTTCCGGAATCGTGAAGGAATGCATGCTCTGGACCTGATGATGGATAATCAAGACCGCTTGCAACAGAATATACAGGTGCAGGATCACCATTTTCGTCTTTAAGCATAATGCTATTAAAGCCGTGCATAACACCTTCTGATCCGAACTGTAAGCTTGCAGCATGGTCACCCATTTTTGTGCCTCTTCCCAAAGGTTCAACACCGTATATTTTAACCGGTTCATTGAGAAATCCGGCAAACATACCCATAGCATTAGAGCCGCCGCCTACACAAGCAACAACAGCGTCAGGAAGTTCACCTGTCATTTCTTTAAACTGTTCTTTTGCTTCAATACCAACAACACTCTGGAAGTCACGTACCATCATTGGAAATGGGTGAGGACCAACTACAGAACCTATACAATAAATACAATCCTTATAATCTCTTGAATAAGCTGCAAATGCTGCGTCAACTGCTTCCTTAAGTGTTTGCAGACCGTCAGTTACTTCAACTACATTAGCACCAAGTATTTTCATTCTGGCAACATTAGGTGCTTGTTTTTTAATATCTACAGCACCCATATAAATATCGCATTCCAAACCAAAATATGCAGCAGCAGTTGCAAGAGCAACACCATGCTGACCAGCACCGGTTTCAGCAATAATTTTTTTCTTTCCCATATATTTAGCAAGCAGAGCTTCGCCCATGCAGTGATTGAGCTTGTGTGCTCCGGTATGGTTAAGATCTTCACGCTTTACATAAAGCTGTACATTGCCAAGGCTGTTTGAAAGACGTTCCAGATGAGATACAGGAGTAGGTCTTCCTTGAAATTCTTTGCGGATTCTTCTGAGTTCACCTATAAATTTACTTGACTTGCATATTGTCAGATAAGCTTCTGTAATTTCTTCCATAGCTTTTTTAAGTTCATCAGGGATATAAGAACCACCATATTTTCCAAAGTATCCATTCATATCAGGATACTTTCTGAAATAAGTGTCAAAATCAATTCCGTTTAAATTCATGTTGTTTACCTCCAAGATAATTTTAAAATAAATTTGATGATATTTTATTCTGTCAAAAAACAAAACGTCCTTGACAGAAATAAGTAACTTCTGTCAAGGACGAATAAAATTTTTATCCGTGGTGCCACCTTGATTCATAGCTTTGTGCTATGCTCTTAGCAGGATACATAATATATATCCCCGACAACTAACGTATGTCTTAACGTCGCAGAATACTTTGCATATTTTCATAAGCATTTGACTACGCCCTCAGCGGTCCATTTGATAATCTGTTTTTCGCTCGGCTCGCAGCTGCCCGAACTCTCTGTAGAATCATGATTACCGTTACTTCCGCCTCAACGGTTTATGAATAATTACAAAATAAGTATACCATTTTTATTTAAATTTGTCAATAGCATTTTTTAAAAAATTCAGGAAAACAAATAAAATGCGTTGACACATTTTGTATATAGTAGTATAATAAAAATGTATTATTTGAGAGATAGATATGACTTTCAAATAGAAAAAATAAAAAAATCAGGAAGGTGATATAATGGCTTTGCATCATATGAAGCTGAATCCTGAACCCTACAGGAAAATAAGACAAGGAAAGAAGACAATTGAGCTAAGGTTATATGATGAAAAACGCCGTAAGCTTGAAATTGGTGATATTATTGAGTTTGTTAATATAGAAAATGAGGAATTTTCTGTTAAGGCTCGTGTTTTGGCACTGCATATATTTTCATCATTTAAAGAGTTATATGAAAACCTTCCGCTTGATAAATGCGGTTATACAGAAGGTAATATTGATGCTGCAAGCTATAAAGATATGGAAAAGTTTTATTCTCTTAAGGAACAGGATAAATATGGAGTTATTGGAATAGAACTTGAAGTAGAAAGCAAAGTAATAAGAAAGGCGTTTTCTGAACTCATGGATATTCAAAAAAATGAAGAGAATAGATCTGATTGGGAGAATTGTCTTGCAATTGATGTCTGGGAAGACAAATATTTTGGGTAATATAAAAATTTTTAAAATTAGTAAAAAGGCTGCCGCAAGTTTAAGTCTTGCAGCAGTCTTTTTTAACAAAATATATTTTATTTTTTTTGTTTGTTTTTATTTTTTTCCTGTTTAGAGTCAAGCTGTTTTAAGATCCTTATTTTAGCCATACGCATAGCAAGAACTGTTACTATAAGTATAAGGAGTTCACCGCCTATCATCCAGCAAAGAACAGCATAGCTTGAACCGAAAATATCAGAATATGGTATAATTGCAGCTATAATATAATCCTTATATTTATGGTAACGTACCATAACATTTTCGCCAGAGATGATCTCATCGAATTTACTTTTATTTCTATGAAAATTCTCCGGATCTATTGAACATGGTAAGCCTATTTTGCTTTTATCAGTATGGCTTACATATGTAAAGTTTTCCGCATCGATCAAAGCAGTGCTTCCTTTTGAATATAGAGGAAAGTTTTTTGCAACAGAATCAATAGATGAATTATCCATAAGAGTGATCATAGGTTTTGCATCATATTTTATTTGAATCATATATTTATTATCAGAAAGCTGAGCTGCCGCTGCAATATATGGTTTATCCGATTTATCGTTCAGTATTGCATTATTATAATTTGGCTCTCCAAAATGTTCTTTAAAATCATTCTCAAGTTCAACATTATTGCTATAAGTTGCTGTTGTAGCAATAACTTTACCATCACTTGAAAAGACGCTTACTTCTTCTGCATCAACAGTTACACGTATTTTTTCAAGGGTAGATTCATTTTCTTCTAGTTCTGAGGCATCATAAATCATAACAGAAATTACACGTGTCTTTGTACAGTATTCATCAAGAAATTCCTGCGCAGCAAGTTCTTTTGTATTTGAGCCATGTTCAAGGTATGCAGTAATAGAATTTACATTTTTATCTATTTGACGTACAACATCATTTCTATCAATAACGCTTACAGCATATACAGCTAAAATGCATATAAAAGTGTAAGCTATTATCATGGTTATAAATATAAAACGATACGCACGCCTTAAGATGATTTCATCATGTTTAAAATGAGTTTTATTTTTTCGCATCAGCAAAATCCTTCATAATTGTAAATCCTTCATCAATGTACAGTCCTGATTCCTTGGCAGTTTTTTCATTAAATTGGTCTGCACCCTTTTCAGGCTTTCTGCTGTCATAGATAAAGAATGGAATTGGATCGTTTGTATGTGTTTTAAGAGAAAGTGGGGTAGCGTGGTCAGGTGTTACCAAGACTTTAAAATCGCCCATTTTTCTAAGTGCATCTGTTACAGGACCTAATATTTTTTCATCAATTATTTCAATTGCACGAACTTTGTTTTTAACTTCTGCACGATGTCCGCATTCATCAGGAGCTTCTACATGAATATAAACAAAGTCCTGACCATTTTCAAATTCCTTAATTGCAGCAGCTGCTTTGCCATCAAAGTTAGTATCAATATAGCCAGTAGCACCGTCAACATTTATAACACTCATTCCGGAGAATTTTCCTATGCCTTTTAAAAGATCGACAGCAGAGATCATGGATGCTTTAAGTCCATACTTTTCTTTGAAATTATCAAGTTCAGCACGAACTCCTTCACCCCAAA
>CANOIR010000076.1 GCA_947566125.1 uncultured Ruminococcus sp. | reverse complement strand
TTCCCCTTATAATACGGGCGTTTCGGGAGGGGCTGATTTTTGTTTCCGAAAAGTACGCACTTTTTTGTGGTATAGTTACCGGAAGGCAACTTTTGTGCAAATACGATAATTTTAAGTGGAAATATTTATTGTAAACATTATGTGAACGATAACAATACCGCAAATTCACTCTTCGGTAACTTTGTGCGAACCTTTCCCAAATAACATCACCGCTCCTGTCGCAAACGAAATTGCCTCTGCGATAATCAAAGAGAAAATAACGCCATTTACTTTGAAAAGATAGTTTCCGATAATAATAGCTGGTATCAGCACAAGTCCTCTCATAACAGACATGATAACGGACGGCATACCCTTTCCTTCGGCTTGAAAAATTCCTGTGAGAAGTCCTGCGCCTGCGGCAAAAAATGCTGAGCAAAGCTGTATAGTAAGAATGAATTTTCCTGTATTTATGACATTTTCGTCATTTGAAAAACAGCTGAAGATTGGCACTCTGAATATAAAGATAACCAAGAACAGACCTGTTATCAGCAGACCAAGGTATACTGCCGTCTTTTTTATTATCTCTTTAGTTCTGCTATTGTTGCCAGCTCCATATGCTGATGCAATAAGCGGTATTACACCCATATAAAGTCCCATTCCAACTAAATCGACTATCTGCACGATTTTCTGAGAGATTCCAAAGCCAGCCAGTATATAGTCTCCATATTTTGTTGCATAATAATTAAACATAAATCCCGAAACAACTAAAAGAAGATCAAGCAGCATTGCCGAAAAGCCCACTGAAAATATTTCTTTCAGCATTTTTCTTTCCAGCGTAAAATACCGTGGCTTAACAGTCAACTGATTATCTGTGATGTGAATACGAATCATATAATAGCAAACAGCGGCACAGTTTCCCATAACAGTTGCTATCGCTGCTCCACAAATACCGAGATGCAGTCCAAACATAAGAACAGGGTCGAGAACAATGTTCACAGCAACACTGATAATCATTCCCACCATAGAATCAACAGATTTTCCGTCACCTCTTATCAGCTGCTCCAATGTGAAATTTGCCACAATGAACGGCGAGCCTATAGCATAAAACATAAGATATTGTTTCACATAGTCAAAAATATCAGCGTCCGCTCCAAGAATTGATGTTATCTTATCAATAAACAATAATGATATAATAGCAGCTATCAAGCCGAAAACAAAAGACAGATACAGAGTTGCAGCTGAGCATTGTCTTGCTTTTTTAGCATTGTCACTTCCTAAGAGTCTTGAAAACAATGTGCTTCCGCCTGTTCCGAATAAATTGCCGATAGCCATTATGATAGTTGTGAATGGCAAAACAAGAGCTATTGCAGCAAGAGCCGCAGTGTTATTCAGCCTGCCGATGAAAAAAGTATCAGTTATATTATAAATTACATTAACCGACATTCCAAGCATCATAGGTATTGCCATATGCCAGATAGCTTTGGTGACCGGTGCGTCAAGCAGCCAATAATTTTCGTTTTTGGTATCCATATTATTTCCTCCTGTCGTAAAAAATAAGCCCTATGGACAATTATATCCATAGGACTTATTGCTATAAAAATAGTGCCTTATTATTTTCTTTTATCAAAATCAAATGGTGGGAAATCTCCTCTGTCAGGAACAAAACCATCATAATCCTTTGAAAAACGTTCAGCGGACGGTATATCCCTCGGCATACCTGCATTGCCAAAAGCTCGTTTACGCATTAACATAAGCTGCTCAAATTGCTGCTCACCCATTCTCTCTCTTGCTTGTGACATTCTGTCCGCAATGCTGTCTTCTTCCTGCTCGTTTTTATACTGTGTTCTGAATGTTTCAATAATACGGTCAAGGTACTGCGACATCTGCTGAAGCTCCTCAGGTTGAAGGCAGTCAAGTATCTCATGATAATCTGCCTCAGGCTGCTGTATCTCTCTACCCTTTTCTGTGAGATGAACTATCATTACTCTTCGGTCGTTTTCGGAGGGCTTTCGCTCCACATAACCTTTTTTCTCCATTTTGTTGAGCAGCTCATTGAGAGATTGCTGACGTATTCCCAATAAATATGCCAGCTCTTTTGTTGCTATTTCAGGCTGAATTTTCAGCATAGCCAAAATTCTTCCCTGACCTCGTGCAGTATTGGCAAATGTTCCTGCTTCAGCCTGACAATACATTTGATGCCGTCTCATAAGCCACTGCAAGGTTGAAAGCTTTTCATAAATATCTGTATAAATATCATTCATTACAAATCCTCCTAATTGATTGTAACAGGTACCTTTAATTTATATTATACAAGTACCTGTTATACTTGTCAAGGGTATCTATGTAAATTGCATTGTAAATATTTTATGAACAAGCAAACATATTGCAATTTTGATTTCAATATGCTACAATGTATGTAACATTCTATATGATACTATTGAAAGGAAAATCATTATGGCAATTAAAACAGAGTTGCCGGCTTGTCCGGTGGAAACAACACTGATGCTGATCGGTGATAAATGGAAAGTCCTGATTCTTCGTGATCTGAGAAGCGGTACAAAACGTTTCGGAGAATTGAAAAAGTCTGTAACAGGAATCTCACAGAAAGTCCTTACTTCCAATCTGCGTGATATGGAGGAGAATGGTATCCTGACAAGAGAAGTTTTTCCCGAAGTTCCACCGAGAGTAGAATACCCTTACCGAATTTGGTAACAGTATGATGCCGATTCTGGACGCTATGGAACAGTGGGGAACGTCTTACAAGTGCAACTGTGCAAAGGAATGATGTATTATTATAGTATAATCGCACTTATATGAACGCTGTAGCAGTAAAGCATCCTTTATTTTATAAATAAAGCTTTCTGTACTCGCTTGGAGAATATCCTACCAGTGTTTTAAATTGATGATTAAAATTTGAAAGAGAGCCAAAGCCACATTCTTCTGAAATTTTAAGAATGCTTTTATCAGTCGTTGAAAGCAATATCTTTGCTTCTATAATACGTTTTTTTATGAGAAAGTCGATCAGAGAATTTCCCGTCAATGTTTTAAAAGCACTGCAAAGATAAGGTTTGCTAATATCAAAATGTTCTGAAATAAATTTAAGATTTATATTTTCTGAATAGTGATCGTCAATATATGTAATTATTTGTCTTATTTTTTCAGATGTCTTTTGGCTTATCGTATTCTTACTAGAGGATTGATCGTCTGCAAAGCAATGACGTATTATCAAAGCTAAAAATTTCAAAAGCATTGCCTTTATCATAAGAGTATAGCCTTTTTGCATTGCAACATATTCAGTTTCAATATCTAAAAGTATTTCAGAAAGCTGAGCAGTTATATAATCGTTAGCATTTAATTTATTGCAAAAACACTCCGACGATTCAACAAACGGACGTATGTAGTCATAGTCAAAAGGTGTGGCTATACCGTTTTGCAAGAAATTAGGGTCGAACATAGTAACCTGCATTACAAGATCTTTATCATCATAACATAGATGTATTTCATCATTGCTTATTAGAAAAATATCACCCTGTGAAAAGTTATACTCAATGCCATTTATGAGATATTTTCCGGTTCCGTGTTTTATATAGCAAATCTCCATTTCCTGATGCCAGTGCAAAACTCTGTACTCCTCTTCAACGCCATAGCTTGTACTGCATTCAAATGGAAAGAAACGTTCTTCTACAAGAGCCGGTTTATTATTTTGTTTCATTAGTTTTCTCCTTATAATTTTATATTTTTATTTTAGCAGATTATTTATTTCAAGTCAATGAGTACGGTTGATTTTTCATAATATACTGCAAGTGCCAGATAATATATCTGTAGAAAAGTATGCAAAAAAAGTGTATAATTAAGGTAAAGATTTAAATCTTATAAAGCAACACTGGAAACACCGCAAAAATTCCCCTACGTGATTTGCACGAGATCTTAGTGTATATTTCGTGCAATCTATGTGCGGTACTGCATTAAATTCTTGCATTTTTATTCATTTCATAAATTCATTGCATAATTTTAAGGAGGAGTTATAATGACTTTTTTAAAGAAAATTATTGCTGGTATAATGGTATGTACAACTACAGCTTCATTTGCCGGAATATATAATAATACAACAGCATCAGCAGCTTTAGATGCCAGAGCTGAATATACTCTTACAGAAGAAACAACAAATTTCTATGATAGCTGGAAGAATAAATATATTATTAAAAATAATTATGTAAAAAACGAAGATCAATATTATGTTCTTTACAGTGAAGGATCGTCTGAGGTCACTGTTTCAGAGGCTCATGGATATGGTATGCTTATTGCAGCAAGCATGGCAGAACACGACAATGACGCAAAAAAAATCTTTGATGGTATGTATAATTTCTACAAGTCACATCCCAGCAGCATAGGTCCTAATCTTATGGCATGGCAACAGAGTGATACGGGTTCTGCTATCGCAGACACATCAGCTGATTCAGATTCAGCAACAGACGGCGATATGGATATTGCTTATGCATTGCTGGTGGCAGACAGCATATGGGGTAGTGATGGTGAGATAAACTATAAACAGGCTGCCATTGATGTCATAAATGATATTATGACATATGAGGTAAATAAAACTGACTGGATACTCCAGCTTGGTGACTGGGCATACTGGTCTGAGCCGGGAGATCAATATTATTCCGCAACAAGAGCGTCTGACTTTATTATGCAGTATCTGCCGATATTTGCTGAGGTTACAAATGATGACCGATGGATGAATGTATATAATAGCACATATGATATAATAAACAGCATAGCAGATCAGTATAATACCGGTATTCTTCCAGATTTTATAGTAAAGGACGAAGCAACAGGTAAGTTTATTCCTGCACCGCCAAATTATCTTGAAAGTAACTATGATGGATACTACTATTATAACAGCTGCCGTACACCGTGGAGAATATGCATGGATTATCTTATCACCGGCAATACTGATGCACTTAATTTAGCGAATAAGCTGAATTCTTTTGTAAAAAAAGCTACAAATTCAGATCCATGGGAGATAATGGCTGGATATAAGCTTGACGGTACTCCTATAGAGGATTATAATGATCTTTGCTTTACTGCACCGTTCCTGATTTCAGCTGCTTGCGAAGATGATAAAGAATGGCATGATGAGATTCGTGATGTTGTTGTAAATTATGGTGATGATGTATATTTTGGCGATACAATAAAAATGCTTTGTCTTATAGTTGATGACGGATGCTGGATCGTTCCGAATTCATCAGAAGAAACAGTATACGGTGATGTTAATGAAGACGGAATGTTTAGCATTGCCGATCTGGTTATGATTCAGAAGTGGTTGGTAAAGGCAACTGAACTTAATAACTGGCAAGCCGGAGATGTTAATAAAGATTCCAAGGTAAACATTTTCGATTTATGCTTGATGAAGCAGACACTTATGGGACAAACTGAACAATAAGAATACCTTCAATTTCATAAAAAACAGTCACATGATCAAAAAGGATCATGTGACTGTTTTGCTTTTTCTTAGATTAATGATATTATGCGGCGGTTGTTTTACCGTAGCAGAGCTTTGTTCATTATATCAAACATTATACGGCTTTATAAATCGTACATTTTTCAGTTTTTCGATCAGATAATTTTACGCTCAGTCATCTTATCGCTTAAAGAAGATTGACTTGTTCATCACACGCAGAATGATTTTAGGATTATGATGAATACCCTTGCATTTTAATCATATCGTACCATGCAGACAGCCATAAATCTGCTTACCTGCTCTTTGATAAATCCAAGTTTTTCAGATATTTCTCTATGTGTCATACCTTCTTTCATTTTAACTATCTTTTTTCATACTATTGTA
>CANOIR010000075.1 GCA_947566125.1 uncultured Ruminococcus sp. | reverse complement strand
GGAATTGATGTATTGGCAGTTACCTTTGCAAAGAAAATAGGTATTACAGTGGGAACATTTGTAATGATATATAATGTTATCCTTTACATAATATGTGGTCTTATCATAGACAGCTGGATTTTGCCGCTATATTCTATAGTTGCATATGCGGCAGGACTTAAAACGGTTGATTTTATCGTGGAGGGATTTGACCGTTCAAAGTCTGTTATGATAATTACTGACAAGGCTGATGATATAAGTCATGCTTTGATAGAATCATTTGAATGCGGTACTACTAAGATCGCAGCTACAGGAGGTTATTCAAATTCTGATAAGACTGTTATTTATTTTGTAGTAAATCGCTTTCAAATTGCTAAAATGAGAAATATCGTTCTCTCTATAGACCCTAAAGCGTATGTTACCATAAGCGATGTAGCAGATGTTATGCGAAGCAGTGATTAAAATAAAAAATTTGTATTAAGCTGTTGCAAATAATATAAAAATGTTGTATAATGTAATGGTAAAATAGTGCTTTTATTATGTTATAATATTGGGTGAGGTCATAGACACGGTCAAAAAAGGGGATGATTTAATGATTTATATAGAGGAAAAGCATAAAAAAATGCTTTTCCTTTCTTATTATACACTGTTGCATTGCCTGGTGGATTTTTGTTGTATTTATTATATGTCACAGATAGTTGTGCCGTTAAGTTTTGAATTGGGTATTGAACAATATCTATTATATGTAATATTATATAATTTTATTGCATTTGCCGGACAACTTCCGGTAGGCATTCTGGGAGATTTTATTCAGCATAATCATTATATGGTTGCTGCTGGTCTAATTTGCCTGATTTTTGTCTATATTGGTACATTCTTTGGCTTGCCGATATTTCCGGCAGTATTATTTCTAGGAATCGGAAATGCTTGTTTTCATGTTGGCGGCGGTCGTGAAGCAATGGAATATCGGGAAAATGCTTGCCAGCCGGTTGGTGTTTTTGTGGCAACGGGTGCATTTGGTGTGTTTGGAGGCAGATGGATCTCCGGACAAGGGATGAATTGGATCTTGGCAATGGCAATAGTTCTTGTCGCTGCATTGCTGATACAGGCAGTATTATGCTATACAGCAGCTGAGAAGAAACAAATCAAGAAAGGCTTTTCATTCAAATATAAGCAAGGTGGCTGGTCGATATTGATGGCGGTTTGCTGTATTTTGGTTGTTGTGCTTAGGTCATTTGCGGGTACTGTGTTTAAATTTTCGTGGTCAAGCGGCTGGCTTGCTTTGCTTATGACAATTGGAATTGTATTGGGAAAAGCTGTCGGTGGTATTTTGGCAGATCGCTTTGGAGTTCGTCAAACAGTTTTGATCTCACTTACTTGTAGTGCTATTTTCTTTTTAGGAGCAAATAAAATACCTATAATGGGACTGCTTGCTGTATTTCTGTTTAATATGACAATGCCTATTACTCTTTCAATGCTGGGAATGCATTTTCCGGAAGCAAAGGGAACGGTATTTGGTGCTTTGACATTTGCGATTTTCGTTGGATTGATACCATCTTATTTGTGTAATATTACACAGTTCTCGCAAACATGGATATATGTGATGTTGTCAATGGCATCACTGCTTTTGTTATACATACCATTGGTACTTGCCAAACAGCATAGCGGCGGAGAATAGTTATGGCAGATGAATTTATAACAATAATTTTGATAAAAGGATTGATACAAGCCTTGCTTTTAACTGAAATACTGGAATTGTTAGCAGCAGCTTGTTTTCCGCATCGAAATAAATGGGATTTTTTATTGGTATTTCTTGTAAATATTCTCACCAATCCTTTGGTGGTATATTTGGATCACTTGTTTCGATTTCGTATGCCTTCTGTGGTTCTATGGATCGCCATGCTTGAATTTGCAGTCTGGCTTTCGGAATCGCTAATTTATTGTAAGTGCCTTAAGGGAAAACAAAATCCATTTTTATATTCGCTGATATTAAATGCCGCTTCTTATTTTGGCGGAATGTTTATCGGTAAATTTTTATAAAAATAAATTTGATTGATAGGGGTGTATTATAAAATGAAAATATTAAAAAGATTATGTTTCACGCTGTTGGCGGCAGTGATATGTTTTGGCAATATAAATATGACTGCGTATGCAGATGCTATGCCGGCGGAAGATGCGTGGTATGTAGGCGGGTACTATGTGGTCAATAGCGATGAAGTATATGGGTATACATATGATTATGTCCTGAGTGGAGGACCACAGGAAATAGAATATGGATTTAGCAGAGGCGATGTTGTATATGTAAAATATGCTGTTTATAGAATGGGTATAGATTGGGCTGATTGCTCTAATCTAACAAATCAATATGAAGATGGTTTTGTTCTATATGGTTGGGTTGACATGTCATATTTAACGCCGTATGATGAATATTTTGCACCAGAGCCAGAAACAGATCCTCCTACAGAACCTCCTACAGAAGCACCAAGAACAAAGAAGGCTACAACAAAGGCAACTACAAAAGCCACGACCAAAGCGATTACAAAGGCAACCACAAAAATCAACACTACTTTAACAACTAATGCAAAAACTACTGATGAAGAAAAGGCTGTTTTGGCAACTATAGATAATAATAATGATAACAACGATTCATCTTCAAATAATCTCACATTACTTCTGGTTGGTGCGGTTGTAGTTCTTTTGGCAGCTTCCGCAGGATTGGCTATAGTTCTGATGCATTATAAAAAGAAGAAAATGTCTTTAGGTCAGACATATAATGAATCAATAGCCGAACAGCCAAAAACTGAGCAGCAGCAAGCCGGAGTAAGATGTTGCCCTCAGTGTGGTACGCCAAATGCCGTATCAGCTATGTTTTGCAAAAAATGCGGAACGAAATTTAATTGATGAATAAGATTTATCATTTGCATTTTTATTAAACTGTCACATTCAATAATAAAAATTCACTTTAAAAGCGGTCTGTACGATAAATGCGTCAAAACCGCTTTTTTTGTCTGTTGAAGCTTGACAAACGTTTGAATTCGTGGTATAGTATTATAGTTGAATTGAGTACAATTGTACTTCATATGCGGACGCACAAAGACTGTGTGGCAATATTATGCAGGAGAGGAGCCTTTTTCATAGGAATTGGGAGTGATGTGCATATGCAGACAAAGTTTATTGTTGTAGATACCTCGGTTTTGCCGGAAATATTTAGCAAAGTGCTTGAGGTAAAGAAACTTGTTGCAGACAGAACAGAAAAAAGTTTTGCCTCAGCCTGTAAACGAGTAGGCATTTCAAGAAGTGCGTTTTATAAGTATCGTGATTATGTATTTGCATATGATGATAAGATGACGCAGCGTATTATCAATCTTTCAGCAGTATTGCGTGACGAAGGTGGTGTGCTTTCTAATGTGCTGACAAAGCTTTATAGTCTAAATGCCAATATTTTAACAGTGAATCAAAGCATTCCTGTAGATGGTGTTGCAGTTGTCAGTATTTCTTTGCAATTCGGAGATGGTGCTGCAAATCCAATGGAAATAACAAATGCACTGCGTGGCGTAAAAGGCGTTGTAGAAGTCAGACTGTTGTCCGGTGAATAAATTTTGGAGGAAATAAATATTATGAAAAAAATTGCTGTTTTAGGCTATGGCGTAGTAGGCTCTGGTGTTGTAGAGCTTTTTTACAAAAACAAGGAAAAAATTGAAAAGAATACTGGTACAGAATTGGATGTAAAGTATATTCTTGATCTTCGTGAATTTCCGGGTGACCCTTATGCAGACAAGGTTGTTCACGATATAAATATTATTCTTAATGACCCTGAAGTTGGTTATGTGGCAGAATGTATGGGCGGAGTAAATCCTGCGTTTAAGTTTGTAAGCAGCTGCTTAGAAGCTGGCAAGAGCGTTTCAACATCTAATAAACAGCTCGTTGCAGAAAAAGGCGATATTCTTTTGCAAATTGCAAAGAAAAATGATTGCAATTTCTTCTTTGAAGCAAGTGTAGGCGGTGCTATACCGATAATTCGTCCACTTCATACTTGTCTTGCAGGCAATGACATTTCCGCTGCTGCCGGCATTTTAAATGGTACTACTAACTTTATCCTTGAAAAGATGTTTTGCGATAAGATGGGTTTTGATGAAGCATTAAAGCTTGCACAGGAACTTGGATATGCAGAAAAAGACCCAACTGCTGATATTGACGGTGCTGACGCATGCCGTAAGGTATGTATTCTTGCATCACTTATCTTTGGCAAACACGTTTATCCTGATAGTGTATATACAAAGGGAATTCGTGACATAACACTCGAAGATGTAGAGCTTGCAGAAAAAATGAATGGTTCAATTAAGCTTATAGGCAGCACAAAGCGTCTGGAAGACGGCAAGATCCTTTCTACTGTAATGCCTATGGTCGTGCCTGAAGAAAGCCTTATTGCTCATGTTAATGGCGTGTTCAACGCTATAATGGTATGGGGTGATGGATTTGATAAGACAATGTTCTATGGCAGAGGTGCTGGTAAACTGCCTACAGCAAGTGCTGTATTGGGTGATATTATAGACAGCATAAAGTCCGAGCATACAGTAACATCACACGAGTGGGTGCTTGATGAGAATACAGACTTCATAGCGAATATAGATTCACTTGTTGCACCAAGATTTTATAGAACTGATTTATGCACTTCAGAGGTATATGAAAATGCAGCAAATGCAGCAGGTGTTACTGTAGATCAGATTGCTGAAGGCGGATGCGTTATAAGCAATTGTGATAATAAGACAGCAGATACTTTTGCAAAGGCTCTGGAAGAAGCAGGAGTAAAGGTTGTTTCACATATTCCGGTTATGGCTGATTAAATCAATTTTATATCAAAATAATAAAACAAATAAGGCTTTCTATTATGCGTTAATGCACTATAGAAAGCCTTATTTTAAATTTAAATCATCAAAAACACTCCGCCATTTTGAGTACTACATCAGCAACTTTTTTTGCAGCTATCTTTTCAAATTTATCAAAAGACATAGCACCTTCGTCATCCGCATTATCGGATATGCATCTTACGCTTACAAACGGTACGTTGTTACGATATGCACAATGACCGACTGCTGAACTTTCCATATCTACTGCGTGTGGTTTGAAATTTTCTGCGATAACTTTTTTAACCTCGCTGTCTGTTATAAATGCCTCTCCTGATACTATTCTACCAAAGAAATAATTTATATCAAATTTATCACAGCATTCAGCAGCAAGTGCCATAAGCTTTTCATCAGGTGTAAATACACCACAGTATGGAGGGTAATCATTCAGGAAATGTAAATCAAGGTCATAGTGACGAACTTCGTTTGAGATCACTATATCACACACTTTTACATCATTGTTCATACCACCGGCTATACCAGCGTTTATTATGGCATCAGGCTTAAATGTATCGATAAGTGCTTGTGTGCATATTGCAGCATTTACTTTGGCTATGCCGCTGCATACGTGTATGATCTCCGTGTCGTTTAATGCATGACTTACATAATAGTCATATCCTGCTTTTTTTATAATTTCTGAATCTGGAAGAGCTGCTCTGATGTCTGCGAGTTCAGATGGCATTGCTCCTATTATTGCTATACGCTTCATATTTTTATGCTCCTTTTTATTTTTGATATGCTTTTATTATAAACTCAAATAGAAAATAAATCAAGTCTTATAGTCATTACTTTTAATTTTTTATCTGAGTCGACACACCAAACAAGCAAAAAAGCACGCAATTTCGGGCAGAAAAATTTTTTTGAAAAAATTTGAAAAAAGGCTTGACAAATGCTTCAATATGGTGTATAATAATATACGTCGCTAAGGGATAGCGACAAAACAAAATGGAAAATGATGGGAGTTTAGCTCAGCTGGGAGAGCATCTGCCTTACAAGCAGAGGGTCACAGG
>CANOIR010000074.1 GCA_947566125.1 uncultured Ruminococcus sp. | reverse complement strand
TAAGAATGGCTTTGGCAGGCTTAAATCCGGTGGTTGGATTTGTCTTGATTATGCGGTGAGGATTTAACGTTTTTTGAGATATTTATTAAATGATAAAAACAGCGGTACTACAATTTCTTTTCTGTGGTACCGCTGTTTTTTACTCTTAATAGGTGAATATAAAATTTATTATCACAAATAAAGAGACTGATATGCTATCTTTTTGAGATCATACCAGTCACTTTATATTACTATTTATTTTTATGTAATATCTTGAATTGTTACAATTGACCATAGGCTTTCAAGTTCTGTCTTAGGTACTTCATTAATAATTACCTTTGCAAGTTTTTCTGTTGCGTCTGGATGACAAACTTTCATCTTACAAATAATCATATGATTTATACCATGAACTAATTGTGTACCACAGTACAATACTGGAGTATAATCAGCACCACAAAGATGTGAAAACACTTCAGAAAAACCTGTTGCTACCTTTTCAGGAAGATTGCAAGCTTTTAATGTACTAAAATCCCATGTTCCTATCATTGATTTCACCTCCTTCTTCCATTAAATAATAATGTTATTTATTCAATAAAATAATAATGCAATTATGCGTATTATTTCATTTTCGTAAAATTAGGTTAAGTATATATAATGTATTTATGTAATAACAATTTTACTAAGTTTAAAAATGATTTATTGAGCCACTAGCAAATCGTGCAATCTTTGCTGCGTCTGATACTGTAACTTCTCCGTCATTATCAACATCGCCAGCTAACTTTTGAATTTCAGTCAAGTAATCTGTGCCATTATACAGTTGTGCACGATATTCAGCTATATAATCTGCATCTAACTTATTTACAAATCCGTCTAAATTAACATCACCAACTAAAACAGCCATTGTTGTGATAGAGCCTTTGCTTGTTTCATAGCTATAGTCCAAAGAGAATGATTTTACTGATAGAGAAGTATACCACGTAGATTTTGATAAATAACCAGTACCGTTAATTTTTGGTGGACTTGAATATCCGTTTATCATTGCTGATAATCCGAAGTCGTATGTAGTTTGAAAGTTTGAATCGTTTATAATTAATGATCCTTTTTCACTAGAACCAAATGTATATCCGTTTTCATTTATAGCAATACTAGAATACCAATCAAGACCTATTCCAGAATACTTTTCCACAAATCTCCATGTATGCTGTTGTCCGGCGTAATAAGCATTTGCACATGGCATTTGACTAAAAATGGACAAAGCACTGAACAGACCGGATGTTATAGCTGCAATAACTTTTTTCATTTCAATTTCTCCTTATTTATATTTTTTAATTTTCAAACATTTTAGGTTTTGAGTATTGATGTTTTCTAAAATAACATATAATAATTATAAATTAGTTTAGCCCATTAAAAAATTTTGAATATTGCCACTAGCATAATCAATTAACATACTCAAATCAGCATTATTTACATAACCATCATTGTTTGTATCAGCAGAACGAAGAGAGTTTCCTGTAAGTACAGTTTTACCGCTTAAGTGATTATTTAAAGCTGTTACGTCAAGCCAATTAACAACTTTATCATTATTAATATCACCAACCAGGACAGCACTAACTGTAACGGGATTTGGAGTAATAATATTACCTGCTGCGTTTTTAGTCTCATTTATATTTATATGGATAATTTCGTTTAAATCTTCTATAGTGTTAAAATTAGTAATATCGTAGTTTGTACAGAAATTTTGTCTATATAAAGTACCGCCATCAGTAACGTCAGCTGTTGCATCAAAGTAATGAACAGCATTTCCCCATGTGTCTCCTGCACTGCCATAATCTCTAATATTTCCTGCAACGTTTCCCTTTACCTCACGATCTAATGAGACTATTATTCTTCTGTGAGCAATGACAATATAACTTTGTTGCATACCTGATGCTGGGTCAAGATCTGCATAAAGACGATAGGTATCGTAGTAGTTTTTAGTAGCAGCAGATGCCGAAAAAGGTGTGATGGCTAATGATGTAAGTGCCATTGTCGCAGCTGCCATTGCAGCAACTAATTTTTTTGATTTTTTCATTTTTGATAAACTCCTTTTGTCTGAAATATTTATATTATTCTTTTTTACAGGAATAATAAATTATATAATTTATATTTAAAGACATATTAATGGAACAAATGTATATTCATATATTTCACTTTATATTCAAAAGCTTTCTGTATTTCGATTGTGTTACTAAAAAACAATTCTTCTATGATTCTTATTTTCAAATACTGTTAAGGTAAAGAATATTTATCTTTCTTTATCATCTTATATATATTATACAATGATTTCTTTAATTTGTATATTAATCTGACATCAAATTATATTTTTAGGCACGAATTGAAAAAAGCTCAATATTTAGACCCTATTTTACTAAATTATACCTATAATTATTGTATACTCTCTGATTTAGGATATATTGTATCATATTTAAGATAATTAATAGTATATATTATTAAAAAGACTATAATTCAGGTTATTATTATACCTGCTCTTATAAATTCTGTTATACTAAATATAGATTTTTATTTAGAATCTGTATATACATGAAGAAACATAGAATAGATAACGTAGAGCACATATGGCGTACATTTAAGCACAAACCGCTTAAAATCAAGGATTTTGGTAGTTTCATTTGCAAAAAGCACCAATTTAAACTGTAAATTTAATTGCTTTTGGATGGGAATTCTTTAAAAATTAGTGTTTTAGAAGTGTTAAAAACAACGTAAATACGCTGATTTTTCTTAAGTGTACGCACATGTAACGTAGGGGGCAGCAGGATACTATTAAGTTTAAATTTATTAGAACTTACTATAGGATTATTTTATGCAATATCTTTTTGATAATAAATTGTTGTACATATAGCAAGTTGTGGGCAAACTTAAATTCGGCGCTTAGATTCGTTTGGATTATGTGGTGAAGATTTAACCTTTAAAAGTAATGATAAACATTTCAAGAACGTCACTTTTTGAGATGTTTATAAAATGAAATGATAAAAACGGCGGCACTACAGAAAAGACTGTGGTACCGCCGTTTTTTAATCAATATTGCATTGCATATTTTTAAAAGCACCTGTTAAACGGCATTCTGAATATTTTGGAAGCACTTATTTGAGGTGGGATACTCATAGTCATTATACCATTATAAACAATTCCAACTACATCATTAACACGAAAATTACATACACAGGATTTATTTACAACGACTTCCTGAGATGTTGAATTATCACGAACTAGTAAGCTATTATTGTTTACTTCTAAAACAGTAGCACACATTAGCATAATTTATCACCCTTTACATTGTATGTTAATATACATTATAAGGTGAATTTTTTTGTGTTTTTGTGTTGTACAACTTGTTATATATACTACGCAATATTGTGTAAACTAAGGATTGTTTTGATAGGCTTAAATCCGGTGGCTGGACTCGTTTGGATTATGTTGTGAAGATATAAAATAAATTATGTACTTATTCCAACGATTACAGCAGATGTTAAATTTATTTAATATTTATAAAATCCTTCTATTTGACCATTCAAGTAATTATAAATATTTACGGCATCTGTAAAGTCAACAATATAATCGCCATTGGTATCAGCGCCTCTTTCAGAATTCAATGGATACAAATTGGAATCGGTTAAATAATTGTATATTGCTGTGACATCATTATTGTCAACCTTGCCATCATCATTTGCATCACCAACTAAAACTGTTGATATTTTAATCAGACTTGGATTTAGTAAATTTCCATCCTTATCCTTTACTGTTAGATTAAAATTGCTAAAGTTGTTCCAAATATAACCTTTTGAACCCATTAATAAAGTAAATAATGTACCTTCATTGTAAATATTACCCTGATCATATGTGTAATTAGTAATGCCATAACCTCTTCCGCCACCGCCACTAACATTTCCACCTAAGTTACCAATAAAGAATGGATTTCCAAGGAATTTAAAATTGCCATAGTCATAATTATATGATGCTGAACACATCGATACTCCAGAACCTCTATTTACATCAAAATACAAACGATATGAATCATAATTAGATGTATCTGCACTGGCTGAAAAACCATTCATTGTTGGAATAATGCAAAGAGTTATTGAAGATACAGCTGCCATAACTTTTTTAATTTTCATGATACTCCTCCTTTACCATGTAAAAATACTTAAATGCATTAAAACGTAGATTAGAGCAAATATAATTAAAAGTGATTTCTTTGACCCTGAACATACTCCTGAATAATAAGTGCATCCATATTAGTAATGCCACTTGTACCCCTCTCATAAACATCAGCAGCGTCTATTTGTTTTTCATTGAGTTTATATCTATCAGGGTTTGCAAGAGCTTTCATTATAAGCTCAGCATCACTATTGTTAACAACACCATCC
The DNA here is from genome assembly GCA_947566125.1 of uncultured Ruminococcus sp. Lineage (GTDB taxonomy): Bacteria > Bacillota > Clostridia > Oscillospirales > Ruminococcaceae > Ruminococcus_C. The sequence goes on along the minus strand of CANOIR010000074.1, from coordinate 1,499 downwards.
AGATTTACATCTCCGAGAAGAGTAGCGTCCATTGTTATAGAAGTTGGAGATAATGTAATTCCATATTCATCTCGAATTACAGCATCTGTGTATTTAACAACATCATAAACACTTGAGGTTGTCATCGGAGTTATGAACTTTGTTGAATTAAGTATTCCAATATTCCCAATAGCATTACCATTGTATGTACACTGAACCTTGCGGCTGATAATATTATTATTAGAACGGAAATATCCTCCATTGCAAAGTGAAGTTGCCTTACTTGGTTCAGCTGTTACATTTGAATTATAGCTTAGCGAAAAATCAAAATATGCAACACTTGGATTTTGTGAAATGTTGTACAGAACATATGTTTTAAATTGAGTCGTTCCTGCTGCACTTGCAGAAATTCCATTTGCTATTGGCAGTGCACAAAGAATAACTGAAGATACAGCTGCCATAATTTTTTTAATTTTGTTTTTCATTATACTCCTCCTTAAATATTTGAAGTATGCTGGAGTGAAACATTTAAAATACATATATTAAATTTATTTCTTTGAAGTGTTAACCTTTTTAGGCTCTTTAGGTTGATGCATTCCCCACATAGAAGCAGAATCGTAGGCAGCATTAGCCATAGTTTCTGCAAGCTTTTTAATTACAAAAGCAGTCTTTTTATTAGTTTTGTTCATTGCTATTCCTCCTTTCTTATTTTTTGTAATTTCGCAACAATTATTAGAAGTGAAATTAAAACCAGAGTGTAAATAAATATTACTCCGATACTGTATGATAATACTTTTAAAATTACTCCTATAACACCATAGAATAATCCAAGTATTACAGCCAAATGATTATTTTTCTTCTTTTGCTTGTCTGTTAGCGGTTTGTTTTTATTTTCAACTGGACATTCAGTTATAAATATTATCATGCTTAAAACAAGCATTGCAAACTCTTCATAAAAGCTGATAAATTGAAATGTGATATTATATATTAATAATAATACCGAGAATAAAAGCATAAAACTAAGATTACATTTTAAGTATGTATCTGCATGATATCCGCCTGTAAACTGTCTGAGCGGAATAAAACATATTAAAAAAGTAACACTCTCAAAAAAATTATTTGAAATAATTCCAACCAAAAGTATCAGCACAATATTTAATATTGATGAAATAGTAATTTCTAAGCCATACCTATAATAATCACTGCATTCTTTACTATCATCTATGACTTCTGATTTTATAAGATATTTAAGGATATTATCACTAATAACTTTAATCATTTTTTGTCACCTTTTGTTATTTGTTACATATACTATAAAACATTTTTTTATATTTGTCTATTGATATGGCATGAAACAATATTTTTAGGCACAAATTGAAAAAAACTCAATATTGAGATGTTATTTTACTGAATTATCACTATAATAATTGAATATAATCTGATTTCAGATATAATATATCATATTTCGGAGACTTATGAATTATTAACCTTTAAAAAACTATAATTTATATGACTTTTGC
>CANOIR010000073.1 GCA_947566125.1 uncultured Ruminococcus sp. | reverse complement strand
TTTCCACTCGCCAGGTTTTTCTTCGATTTTGATACGCTGTCCGAGCTTTGGCATCATCAGCTTCAATACGTGGCTGACGCTTTCTTTCAAGTTCATGCCTGTTCACCTCTTTTCTGTTCATGGCTGTACAGATTCTCGATAAATCATCAGCTGCTGCACCTGCTCTCACCGTGATTTATCTGCTATATGCGGTCTGCCATCATCAGTGCCGGGAGACCATCTCCGGCAGACAGCGGAGCTTGTCCGCTGTTTCGGCTTTTAAGCTGTCTTTATCTCTGCCGCTTCCAACAATTCAGCAGCCGACATTTTCAATGCTCCGGCAAGCTTGACAAGCAATACTGCCGATGGCACGCATTGATCAGCTTCAATTCGACTCACATGACTCTGCGATGTACCAACACGCTCTGCAAGTTCCGGCTGCGTCATCTGCAACTCTTCTCTTTTCGCTCTTACAGTTGTTCCGAGGCTATTGTTATCCATATGTTAATCCTCCTCGCTGTTTAAAACTCTTTATTATGCTGCCAAAGTGCAATTTTAGCGTAAATCGCCAAAGCACTTAAAGCGATAAGCATGATCGTCCACATCTTTTTTCTTGTTCCTTTCTTTTTGTTTTTTTCTTCCGATAAGTCCCATGTGAGATTGTTGTTGAGCTTGATTGTCTGTTCTTGCCTGTTTTGATTCATTATACCTTCTCCTTTCAATGCGGCGTTTTAAGTCGCTTAAATAATCCGGATCGTAACAAGCATTGCCGTCTTGCTCTAGCACCGCTTTTATAAGCCTGCCTGCTTCTTCATCGGATAAACGGTTTATATGCTTTTGATAATCGGTGTACATGATAAATGATTTTTTATTTTTCATAGTATTATCCCTCCTATAAATAGTCCCACTTAAAGAAAACTTGAATTATTTTCTTCAAGTTTTTGGAAAAGTTCACGAAATATTTACAGAACGAGCTGGAGCCAGCCGGGTCGCCCTACGACCCACAACTTTAACTTTTCAATCATTTTCAAGTGTACACAGACCCCTTCCAGGGAGTAATTATGCTTGTTTTGTAAATTAAAACAAAAATAAAAAGGCTGCTGCAAAATTTAAAATTGCAACAGCCAATTGTTATGGAATAATATTATTGAATAAAAGTGATTACGCCTTGTTCTTAGAAGCCCCTACTATGTAAAGAACCGGAAGAATCAAACCGATAATAAAAGAGAACACATTAAATTCTCCGCCGCCTATAACAGAAATAATAGTACTTAAAACGCTGCAAGCTATTACAATAATACCCCACATAAGACAGGTATTAGCCTTTTCAGGATTACCGCACTCTTTAACACCCATAATACCAGCAACCAGTTCAAGAACAGAACCAACAAGGCTGATAACTCCAGCAGCGTAAAGTGCACCTGAAGAAGCACCTAAAGATACAAGTGCTGCAATACCAACAAATGCCAAAATAGAAATGATGATGCCCAAGCCACCGCCAACTATCATAATGATACCGGTCACTTTAAGAAAATTTTTACCCTTTGCTTCCATACAAATTACTCCTTAAAAATATATTATTTTACACATAAAGTGCATAACATACTTAGTGTAACATATATATGCTAAAATGTCAATTAAAATTACTATAAATCTTTATAAAATATATTTTTAAAGCAAAAATGTTGTTTTTCTTTTGTTTTTATATTTTTTATTTGTTTTGAAATAATAAAAAAATCAGTTCATAAGCTTGCTTTTAATCAAAGACAAATCAAAAATATTAACTTTGCCGTCACCGTTTACATCACCTTTTGCAATATCCTCTATTTCATCTGAAACTACAAGCCATCTTTGAAGCAACTCTGCATCTAGAATATCAAGGACTCCGTCAGAGTTTACATCACCCAAGACTGTCAAGGTATCCGGCGTGAAATTCGCCTTAAGATTCATCGCTTCTTCAAGAGTAAGTGTCAATGTTTTTTCATTGCTTTCAATATCACCTGTCCAGCCTAAAAATTCTTCGCCGTCATTTGGCATAGCCGTAATTGTTATTGGACAGTCTGAATAATATTTACCTCTCCATTCACCATCTGCCATATCTGGAGTAATTGTATTTATCTTTATTTTGCCGTTTCCATTTACGCCAAGGGTTATGCTCTGAAGTTCACCTGTTATACCGGTAAAGTCCTTCATATCTTCAAGAGTGTAATATGCTCTTTGATTAAAGAATGTACGTATACCGCCAAGCACTGAAGCGTAATTTCTTTTGTAATATGCCATATTGTCTTCTACTGTTCCGCCGTAAAATCCCCACCAGCGAAGCTGGCTTTTTGCAAGATTGTCTGTATAATTTTCTTTGTAATATTCAATCATTTCATCTGCTTTTTCAACGGCTAGGACTTCATTTGCATAGTCACAGTATACAGCTATAAACTTGTTTCTAAAGGTTTCATTTTTCAAAAGACTTATAAATAAATCAGTCGGCGAATACTCTCCGCTTTTTTCATCCATATGCTTAAAACTGTCGTAGGCATAGCCACTGGTGCCTAAGTTTTCATATGATGCTCCCATTGTGTAATCAAGGTCAAATGTTATAAATCTCCATTTTCCGTCACTATATGGATTGCCGGCTATTTCACTGCCCATATTTTTCCACATGCCATAATTGTAATTAGGCCAGTCATATGTTCCAAGATACAGACCTGCTGCGTAATGCTCTATTAAACTGTCGATATCTATAAAATCACATACCGCATTATAATTCGATTCAATAGTAAGGTCTTTTCTGGCGTAGCTATACATAAAGCCATAGAGTTCGTCTTTTTCCGACTCCGAACCTTCTTCAAGTTCACCGTTCTTTACCATTGCAACATTTTCCTTGGGAATATTATAATTAGACTGTATAAAATAATCAGAAAATTTTTCTGTCATTTCATATTGTCCCCAATATTCACCGTTTAAAAATACTGCACATTGCTTCATATCCTGCGTTGTAAGTGATTCTCTTTCATGGATAAGCTTTTGTGCAAAACCATCTCTTAAACGTACTTCATCCGGTGTTGAACGTAGACAGATAGAATCATACTTTTTTATGAGTTTGCCGTTTATAGAATAATTATTCTCCAATAACGGATATTCTATTTTTGATGCACCATAGTCACCTCTTGCATAAATATTAAAGCTCTTTTGAGAATTATTTCTTGTAGATGCACCTTTAATTCTAATGCCCACTGATTGCTCAACTATATTTTTTCCGTTTTCAAATATAGCTATATCGGCTTCACGTTCCCATTCTCGTCCACGTGAATAGTAATTTGTAATATAATCCTTATCCCATACGCTCTTATCAGGGTCATAATCTGGACTGTTTTTCCAGTCAATATATTGCTGTCCTGTTACATATATTCCCTTTTCAGAATCGAATAAATTTTCAGGGTCAGTTACAAGAGAAACTACAGTTAGGTCTTTGTACTGTTCAAGACTTCCTGTTGTGATAAAATATGTATGACTTACAACACTGCTGTATTCCCCATTTGCGTCTTTTGAAACAGCTCGCACAACTGTTGGCTTGTCAACAGCAAAATTAGGTGCTTTATATCCAAGTCCCATGCAAATGGAAGTTGCTGTATCATTTTCTGCATATGCACTGTAAACATTTGGCTTAGATGTTCTGTCTTCTACAGTAACTGCACTGTCATAAATCATTGCAGTATCTGATGTTATTGGATTTGTTCCATCTATAGTATAGTAAATATCGTTTCCTCTTGGTGATGAGATAGTAAGCTCAAAGTTAGTGTCATAGAATCCCGAACCGGCAGAAAATTGCAAGGCATCTATCAGCACAGCATCTGCGTAATTATTATAATAACACGGCATTGCGGTAAAAATCATAGCTGATGTAATAATGCTTGATGTTATTTTTAAGTTCTTTTTCATGATAATTCTTACCCCTTTCAATTAGTAAAATTATACATCTTATAAGAACAATTATAACATACCAGCAATATAAATGCAAGCGGACATCTTGCTATTTTATTTAAAATTTTGCGAAAAAGTTTATTTTATATTGTGCATTTTTAATTCTGTTCAGAGTAAATCAGCAAAATAAAAAATCCGCCTTTCACTGACTATAAATATCTAAAAGACGGATTTATTATATTATATCATATTTAAGAAATATTCATGTATAAGCGGCTTTTCTTCAAGCTCTGGATGAAACGCAAGAGCAAGCTGTTTTCCTTCTCTTGCTGCAACTGCTCTTTTATCAACTGTAGAAAGTATCTCTGCTCTGCTTGTACTTTCAATATATGGTGCTCTTATAAATGTCATTGGGATTTCTCCAAGGTCTTTGAAGTCTGCATTTGTACAGAAACTGCCAAGCTGCCTGCCATAAGCATTTCTCTTAACTGTAATTCCCATTGTGCCTATATGTACTGTATTATCATCAGAAATATGTTCCGCAAGCAGAATAAGTCCGGCACACGTACCCATAACACCCATTCCGGATTTTATATATTCACGTATAGGGTCTATAAGCTCCAGCTCTCTCAAAAGTTTTCCCATTACTGTACTCTCGCCGCCAGGCAATATCAATCCATCAAATGACCTTTCAATGTCATGTCTTTGCCTGATTTCAAAAGTTTCTGCACCGCATTCTAAAATTTTCTTTTCATGCTCAATAAATGCACCTTGCAATGCAAGTACACCAATTCTCATTATTATTTTCCTCTTTCTGCCATAAGCAAGCTTATCTCATCTTCATTTATGCCTACCATAGCTTCACCCAGGTCCTCTGACAGTTCTGCTAAAAGCTTTGCATCATTATAATTTGTTACAGCCTGTACAATAGCTCTTGCTCTCTTTGCAGGATTGCCTGACTTGAATATTCCCGAACCTACAAATACGCCTTCTGCACCAAGCTGCATCATAAGTGCCGCATCAGCCGGTGTTGCTACACCGCCGGCAGCAAAGTTTACAACAGGAAGTCTGCCGTTTTCATGAACATATAAAACAAGGTCAAATGGTACTTCCATTATTTTAGCTTCATTGTAAAGTTCGTCCTCATCCATAGACTGAATCTTTCTAATAGCACTATTCATCATACGCATATGACGCACAGCCTGAACAATATCACCTGTACCCGGCTCGCCCTTTGTTCTTATCATAGACGCACCTTCGTTTATTCTGCGAAGTGCTTCTCCCAAGTCTTTAGCTCCACACACAAATGGCACATCAAACTTTCTTTTGTTGATATGCAGCTTATCATCAGCCGGTGAAAGAACTTCACTTTCATCTATATAATCAATCTCAATAGCCTGCAATATTTGAGCTTCTGCAAAATGACCTATTCTGCACTTAGCCATTACGGGAATAGATACAGCAGCTTGAATTCCCTTTATCATCTTTGGGTCGCTCATTCTGGATACTCCGCCGGCTGCTCTTATATCAGCTGGTATTCTCTCCAGTGCCATTACTGCACAAGCTCCTGCTTCTTCTGCGATTTTTGCCTGCTCCGGAGTTGTTACGTCCATTATTACGCCGCCTTTAAGCATCTGGGCAAGCTCCTTATTGAGTTCATAACGATTATTATTTTTCATAATATCATCTCTCCTTGATATATATTATTTTTTATGATATAATAAACGCATAGCGTTTATTACATTTATCTAAAGTCCTTGCAGATACGCAAATCGGACAATTATATCAAAAATCTTCGATTTTATGATATAATAATATCACATAACTGGCATCATCACAATGTTCGGTTTTAGTTTTTTTTATAAGGTCGGTTTGATATTATGATTACAATTTCACTTGATACAAACAGCAAGACGCCTCTTTATATTCAGCTTTATGAATATATAAAAACAGAAATAGAAAACGGAAATATTAAAAACAAAGAAAAACTTCCGTCAAAACGAACTCTGGCATCTCATCTTAAAATAAGCATTATAACAGTAGAAACAGCATACGCTCAGCTTATGGCAGAAGGCTATATTATTTCAAAACCCGGAAGCGGATATTATACAGATATATGGGATAATACAGAAGCAGAACAATTAACGCCTTCTGCCAATCAACTCCCTGAAACATCCTCTACAGATACACAGTCTGAAATCGTCTATGATTTTAGAACTAATCATATAGACACATCAGAATTCCCGTTTTCTA
>CANOIR010000072.1 GCA_947566125.1 uncultured Ruminococcus sp. | reverse complement strand
TTATTATTGAAAATGCTGAGGTCGCTACAAAGGTTTACAATGATGAGTACCCTGGTTATACGGGCGATGGCTTTGTATGGGTAACAAGCATTGATGGTACTATGTCATTTACAGTAAATGCTCCAAAGGACGGTATGTATCGTCTTGTATCAAGATGTATTATGTATCTTGGCAATGAGGGTGAAATACGTGAAGCTGAGGTAAGTGTTAAGCGTTCTGATGACAGCACATGGAAAAAGAATGTAAAAATTCCACGTACTGCAACATGGAACGATTACAGTTTTGGCGATATTAAACTTACTAAGGGCGAAAACACAATCACATTTGGTGGCGGTTGGGGTTATTGCCTTTACGATAGTGTAACTCTTACTGCAACTGCACCTCCGGATTATTCAAAGGCAACTTCTACTCTTGTTGATGCAAAGGCTACTCTGGAAGCAAGATCTCTTATGGGATATATGAAGAGTGTTTACGGCAGCCATATTATTTCAGGTCAGCAAGAAATTTATGGCGGCGGTAATGACGGCAATTCTGAACTTGAATTTGAATATATTCAGGAGAAAACAGGAAAGCAGCCGGCTATTCGTGGATTTGATTTCATGAACTACAATCCGCTTTATGGTTGGGATGATGGTTCTACAGAACGTATTATTGACTGGACTAAAAATAAAAACGGTATTGCAACAGCAGCATGGCATATTAATGTTCCAATCGATTTTGATAACTATGAACTTGGTGATGAAGTAGACTGGAAGGAATGCAGCTATAAGAACTATCAGGAATCAAACAGTACATTCAATACTGCAAATGCGATCGTTGAAGGTACAAAGGAATATGAGTATTTTCAAGCTGCTATGGAAGATTTAGCAGAACAGCTGCTTATTCTTCAGGAAAATAATGTTCCTATAATCTTTAGACCTCTTCATGAGGCGCAGGGTAATGAAGGCAACTATAGTGATGGTACAGCATGGTTCTGGTGGGGTGACAGAGGTTCTGAAGTTTACAAAGAACTTTGGAAACTCTTGTATACAACTCTCACTGAAAAATATGGTCTTCACAATCTTATTTGGGAATACAACAGCTACAACTACGCTAATTCTCCTTCATGGTATCCTGGTGATGAATATGTTGACCTTGTAGCATATGACAAGTACAATGTAGATAACAACAGAGATGACGGTCTTTCAAGCGGTCCGAATGTATCAGCTATTTCTTCTATTTACAATTATCTTGTAGACCTTACAGACGGCAAGAAGATGGTAGCTATGTCCGAAAATGATACTGTTCCTACTGTTGAAAATATGGTAGTTGAAAATGCAGGCTGGCTTTATTTCTGTCCTTGGTACGGCGAATATCTTATGAGCGAGCGTTATCAGGATGCGGCTACTTTGAGTGAAACATATAATAGTGATTATTGTATTACACTTGACGAACTTCCAGAAGATTGGTTGACAGCTTATGCTGATAAAATTCCGGTTACAACAACTGAAACATCAGAAACAACAACAGTTACTACTGTTACAGTACCTTCAGATGGCGGCAATGGAGATCTGAATCTTGATGACAGCAGATCAATGATCGATATTGTTTATATAAATAAGTTTATTGCCGGTGTAATTATATTAAATGATGAACAGATGAAGGCTGCTGATTGTTATCATGATGGTGAAATAAATGCATTAGATTCAACTGCGTTAATGCAATTTATTGCACAACAAATAAATTTTATTCCAATTGAGCCTATTCAAACTACAACAGTAACAGAAATACTGCCTATACAAACTACAACTACAACTGTTGTTTCATATTAAGTTTTATTTTGAATAAATAATATTAAAAAGGAGCTGTTGCAGCGTTAAGTTGCAGCAGCTCCTTAGTGTTTTTGTGATAATATATCAAAAATGGAAAAGTTAAATTGAAAAAAGGCTTGAAATTATAATAATAATGTGGTAAAATAATAGATGGCTATTTATTAAGGATGGTAAGAGCGTTTTTTGAGAATATTTTGTCAATCTCTTCTGCCGAAAGAGGCAGAGACTTTAGCTTTTTAATACTTATTTTCTGATCGCTCCATGGACTGTCCGTTGCGAATAAAATTTTGTCTGCTCCGTGAGTACGAATTATAGACATTATAATATCAGGGTCTGCATATTCCATAACATAAGCAAGGTCAAAATATGCGGGAATGCCACAGAGTTTTTCAAGTACTTCTGTATGCATTTTAAATCCGCCGGCATGAGCAAGAATAATGCGTGGCTGAGTTGGCATATTGCCTTTATAAACAGCGTCAAACATATGCAAGATCCTATCAGGTGTACATTTTACTTCACCGCTACAGCCTTCATCAATTCCTGCATGAGTGACTATAGCAAGCCCTATTGACAATGCATATCGTATTATTTCTATGTATCGCTTATCGTCAATGAACGCTGATTGATAGTCTGGATGGAGCTTTATTCCATAAAGTCCCATTTGTTTTATCTGGTCTAAATGTTCAAATGGAGTTTCATCAGCAGGATGTATTCCGCCGAAAGAGTATATTCTATCTGTGTTATTCAGCTTATGTGCAAATTCATTTATACTCTTAAATTGAGAAGGCTTTGTAACTACCGGAAGTATTACACTTTTGTCTACATTGCCATTATCCATTAAAGAAATAAGGCTTTTAAGTGAACCGTCACCATAAGGCACATAGCCGGATTTTGAAGCTAAAAAGTCAATCGTTGATTTGGCAATAGCGTCTGGAAATACATGAGTGTGGAAATCAATAATCATTTTGTTTTACTCCTTACATTTTATGTTTATATAATTATACTACTATAGCAGACATTATTCAAGTGATTTTTTAACAAAAATCAAAGTCAATTTATTTTAAAGGAGAATTTTATATCATGGAAAAAAGATATTATCAGCCTGGAATTGAAACAATGTCCGTAGAGGATATGAAAAAACTGCAAAGTGAGCGTTTTGTAAAACAAGTTAAACACGTTTATGATAATGTTCCATATTATCAGAAGCTTATGAATGACAAAGGACTTACGCCAGATGATATTAACTCTATTGACGATATAACAAAACTTCCTTTTCTTACAAAAGCAGATCTTCGTGATCAATATCCTTATGGACTTTTGGCAACAGATTTGAAGAACTGTGTTCGTATCCAATCAACATCCGGAACAACAGGAAGACGTGTTGTAGCATTTTATACTCAGGAAGATATTGATATTTGGGAAGATTGCTGTGCCAGAGCTATTGTTGCAGCAGGCGGTACAAATGAGGATGTTTGCCATGTATGCTATGGATATGGTTTGTTTACAGGCGGTCCTGGTCTTAACGGCGGTTCTCATAAGGTAGGCTGTCTTACATTGCCAATGTCTTCTGGTAATACAGAAAGACAGATACAATTTATGATGGATCTTAAATCTACAATTTTATGCTGTACTCCATCATATGCAGCATACATAGGAGAAACTCTTAGAGAAAAGGGATATAAGCCGGAGGATAATAGTCTGAAGGCGGGCATATTTGGTGCTGAACCTTGGACAGAAGAAATGAGACAGGATATTGAAAAGACCTTGGGAATTAAGGCTTATGATATTTATGGTCTTACAGAAACATCTGGTCCTGGTGTTGCATTTGAGTGCGAAGAACAATCCGGAATGCATATAAACGAAGACCATTTCTATGCTGAAATTATAGACCCTGAAACAGGCGAGGTTTTACCGGAAGGTGAAAAGGGTGAACTTGTATTTACATCGCTTACTAAAGATGCGTTTCCGCTTATCAGATACCGTACACGTGATATTTGTGTACTTTCTAGAAAGAAGTGTTCATGCGGACGTACTCTTATAAAAATGTCCAAGCCAATGGGTAGAAGTGATGATATGCTCATAATCCGTGGTGTAAATGTGTTCCCATCACAAATTGAAACAGTTCTTTTGAACATGGGCTATACGCCTAACTATCAAATTGAAGTTGACCGTATAAACAATACAGATACACTTGATATAAACGTTGAATTGACTCCGGAAGAATATGAAAATTCAAAATCATCACTGGAAGTGCATGAGAAAAAACTTGCTACAGCTATAAAGACAATGCTTGGTATTTCACCAAAAGTACATTTGGTAGCACCAAAGACAATTGTCCGCAGCGAAGGAAAAGCTGTACGTGTAATAGACCATCGTAAGCTTCACGATTGATTTTAAATTATTATAAAATAATATTATTATAAAATAAATAGGCTGTTGCAGAGATTTTTAAGCTGCGACAGCCTTTTGTTATTTTCATTTACAGACGCTTGACTTGATTTATATATGATGTTATACTTAAAATAACATAAAATCAAGGAGATAATAGAAATTTTATGAAACACAAAAAAATTGTAATAAGCGTTTTTATTTGTTTGATTTTGATAGGAATTATAGGCAGCTATTTAGTTATGCACAAACAAATATCTAATCGTAATGTTATAATCACTCAGGATGGCAAAGAACTTTATCGTATTGCAATGGATAGTGTAGATAAGCCTTATGTTATAGAAATCAAAGGCGAAAACGGTGAAGTGAACAATGTTTTGATTTCAAAAGAAAAGGTTCAAATGGAATCTGCAAGCTGTCCGGATGGACTTTGTGTAAAACATGGAGCTATTTCGGATGGTGTTTTACCCATTGTATGCTTGCCAAATAAAGTATATATTCAAATTGTAGACGGTAATGATTATGAAACGGAGGATTTAGATGCAAAGGTCGGTTAAACATTTAGTTTTATTATCAATGTTTATGTCAATATCTTTAGTTATTTTTATTTTAGAAGCACAAATTATTATTCCAATTCCGATTCCCGGTATAAAGCTTGGCTTAGCAAATATCGTTACATTATTTGTATTGCAAAAATATAGTATTAAAGATGCATTTGTCGTTTTGATAATGAGAATTCTTTTAGGCTCACTTTTTACCGGAACGCTTGTAAGCTGTATTTACTCTTTTAGCGGAGGAATACTTTGTCTTTTAGGTATGGCGTTTTTGAGTCGTATTTTGAATGGAAAGTATCTTTGGTTTACAAGTGTATGCGGTGCGATTTTGCATAATATAGGTCAAATTATAGCTGCTATGACTGTGATGCAGACCGTACAGGTAATATGGTATATGCCTTTTCTGCTGCTTAGCGGCTGTGTTACAGGCTTGCTTACCGGTTTTGCAGCTATGTTTGTCTTGAATCGTTGGAATAAACGGTAAGAATATATTGTGAAATAAAAGTTTATCTTAATTTCAATTAAAAAACAGCATTGCAGAAAAACTAAAAGTTATGCAGTGCTGTTTTTTATTATTTAATTTTTTGCAGTGCTAATTATGCATGATTTTATTTTTTACACAACATAATTTTGCACTTATTCTTTTAGTTATTTCATGGAATAGCCAAGATAGTATTGCTGTAAATATAAAAATTACAAAAGGGGCTATGTAACTATACAAAATATTTATGAATGGTATATAGCGAGAAAAATAGACTATTATTTTTGCGAATACAGTGATTATAATAGGATGTAGAATATATATGCTTGTTGAAAGTTTTGCTCCAATATTGCATAACACTGATAGCCTATTGCTTGTATACATATCCTCATGCTGTACGGCCAGTAAAAAAACAAAAACAGTCAAAAAAGTTGTGCTAATATAATGATCTCTTGTCGCATTTACTGAGAACACACCTAACAGCAAACGCTCAACTAAGGTTGTAAATGTAAAAACAAAAACAAGCAATCTTGCTTTATTAGGCTTTACTTTTATATTATATGTATACAACCAATTTCCAATAAGAAAATATGGTAATCCTACACACAAAAAATTTCTAACTAAAATGTATGGAATATCTTGGTCAAACAACATCAAAGAGTACTTGCCAAAAACTAAATCCGTCATGAGTAAAAAAGGAACAATCGGATACAATTTTTCTATACTCCACTTTTTCTCAAAAAAGAAAACAATCAGCAAAACATATAAGATTGCACCTAAATACCAAAGGTGTTCGGCGAATGGCGACTCATTTAATAAAATGAACTTTATTATGGATTTCACACTAAATATTTTGTTAATTTCCGTTATTACAGAATCGTTTGAAATAAAGACCTTTAACAAATTCCAAACGAAAAATAATAAGTTTGCGCCAATGAACAAACGAAATATTTTATATAATTGTTTCTTGACGTTATTATTATATTTAGTAATAGAATAGTAATATCCTGTGATCATAAAAAACACTGGAACAGCAATTCTAGTTAATGGTATAATAACTTCCCCCATAACACCCATATGCGTACACTTAAGCAGCAAGAGAAAAAGCGATAAGTTTAGAAATACG
>CANOIR010000071.1 GCA_947566125.1 uncultured Ruminococcus sp. | reverse complement strand
ATCGGTAGTGCGTATCCAATCATTCAGTTCATTTCTTATCTCTTCACGGAAATCCGCATATGTTCTCCAGCCCTCAATTGGCAAAAGAGTTCCAAGATATACTTTTAGATTATATTCTCTTGCAAGATGTATGTATTCCCTTAAACCATCTATCAATTCAGCAACAGTAGGAAGATCACTCCACGGTCTAAATTTATTTACGTTAGTTCCCACAGGGTGAATAATATCATTTATACCATGTTGAATTATTACAGTATCTGCTCCGCTCACAATGGGTATCTCTCTTGGAAACCTAATACTGCCTTTTAAACCATATGAATCATAAGTGATATTGTCATATTGTCTTAGAATACGTGTGCCGCTTGCTGCTTTTCTGATTATTGCAGTTTTGCCATTGCTTATTTCAAGAGTACGTTCCATAAGATAATCAGGCCACGCACCTGCGGTTATAGAATCACCATAACATATAACAGAATGAGCTTCAGAGTCTGTATAAACTTCAATATCACTAAGAAAATAAAACCAGTTTGTCTTGTTTGAAAGTTCCAGCGGAAGTTCTTCTGTTCCGGTGAAATTTCCCACAGCAAAAAATCCTTTTGAAAGCGGACCTGTTATGAGTACAGCCGAACGCATTTCTGTAAAATCTTCAAGATAAAGGCTTATTGAAATATATTCTCCTGCTGTTATATCAATTTTTATGGGATCGCACAATACTCTTTCACCTTTTGGAATAGTCATTTTTTCTTTTCCGTCCAGAGTAATAGGCAAAACTGAAGATTTATCTATATTTGAATTACCGTTTGATCTTGCAACGGAAGCGGTTACTGTAACATCTTCAGTTCCACAAAAATTGTCAAGTCTTATACGCAGTGCATTTCCGTTTAAAAGCATTTTTACAGGATAGCGTAAAGTGAGATTTTTAGCATAGTTTTCGGGTCTGCGTGTGGCTATTGAAATTGCATTTCCCCAGCAGCTTGTCCATTTCATTTGTTTGTTCATATGTGATTTTCTCCTTTGTTTTTGTCTGCATATAAAAATATGACTATAGATTATTTGTATATTTTCATCATAGCTTACTAACTTATGACATTATATGATATTATAGCTTTAAGTATAGCATAAATCGATTATGATTTCAACAGTTTTTAGAGCAGCATAAAATATAAATCGGTAAAAATCACTTTTTTTCCTGTACGGAAATAAAAACCATTGACAGCAGCGATAGTTTTATGTATAATATATTATTATAATTAGAATTAGTATAATTAGAATGAGTAATAGGTATATAATAAAAATGTGTGATATATTCTGAAGGAAATATAAAATCAGTGGAAAGGATCGATTATTATGGAAAGAAAAATAGTTGCATTATTAGCAGTATCTGCAATCAGTACATCGGTTTTTGTAGGATGTTCATGTACAAGATCTGTTGACAATGATAAAGATGATATGAATAAAATAGAAGTAGAAAGTGATGTTAAAGTTTCTTCGACTATTGCTACTACAACGGCTGTAAGCAAACTGACTGCTTCTTCCGATACATCTTCCTCTGCAACGACCGGCACCACCACAATTACTACCGGTACTACAACATCAAGATCTATTCCAATACAATTTGTAGGAGATCCTAATGCCCGTGTAACTAATGCAAATCATGGAGCAGCTACAGTGACAGTAATTGTTACAGTCACTCTTCCGCCTGCTGAAACAACAGAAACAACTGTTGAAACAACTACAGTTACAACTCTTGAAACCCAAAATATGCCTGATGGAAATTTCAATCCTGATGATGATATGAAATTTAAGTCAAATGATATTGTAGTAAAAGTAGGCGATGTTCAGCCATCTTTGGGTTCACATGCCGTATCTGTATCCGAAGGCTCACCTGTACACGGCGGTACTATTTCACGTACATATCAATTTGATGATTTCTATGTTGTTGCTGAAGAGATGACCAAAGAAGACGGTACAAGCGGTGAATTTATAACTGAAATAGTACTTAGCAACGAAAAGGTATGTACTAATAAGGGCATTAAAAAAGGATCTACAATTGATGAAGTCTATGCAGCATATGGTATGGAAAAGTGTTTGAATGAAGAAACGAATATATATAGATATAAAACTGATGATGGTTGCGTTATGGAGTTCTGTACAGACGGAACTTATGTAACCGAAATCAAGTATTATATGTCCATGGAATAATAAAAAGAGGTAGTCACTATGAAAAAGCGTCTTGTAGCCGCACTTTTTACTGTGTTTTCTGCGATACAGATTATAAACGTTGACAGCTTTGCGATTGAGAATACAGGCTTTTCTATAAAGAAGGAAATGCTCCCTTTAGAAGAAGGGGTGTCATTACATGATATATCCGGTAAAATATATTTCCATATGGAAAACGAAGGCTCGATAAATGTTTCACTTGATAAAATAGAACCGGAAGGTGTGTTCCGTTTTTATAATGCAAATATTAAAAACGAGAAATCAACGAGTGATATTATATATGGTATGATTTTAAGCCAGTGTGAATATCTGGTAGACAGCGGTGAATATGCATCTTATTATACGTTGAATATTGTTTCATCAATGGATGATAGTTCGTCTTATAGTCAGAAGATAATTATAAAAGACCCGGATTTTGAAAACATATCAGATTGTGAATATCATTTTTACATAACAATGAAACCGTCTGATAATTCAGGATATAAAATACTTTCATCAAATGAATTTGTATCAGAAGATAATATATTTATATCAGAGCATCATATAGAGCTTGATTATTTAAATTTAGGTGATTTAGATCAAAACGGAAAGATCGATATAAAAGATGCGATAGGAACTTTGAGTTTATATTCAATGTCAGCAGCACTGCTTCCCACCGATGAATTTACAGAAGCTCAGAAAAAAGCAGCTGATATAAATAGAGATGGAAAAGTGGATATTACCGATGCTATGGAAATTCTTAAAATATATTCTGAAAATGCAGCAGGAATATAATTTTAATATCAAGTCATAATAAAGCAGCTTTCATTTACGAGAGCTGCTTTTTTGTGGAATTTATTATATAAATATGAATTTATTTTTTTAGTTGCATTTTTATGGAAGATGTGTTATAATACATTTGTATCGTCAAAATAGATAGGGCTTTATCCTTGAGAAAAGCACCTTGAAAAAAGACATACATAAAAAATTTTATATTATATTGAAAGGAATGGTAACATGAAAAAAGCTACCACAAGAAAGCTTGCCATGGTTTTGGCACTTTCTCTACTCTCCACAGCACTTAGCGGATGCAATAACGCAAGTGACCGTACAGGAAAGGAAGATTCCTCACACATTACTGTGGGCATCGCTCAGGATTTGGAAGAAAGTCTTGATCCGCACAAAGCAGAAGCTGCGGCTACTCGAGAAATACTTTTCAACGTATTTGAAGGACTTTATAAGCCCGACAGTAATGGTGGATTGATACCTGCTGTTGCAGAGAACTGTGTTCAATCACCGGACGGACTTGTGTATACGTTTACTTTAAGAGAAAACGTTAAATTCCATAACGGTAATACTGTTACAGCAGAAGATGTAATTTCATCAATTGAAAACTGTGCCGGTACTAATGGAAACGAACCTCTTGTACCGGCATTTTCTAATATTGATTCTATTGAAAAAATAGATGACAAAACAGTTGAGATCACTCTTAAGGAACGTGACCCTGATTTTATGTCATATGTCGCTTCAGTCAAGGCGGCTATCACACCGGCTGGTCAAACTGATTCTGATACAAATCCTATAGGTACAGGACCTTATAAGTATGTTTCACGTTCTGTACAGGAAAATATTGTAATGGAAAAGTTTGACGAATATTGGGGTGACAAGGCATATATTGAGGATGTGACGTTTAAAGTTTGTGCAGATCCTGATTCTCTTGTTATGAATCTCAACGGCGGTTCTGTTGATATGATGGCACACCTTCCTGTATCACAGGCACAGCAGCTTTCAAGTGATTTCACAGTTCTTGAAGGCACGATGAATCTTGTTCAGGCTATGTATCTTAATAATGATTTCGAACCTTTTAAAGATCAGCGTGTAAGACAGGCACTTTGTTATGCTGTAGATAAAAGTGAAATACTTGATATTACTTCTGACGGAAGAGGTGTAGAGCTGGGAAGCAGTATGTTTCCTAATTTCAAAAAATATTATATCCCTGAACTTAATGATACCTATGGTTATGATCCTGATCGTGCAAAAGAATTGCTTGAAGATGCCGGCTATAGTGAAGGAACGCTGAGCTTTACAATTACAGTTCCAAGCAACTATCCTCAGCACGTTGATACGGCACAGGTTATAGCAGACCAGTTAAATGAGGTTGGTGTAAAAGCTGATATAAAACAGGTAGAATGGAACACATGGTTAAGTGCAGTATATTCTGACAGAAATTATGAGGCAACTGTTGTAGGTGTTGATGCTTCTAATCTTGCCGCGTCTGCTATGCTTTCACGTTTTTGTTCTGATGCATCAAATAATTTTATAAATTATTCAAATGATGAATATGATTCTATTTATAATAATGCTCAAATGGAATCTGATGATGAAAAGCAGACTGAACTTTATAAGCAATGTGAAATTATCCTTGCAGATGATGCGGCAAATGTATATATTCAAGATCTTGCCGAAATGGTTGCTGTAAGAAACGGATATACAGGATATGAATTTTATCCTCTCTATGTTCAGGACATGGCAAAAATAAAGCCTTCTGAAGCTGAATAAAAAGGAAGGAGTTCTGACATAAATGAAATATGCAGGAAAAAAACTCTTGTCAATGATCCTTACGCTTATAGCAGTATCATTTGTATTTTTTTTAGTTTTTGATATTATACCGGGAGATCCGGCAATTGCTAAGCTTGGTACAAATGCAACTCCCGAAAGACTTGAAGCATTAAGAGCAGAAATGGGACTTGATAAGCCGCTTTTAGTTCGATATATAAATTGGATATTAGATTTTATAAGAGGAGATTTTGGAACATCTTATTCTTACAACATTCCCGTAAGTGATATGATACTTGACAAGCTTCCAATATCTGTAACCATAACATTTATGTCATTTTTTATGGTTATGTTAATATCAATGCCGCTCGGTCTTTTGTGTGCAAGATATGAAGGACGAGGAATTGATACTGCTATATGTGCATTAGGTCAAATCACTATGTCAGTACCGCCGTTTTTTTCAGGTATACTTATAACTCTTTTTTTCGGCATTATATTAAATATATTTACTCCGGGCGGTTTTGTATCATATGATAAAAATATTATCGGATTTTTAGCGTCACTTTTTTTTCCTGCACTTTCAATTGCTTTGCCGAAGGCGGCAATGTCAGTGAAACTTCTAAGAAGTTCTCTTATAACAGAAAAAGCTAAAGATTATACAAGAACATCATACAGCCGAGGTAATTCTCATATGCAGGTTCTTTGTCACCATGTGCTTAGAAATGCATTTATACCAGTGGTCAATTTTTTCGGAATGGCATTAGCTGATATTTTAACTGGCAGTATAATAGCCGAGCAAGTTTTTAGTATACCGGGTTTGGGAAGGATTCTTCTTACATCTATTATGAATCGTGACTATCCAGTGGTACAGGCTATAATAATGCTTATGGCAACAATTGTCATGATTATAAATTTTATAGTTGACATAATTTGCAGAAAGCTTGACCCAAGAATTGAAACCGGAGGCAGAGCATAATGAAAAACAGAACATTTATAATAGGTTTGGTCATATCTTCTGCTGTAATGCTGTTGTTTTTGGTTGGCTGTTTCTGGACACCGTATATGCCTGATAAAATGGATCCTTCAATGAAATTTGCCGCTGCGTCCTTGCCACATCCATTTGGCTGCGATGCCTTTGGACGTGATGTTTTGAGTCGTGTAATGTCTGGCGGAAAGATAACATTGTTTGTTGCAGCAGGAACTGTTTTTTTGGGAGCAGGACTGGGAATAATAATAGGTGCAGCTTCGGGTTATTTTGGAGGTATTGTTGATACTATTTTAATGAGAATAGCAGATTCGCTTCTTGCTTTTCCAAGTGTTTTGCTTGCACTTGTTGTAATAGCTGTTTTTGGAAGCGGTGAGGTACAGCTTGTATTGTCACTTGGAATAGCATTCACACCTAGCTTTGCAAGAGTTGTTAGAGGTGAATTCCAAAGATGCCGAAGTCTTGGATATGTTCGATCCGCAAAGCTTCAGGGTGCGTCTAATATAAGAATACTTTTCATTCATATTCTTCCCAATATTAAATCTGTTTTAATATCTTCGCTGCTAATAGGATTCAATAATGCTGTACTTGCTGAGGCAGCACTTAGTTATCTTGGAATAGGTGTTCAGCCGCCTACAGCCAGTCTGGGCAGTATGCTTTCAGAAGCTCAGACTCATATTTTTAAAGCACCTATGCTCTGCATTTATCCCGGTGCTGTTCTGATACTTTTAATACTCGGATTTGGACTTATGGGTGACGGGCTTGGAGATATAAAAAAGGCAGGAGGAAAACATGGCAGTATTTGAAGTACAAA
>CANOIR010000070.1 GCA_947566125.1 uncultured Ruminococcus sp. | reverse complement strand
ACGTGTTATAAATGAAGGATGCGGCGGACTTATTTGTTTTATTTTGTAAGCTTAACTTATAAATTTTGAATAAGGTCCCATTGACTTTTACTCTCCTGTGTGTTAAAATAAATAAAATGCAGACTTTGTCTTTTATCATTGTATTACGCAAATCAAAACTTTTATTTAACATTATAAAAAAAGCTTGCATTTACAGCAAAAAAGATATAATATAAATATGTAAGGTACTTTAATGCTTTACAGTACTATAGTGCTAAAGCACAAAGGAGATAAAAGCAATGAATAATATGAATTTTATAAGAAAGCTTCCAATTCCAAAGGATTTAAAAGAAAAATTTTCTTTGCCTGAAACTGTTGTAGAGCATAAGGCTAAACGTGACGAAGAAATCAAAAAAGTATTTACAGGTGAGTCAGACAAAATGCTGCTCATCATCGGTCCATGTTCAGCTGACAGAGAAGATGCTGTACTTGATTATGTATGCCGTCTTGCCAAAGTTCAGGAACAAGTTAAAGATAAACTTATAATAATCCCAAGAATCTATACAAATAAGCCACGTACTACCGGCGAAGGATACAAGGGTATGGTACATCAACCAGACCCTGAAAAGAAAGAAGATATGCTGGAAGGTCTTATTTCAATAAGACATCTTCATACAAAAGCTGTTGAAATGACCGGTCTTACCTGTGCAGATGAAATGCTGTATCCGGAAAACCATAGATATTTATCAGACATCTTATCTTATGTAGCTATTGGTGCACGTTCTGTTGAAAACCAACAGCATAGACTTACTGCAAGCGGACTTGATATTCCAGTAGGTATGAAAAACCCTACCGGCGGTGATCTGTCTGTAATGATGAATTCTATTGTGGCAGCTCAGGCATCACATACATTCCTTTATCGTGGCTGGGAAGTTTGCTCTAAAGGCAATCCGCTTTCTCATGCTATATTACGTGGTTATGTTGATACAAACGGTCGTTCACTGCCTAATTATCATTATGAAGACCTCATTACTTTATATGAGCTGTATAATAAGAAGAATTTAGTAAACAGATCTGTCATTGTAGATGCAAACCATGCAAATTCCGGAAAGAAATATATGGAGCAAATACGCATATGCAACGAGGTTCTGCACAGCTGTCGTCATAGCAATGAAATACGTTCACTTGTAAAGGGATTTATGATTGAAAGCTACATTGAAGACGGCGCACAGAAAATCGGTGAAGGTGTATACGGCAAGTCAATTACTGACCCATGTCTTGGCTGGGAAAAAAGCGAAAAGCTTATCTACCAGATCGCAGATCAGCTTTAATTATAGTGTTATAAAACAATAATTGGCAGCCTAATTAAAGGCTGCCATTCTTTTATATTAAGTATATTAAATATGCATTAAATTATTCTTTTTCTGCTTCAGCGTTCATTTTTCTGATAGTTTCATCTATATTAGCCTGATCCACTGCATTCATGTCAAGTTCTTCATATCCTTCTGCGTACTCGTCCTTATATGTTGGAACATCTACGGTGTCATCATCAAAGCACACATTTTCAGAATAAACATACTGCATAACATTTCCGTCTGCATCATATCCTTCAAACTGCATCCATACACCTGTTGCCTGATCTACCAGAATTTCAAAGGTTTCAACATTAAAACGACTGCCATATTCAGGCTCTGCTTTTCCTTGTACTACTGCACAACTTCTGCCCTGAAAATCCTTGTAATCGGTAATATCCCACATATCAAAGTTTTTAAGATAACCCATAGACATTTCCTGTGGAATATAGAATGCACCCAAAACGTGATCACCTGTAGGATCTCCGCCATAAGTCGCATTTATCTGTTCTTCACTAAGCTGATCTATAGATGTTATAACCGTTTTGCCTTTAGCCCTTGCTGCTTCTATAGATGATTTATCGTCTGGATTTATAGGACAAGCATTGGCAAATGTAGTTATTTCCAGAGTAGGACATAAACCTTCTTTCATAGTTTCATGTCTTTTTGAACCATCTATTATATTATCTATAATGGAATGACAAATATTGCTGTTATTGTATGTTACAACATTATAAATACAATTTTCCAAATTATCAATATCAAAAGTACTTGCATCAGTAAAATATTTACCATTAACAAAATCAAGATTGACAGTTCCTTGGTAAACATTTCTATCTTTACCGCCATAACGAACTTTAACATCTCCTGAAACGTGACTAAGGTATTCCATAGAATTCATACAGCGATAATAAAGCTGATCCTTTGTTATATTTAAAGGAGCTTCATCAGGTACAATTTCCTCATCTATTACAGAGTCATCAATTGCACTTTCATTTATGTTTATATTTTCAACAGAATCTTCTGATATGTTTGCACCAGAATCTACGGTCTGACAAGCTGTGCATGATATTATAAAACAAAGTGCCGCACCTACAGATAAAATTGATTTTATTTTTCTTTTCATATAAACACTTCTTTTAATATGTATAAGTCACATTAACTGCATCTGCTCCAGTTTGACAATTTGGTTGACCGCTTGGTGATACACTAACAAGCCACAAACCAGTAAAATCATTTGAAGATGCATATTTGTAATTCCAGCCACCAGCTGCTGTGTTTTGGTTAATATAACCAACTGTAAGGCTGGCACCATTTTTATACACTGAATAAGATGCCCTTGGATCTGTAAAGTTAGCATGATTTAAATATACCTGTAAATTAACGGTTACAGTTTTAACTCCGCCTAAAGATATCTTTGGATGTATCCAATGATAGAAATTGCTTGAGTTTCCGCTCAATATAATTCTTGCATCACCATTGTAGCAACTACCACCGTTGATATAAGAAAAGCCATTACTTGAAGACGAATTTCCACTTGAAGAAGTAGGATCATTATCAATTAAACGGCTGTATGTTGAAGCATTTGCCGTTATGCTCATAGGTATTGCAATCGTTGCAATTGAAATACATGAGGCAATGAATTTTTTTAAATTCTTTTTATTAAACATTTAAATTCTCCTTTTGGCTTTTAAAGTCTTATATAATATAAAGACTTAATTTAATAGATAATATTTTAACACTTTAAAATATTAACATATCACCAGCCTTTCTAACAATTATTTTAAAAATACACCTCCGTTCTTGTTTTAAACATTACCTCACCTGCTATCTTAATTATAACATTTTCAAAGAAAAATGTCAATATATGTTTTATTTTTTCTTAAAAGAATATTCCGAAAATATTTTCTTTCGATACATAGCCGCCGCCTGTTCCTGCTTATTCTGTCCGAATTCATAATAAACTTTATCTTTTATATCATCAGGAAGATACTGCTGCTTTACATAATGATTTGGATAATCATGCGGATATAAATAATGCTGCCCTTTTACCTCTGCACCTTCTCCGTCAAAATGTTTATTCTGCAAATGACGTGGAAAATCTAATGCGCCATATTTTTCAACATCTGCAATAGCGGCGTCCATTGCAAGATATGCACTATTTGATTTGGGAGCAGTCGCCAGAAGAACGATTGCTTCCGCAAGGGGTATTCTCGCTTCGGGAAGTCCCAGCTGCAATGCACTGTCAACGCAAGCCTTAGTCACAACAATAGCCTGAGGATATGCCAGTCCCACATCTTCACTCGCTATAACAAGAAGCCGCCTGCATAAAGAAAGCAAATCCCCTGCTTTTATAAGCCTTGCTGCATAATGCAAAGCTGCATTTTCATCTGAACCTCTTATAGACTTTTGCAATGCAGACAGTAAATCATAATGCTGGTCATTATCACGGTCATAACGCATATTACTCCGCTGAGTAAGGGATACTGCTGTGTCCATAGTTACAACAGCACCATTTTCAAAAGGCTGTGCCGAAAGCGAACTAAGTTCTACTGTATTTATAGCCTTTCTAACATCACCGCCACTGCCACGTGCTATATAACTGCATACTCCATCTTCAATATTAAGCTGACTTCCAAACTGAGCTTCCATACATTGAAATGCTCTTTCAACAGCACGCTCAAGCTCTCCAGGCGGTACGGGTTTAAATTCAAAAACAGTGCTTCGGCTTATAAGGGCATTATACACCGCAAAATAAGGATTCTCTGTAGTAGATGCGATAAGTGTTATCTGACCATTTTCTATATATTCAAGCAGACTCTGCTGCTGCTTTTTATTAAGATACTGAATCTCATCAAGATACAAAAGTATGCCGTTCATACTGGAAAATGTGCCTATCTGAGCTACAACATCACGTATATCTGCCGTTGACGCTGATGTACCATTAAGCTTGTGCAAAGACATTGATGTCTTTTCTGCAATAATTCTTGCAACAGTGGTTTTCCCAACTCCAGACGGACCGTAAAATATAAGATTAGGTATATGACCACTGTCTATTATCCTGCGAAGTGGCATTCCAGCTCCAAGCAGGTGCTTTTGACCTACCACATCATCCAAACTTTTGGGTCTTATAAGATCGGCAAGCGGTTTTTCCATAACTCATTCACCTCTGTTATATAATAAATATTATTAAAAAACGAGCTGTCGCCAGCTCGTCTTTTTTTATTTTTTAAATAAATTATTCATGCAAAACATATTGTTTATATAAAGTATAAACAATATGTTACTCATACAAAGGATATTCCTTGCAGATCTCTGTTACGCCTGCACGAATAGCCTCTATATTGTTGTCATAATCTGTTGCTGTAAGATACATAAACTCTGCGATCTTATCCATTTCTGCTACGCCAAGACCTCTGCTTGTTACTGCTGGTGTACCAACTCTGATACCGGAAGTTACAAACGGCTTTTCAGGATCATTAGGGATAGCATTTTTATTTACAGTAATATAAACATTATCAAGACGATGCTCAAATTCCTTGCCTGTAATAGAAAATGGTCTGAGGTCAACAAGCATAAGGTGATTGTCTGTACCGCCGGAAACAAGATTGAACCCACGCTTTACAAGACCTGATGCCAGAGCCTGTGCATTATTTACAACATTTTTGGCATATTCCTTGAATGATGGCTTGAGAGCCTCACCAAAGCATACAGCCTTTGCAGCGATAACGTGCATAAGCGGACCGCCCTGGGTGCCAGGGAATACTGACTTGTTTATCTTCTTTGCAATCTCTTCATCGTTACAGAGAATGAGACCACCTCTTGGACCACGAAGTGTCTTGTGAGTTGTAGTTGTTGTTACATCTGCATATGGAACTGGTGATGGATGCATACCGCCAGCAACAAGACCAGCAATATGAGCCATATCTACCATGAGATATGCACCTACAGATTTAGCAATCTTAGAAAGTCTTTCAAAATCTATAATTCTTGGATATGCACTAGCACCTGCTACAATAAGCTTTGGCTTATGTTCATCAGCCAGAGCCTGAACCTTATCGTAATCGATAACTTCATCATCGCCCAAACCATAGGAAACGAAGTTGAAATATTTACCGGAAATGTTTACAGGGCTGCCGTGAGTAAGATGTCCGCCGTGAGCAAGGCTCATACCAAGAACTGTATCACCAGGCTGAAGCAGTGCAAAATAAACTGCTGTATTAGCCTGAGCACCTGAATGAGGCTGAACATTTGCAAATTTAGCACCAAAGAGCTGTTTTGCACGTTCAATAGCGATTTCTTCTACAACGTCTACATATTCGCATCCGCCGTAATAACGCTTATGCGGAAGACCTTCTGCATACTTGTTTGTAAGAGCGCTTCCCATAGCTGCCATAACTGCTGGTGAAACAATATTTTCGCTTGCAATAAGCTCTAGATTTCTCTTTTGTCTTGCAAGTTCCTTATCCATTGCAGCACCAACTTCTGCATCATAATTACTAACAAAGCCTATTGTGTCCATCATATCCTGATACATAAATGTAATCTCCTTTTTTCAAAAAATAATTGACATTTAAATTATACTATATTTCCTATAAAATAGCAAGGGCTTTTTTCAAATTTTATTTTTTAGTGATATTATCAATATTATTACATAGGCAGTGAGCCTTTTGTACTAAATCTCAACTGACGCAAAGCCTCATTATAGAGCCTATCTGGACGAATTTTTTTATGTACAAGAGAGTTTGCGAATTTAAGCGTTGTTTCAATATCCTCTGAAAAATTTTCAATGCTCTCACAATAACCTGTGCGTATATCTTCAGCTGACACGCCATAGACCGAAACATTCGTTCCTCTTCGCTTTACACTGCCTGTTGTCACACGATAGATCACACGGTTCACCCCATATACTTCCATATAAACTACTGTGTTGTCTGGTTTCTGAGTCTGTTTTTTTATTGTTATCATAAACTTACTCCTTTTTATTTTGATTTTTATATTTTGCAGCTGCTTTATTCAGCATAACACATTTCATCTTGAATTTAAACAGCAATAAACAGCGATAAATAGAAAAGATTTGCGGCTTTTAGCAATTCTTTGATAATAATGAATAAATTTGTCGATATAAAAAATTTATTTGCTAAATGGCAAAATATGAAAAATAAGTGAAAAAGTTGATTTTTTAAATGCAATCTGATATAATTAAAAAGTATTTTATTTTTAAGAACCTGTCTTCATAAGATTAGTGTGCGGATTTTCGAGCATAATTTTTTAGATGACAAGGCAAAAAAGCGAAAGCATACTTTCGTATGGTGAGATTTTTTAACGCAGTCAGCGAA
>CANOIR010000069.1 GCA_947566125.1 uncultured Ruminococcus sp. | reverse complement strand
AGAATATGAGTGCAATGTATTCGACAATCAAGGTACACTTCTGATTAAGGATAAGGCTGACAGAAACGGCAATTATGAAACTGCTGAAAGAATGCCTGATGGAACACTTTCTACTGAATCAGGTAAATCAGTATTTATTAGATGCATAAATGGAAAATGATTTAGAAATGAGTAACAGAGTGCGGTTTTGCTGCACTCTGTTTTTCTATGTCTGTATACTTTTGCTTATTTTGAAATTTTATTTATTATGGATTTTTTAGTTGCTGTTAGATGAGGATATACGTAATCTGTGAAATGATCTTATAATTCTGGATTATTTTATTTCATTGTAAAAACAATCTGTTTAAATTGATATATCTTTAATTACATTATTTGTAAACAGGTTCTTTTAAATTACGTGTTTTTTCAGATGTAGTATATAAAACAACTTGTGCAATAAAGTATGAATCTTCTTCAAAAAAATCAGTAGAGCCATCATATCTTGCTGCGATTTCTTTTAAAATTGATATGCCATAGCCATGTTTTCTAGGAACAGATTTGGTTGTACGAAGATATGGATTCGTGTTTAAGATGCTTTTTTGTATTTTATTTTTAACACGAATACGCAATTGTGTATTAGTACTTACCATTTCCAATATAATTTCCGGAGAATTTTTATTGTTCTGCGATGCTTCAATTGCATTATCAAGCATATTTCCAAGTAAAGAGCAGTAATCTGTATCTGAAATTTTTGGAAGATTGCTGTCAATTAAGCATACTGTATTTATACCCATTTCATGGGCATAACTCAGTTTAGTATTGATAATTGCATCTACTATATCATGGTTTGTATGAACAAAAGAAATGTCAGTATGGTAATGTTCTATATATTGCTGTATGTATTTTCTTATTCCATTCATATCTCCTTGCTCTGCAAGTTTATGTAGTACTGTCATGCTGTTTTTAATATCATGTCGCTGCTTTTTAACAGATTCCTCTTGTTGCTGCACAGCAGTCGTATATTGAGTCTGATATTGAAGCTTCGTATGAAGAAGTTCATTTTCCATTTTGGTATGATATTGTTGGTTGAGAAGTGTAATTATTTTGATTGTAATTATATTAATAATAACAATACAAACATCTGCAAACAGTAAAAGTATTCTTGTGTTTTTTGTAAGATCATTTTTCAATTGTGCAAGTTGAATTAAAACAATGATAGTAGTTGATAACAAAAAGATACTTAGAAGTAGAATCCATTCTGTTTTTCTGAGATGAACATCTTTATTTCTGAATATACGTATTAAAATTTGAAATAGATAAAAATCTGTTATTTGTACCAGAATAACTGTTAACAGTCTGATCCAACCTGATTCGGAATAGACCTGCGTCAAAGGTGCTTTGACAGCATATGTTACTAAATTTGTGATAACATTAGATACAAGCACAAGACAAGCTAATTGAAAAACAGATATGAAAAGTTTTTGCAAAATAGTACCATTTAAAAATAATAGTGAATATAAAAACACGATTGCAACATATACAAATAATAATACGCCTTCATAATCGGTAATAATATTCAAAATCGTTGTAGTTGTAGCATATATTAAACTTCCGATTATCCAATATCTATATTCTCCTTTATGACGAATATTACCATTAAGAAATGTGCATACAAAGTACATAACATTTGCTGCCTCAAAGATATTGACAGTTAATTCGAATATATTCCAAAAAATATTCATTACGGCATATTCCTCAGTTGTTGTTGATATTTATGCATTAGTGAATCCATATATGTTTTACTGATATTCAGTGTTTTTCCGGAATGCAGTCGTAGAAAAGAATTCGTTGTACTGATGCGTTCAATTGCATTTAGGTTAACGATATATTGTCTGTGAATTTTAGCAAATCCATAGGAATTAAGTTCGTTTTCAGCATCAGTAATTTTTTGACGCACACGTAATACTTCATCACTTGTAAGATGATATTCTATGTAATGCAGACTGCTTTTTAGATATGAAATTTCTTGAAAAGAAATGCAGCGGCTTTCTCCCACACCTAAATACAATGTAATAGATTTATGTTCACGGTAATATTTAATCAGCTTTTTTGTAACTGTAACAAGTTCGCTATTATCTTCTTGAATTCGATTTTTTCTTACAAATTGAAACGGTCTGTAATCTAAGCTATTGTATACCATAGAATCTTGTGAAGTTACAAAGATCAGTAGTGTTTTCGGCGTCTGCTTGCTAACTATTTTTGCAACATCAAATCCGCTGCATCCAGTCATATAAATATCTAAAAACAGAATATCGTATGGTTGAGCCTTGTGATTTTTTAATAATTCTTCGCCGGAAGAAAAAGCTTGTATACTGCAATCGAATTTCTCTTGTAAAAAGGTTTTTTCAATACTGGATTTCATCATGGAAAGTATGACACTCTCATCATCACAAATTGCTGCTTTAAGCATTATATCTCCTCCCTTTTTTTAATTATAACAAATTTTTATATTGGTTGCAAGAAACTAAAATTATTTCGTGCCAAAGTTATAGGAGTTCGTGCCAATGCGATTGACTTTTATGTTTTGTCGATATAATATATAAAATGTAAAAAATAGTATTGTTATTTCATTGATAAAAAGTTGAAAGGTGAGATGATTTAACTTTAGTAATCATCGATGTGGTTATGTATCATAGTGTAGCAATGTGGATAGTAAAAAAATTAGAACATAATAATGTTGAATTGGAAGAAACAGATTCTCAGGAGATTTGTGCTTATGGTATTGAGATTACGCTTTCAACCATAGTGAATTATGTTTTATTGATTTCAATAGGATTATTATTTAAAAGTATTATTTCTGCTGTAATTTTTGGAATGGTGTTTATGACTATTCGTCATTATATTGGTGGATATCATTGTACAACATATTTACGTTGTAATTTGACATTTTGCGGAATATTTACTTCAGTATTACTTTTAGGGCAAATACTGTTAAACTGGATTAATATAAGCATACTTATTTTGATTCTTCTATGGGGTGGATTAGGTGTGTGGTATTTAGGTCCTGTTGAAAATAAACACAAACCGGTTACCAGTGAACAGTTACATAGATGTCATACAATTGCAAAGTGTATTTATATAGTTGACTTTGCAGTTTCTTTATTTTTATATTTTTGGAAACCATATTATGGTATTATTACGGCATTGACACTTTTGTCGGTTGTTGTACTTTTGCCAATTGGTACTATAGCTGAAAGGAGGCGTAATGATGAATCTTAAAAAGAAAATGGCTAAGAAAGTAACAGCATTCGCTATGAATGCGGCACATAAAGCAGCAGGACAAGTTTCTGTTTGTGGTACTTATCAGCCAAAAGAGCCAGCTGCTTTAAAACAGATGAAAAAGTAAGATTTTTTCATAAGTGATATATACGTCTTTTCTAGCATACTTGGTTGAAGAAATATAAAATGCCTAAGTGTGTTGATTTATGTCAATTGTTTTGATTATTATCAATCAAGTATGCTGAAACGTATGTATTTTATTAGTTTAGTAATGAATATATTTTTTGATGTTATATGATAAATAATTGTGGCAAATTCACCTCAATTATTTATTTTTAAGATATTATAAATAATCCTATAAGGGGAGATAAAATGACACCAGAAGAAGCTGTCGAGTACTATAACATGGAACAACGTAACTACTACGAATATTGTGGTTATATTCAAAATTATCAAAACAGGATAGGTGAATTGCAGTCTGAACGGCAAAATAAAAATATCTTGGCAGATGAAAAGCAAACTGAAATACAACGAAACCAGGATTTGTATGATTCTATCAGTAATACTACCGGGAGTAAGGATGGACTTTTCTCACATTTAACCAAGATTAATGGTAAAGTGCAGGAAGCCGCAACAAATTTCAGTGCGATGGTAAGTTCAAGTACGGTAAAAGCTTTTAATTTAGAAGAAACATTTGGAGAAAATGCTACAAATGCTAATTCTAAGTTAACAGAGGTATTTGATTTCATAAATTCAGGAAAGACTTCTGTTTCTCAAACGATTGAAACATTGAGCCAAGAACTGCAAACGATAAATTCTCAGATTCAAGAAATTGATATGGAGATTCGTAATGCACAATATATGATTGACCAGTATGAATCAAGTAAACAAACAGCACTTGTGAATATGGCATATTATGAAAGAATCATTCAGCAGGCATAAAGGAAAAGAGATGAAAAATGGCAACAATAGAGCTGTATAAAGATAAGATCAACAGTATGTCCAATTACATACAACAAGCGAAAAATGCAGTTAGCGATTTTTGCGTGGATCTATCTGCGTTAAAATCTAAGATTCTTGGAATCAACAGCAGTGTTTGTGACAATGTTGTAAGTAGTATCTCTTCATCATCTCAGACGCAGGAACAGCAGATTGAAGGTTTGGAAGCAACACAAAAGCAAGTAAATGCATTCATAGACCTTACAATCAACCGTGACAATGCGGCGGCTGCTGCTGTTTCAAAAGCGAAAGATGAGTTCTACAAAGAATATTCATATCTGAAACCGGAATGTGAAAAGTCAGGTTGGGAAAAATTCTGCGATGGTTTGAAGAAAGTCGGAGATTGGTGTAAGGATCATTGGAAAGAAATTGTTTTAGCAATTGAAATTATAGCTGCTGTTGCATGCTTATTTATACCTGGATTACAAGGAATAGGCGTAGGAATATTGCTTGGAGCATTAAAGGGTGCTATTACAGGTGGCTTAATAGGCGGAATAACAAGTCTGTTATCAGGCGGCTCATTTCTAGAAGGATTTGCCCAAGGTGCTTTGGATGGAGCAATAATGGGTGGTGCCTTGGGCGGTGTAGGAGGACTTGCAGGTAAATTCATAACCTGTGGTTCTAAACTTGGAAATGCAATCCAGACAACAGCAAAAGTCAGCGGTACTATTTCCAATGGCATGGATGGCTTTGATATGTTATCTTTGGGAATGGGAATGATAGATCCCGATAACCCATTAACAGAATTGAACAATAAGCTGCATCAAAGTGATATTTATAACGGTTTCCAGACAGGTATGAGTATGTTATCATCGTTAACAGGTGCTGCATCACAGAATATGGTATGTTTTATTGCAGGAACAAAGGTGCTAACTGTTGCAGGACTTGTTGCAATTGAGAATATCAAAGCTGGAGATATGGTTATCTCAACAAATCCTGACACACTTGAAACTGCTGAGAAAACTGTTCTTGAAACATATGTTCGTCAGGTGAATAAGCTTGTAAACCTTACGATAAACGGAGAGAAAATCGTTACAACTGATAATCATCCGTTCTATGTACAAGGCAGAGGATTCATTAATGCAGGCAGTTTGCTTGTGGGAGATAAGCTTATCAGTGTAAATGGTGATGATTTAACTATTGAAGATTATCATATTGAATTGACAAAAGAA
Organism: uncultured Ruminococcus sp.; assembly: GCA_947566125.1. Taxonomy (GTDB): domain Bacteria; phylum Bacillota; class Clostridia; order Oscillospirales; family Ruminococcaceae; genus Ruminococcus_C. The sequence continues at coordinate 1,323 of CANOIR010000069.1, read as the reverse complement.
CCTGTTTCGGTGTATAATTTTCAGGTGGAAGATTTCCATACTTACTTCGTTGGCGATTGTGCTGTTTGGGTGCACAATGCAGAGTGTTCACATACAGCTTTAAAACAGACAGAATTTAGGAGTTCTTATGATGACAGACTAAAACAAACGCCAGGTGACAAAAACAAGTTTGTTGAGTTTAAAGATAAAGCTCTTCGAGGTGAATCAATGTGTACATTAAAACCACCGCCTGATGCGGAATTGAAATCAATATTGGATGGTGCTGGTATTGATGGTATAGAGTATAAAAATGCGGTTCCTGACTTTTCTCCTGTTTCTAAACTAGAGCTTGATGGTATAGATATGACAAGCGGAAGAACTGGAGGAAACGGAACATATTCACAGGCGAACAATAAATTTGCGCAAATGTTAAATGAATCGCAGGACTTGGCAAATGACTTTGGAATTAAGCCTAAGAATGGTACAACATTTACTGGTTCAGATGTAAAAAAATATATGAAAGATAATAAACTAACGTGGCATGAACTCAATGATTTGACAACAGTTCAGATGGTTCCTACTAAAATTAATTCAAAATTCGGTCATCTTGGAGGAATATCTGAGGCTGCGTCTTGGAGGAATATCTGAGACCACGTTATAATAAAGGAGAAATTTATATGAATATTAATTTTGAAAACTACAAATATAATGGTGCATGGTACGGAACTGAAAAAGTTGATTTCAACGGACAGAGCTTTGATGTGGATGTTCAGATTGACGGTTATGATGAAAGCATGATTCCGGAAAGCGGTAAAAATGCATTTCTGGATTTTCTCAACAAGCTAAACAATTATACGGTAAAAATTGCGGAGGCTGTGTTTCAATATTACTGTGAAATGAGAGATGAACTGGGTTATTCTGATGAAGTTAATGTTGATTATCCTTCTCTAAGCAAACCAAAGGAAATATTGAATATGATCACTTTGATTGGAATCACTGTTCCGGATCAGGATGATTACGATGAAGAAGCGGTTTCACTTGTTTTTAATTGTACATGGGATAAGGAAAACGGTGTGGGAATCTGCTTTATAGGTGAAGATATTGATGATGTAGGTTTTCAGGATATAGCGTTGTAATTATTGTCAGATTGATATAATAATATCTAGATGCAGGAACCAAGGTTCTAACTGTTGCAGGACTTGTTGCAATTGAGAATATAAAAGCTGGAGATATGGTTATCTCAACAAATCCTGACACACTTGAAACAGATAGGAAAATGGTACTTGAATCTTATGTCCGACAGGTGGACAAGCTTGTACACCTGACGATAAACGGAGAGGAAAT
>CANOIR010000068.1 GCA_947566125.1 uncultured Ruminococcus sp. | reverse complement strand
ACATTGATGCTAAACCCAACAGATAAAGAATTAGAACTTATATCATGCGGCATCATTCTCCACTGATATCCTGTCTTTAATATATACAGAACTGCTTCCACTAATGTTCTTTTATTATACTTGCTCTTGTTTCCCATCGGAAAAATTTCTTTTATTTCTTCCCATTGTCTATATGTCAAATCACTGGCGTAATTTGTTCTTTTATGTTCTTTTCCATTTCTTTATTATATCACTTTTCTTCTATGAACACAAGCTCTAAGCATCTGGATTTACATCAATGTCTTTTATAATAGTCTGTATAGATTCATTCCTAAATTCGTAATTCTCAACATCATGATTACCAGGAACAAGAAATACATCTTCTTTTTTCATATCAAAAAGAACAACGATTTCTTCCAAAAATTTAAGTGCATCTGAATAATCATTATATTTTATATGCCTATGATCACTTGTTACAATAATGAAGTTTGGATGTATCCTTTCTGCTAACTTCTTGTATCCATTTATCATTAAATTCTAATCTGTGAATTCAAAAATATATAAATCAGATAATTGCAACCATGTTATATTACCATCCATACAAATAATTTCCTCCCAAATGATTTTAAATAGTTTAGAAATTAATTAAACTTATTCAATTACCATCAATCATTTTGTACAAAACAAATCTCAATTATTTATTGATTTTTTGCATAACACAAGACTTTACACGTTTTTTGAAATTTTAACTGTTTTTTGAATCTTGGGCATTAGCTGTTTTTCCGAATTCATTCGGAAAAACAGCTGAAATAGGTTCATCTTTTTATGCATTTAAATCACTCCCTATATATAAGTACTTATAATATTTATGTTACTTAAATAATTTATTAAAACTCAAAAATGGTAGCATACCAACATATTCAAATATTTTTACACCCAATAAATCCAAAACAACCGGCAAAGCAAATAATCCTAAATTAGCAAGGTATGCTGTCATAGTACTGCGACAAATGGATGAAATGACACTTATTAGGACTGCTGTTATTGCAGCACTAACAGTACGCACTGCAAGCAATAATAAAATCATACCGCTTACAGTAAATGAATTACCAAGCCCTGCAAATGCCCTAATGCTTTGAATCGGTGCTGATAGTCCCTGCATACCATAACTATTTAAAATATTACATATGTATGGCAACGTGAACAAAAGACTGACAAATGCACCGCATAATACACTATACAAAATTAAATCTTTGTAATATCCCGATTTACCACATTTTGTAGAAAAAAGAATTTTTATCATACCTGTTTTTTTATCTGATGCTGCAAATGGCGATAACAAGAATACAAGAAATAGCATCATCATCAAAATCATCAGCATATCTTCATTGTTTCCATCTATTCCAAATAGACGTTCATACCCTGTATCGTAAAATAGTTGTCCATCTTTTTCGCTGTCTTGAATTGCTATAATACGTTCTTTAATTCGTTCTAGTGCAGGTTTGTCATTCAGTTCATTACTCAAATGATTGATTTTATAGGTGTTGACATTCTCTTGCATCTGTAATTCTGCGATCTGCTGTTCAATTTGCACATAATATGATTCTTTTTCTGAAATAAAATCCAGTGTTTTCTGTGTGATTTCACCTTGATATTGCGTGGTGAAGTTTTCATAATATATATCATCATTGTTATAAGGTCTTGAAAAAGATGCCGACATAATACCAGTTGTAAACACTGCTGCTAATACTAAAATGATTCCCTTTTGCAACACAAGTGTACGATAGCATACATAGAAAAATCGACTATGTACTCGCAAACTTTTTCGATTAAATAAGCGCAAAGAAATCGTACGATACTGCACATTTCTGCTTTTAGCAGATATCAGCATTGCCACGCTGACTGCCAGTATGAGTACCAATACAAATAGGACAAATGCAGATATTTTGAAAGAAAACGGAAATCCAAACAAGTTGATATTTTTATAAGTACCTAAAATCTCATTTACTTGCGTGAGCTGCACAGGATTCATAAAATGAAACAAACTTAGTACTGATACTTCTGGAATAAAATGATACAGCAAAAATGAAATACCACAAAAAGCACCGCAAACGACATAAATCATAAGATTATTTTTCACTGACATACAAAACAGACTAAAAACAGACGCAAACAAAAGATAAGAAGCCATTTTCATCAGGAAAAACAGCACCAAATATTCTCCAACAGAAACAGGTAAATTGCAGCTATAAAGTCCAAATACAGATTGAATAGGACGACTAAGATCGCCAAGTCCATACAGGTATTCGCCGATAAGCAAATTTTCACCAAACAATAGCATCGCCACACCACAAGTGCATACTGCCGTAACTGCAAATTTCTTTAAAAACAGCTGCTGCCGTCCGTTCGGCATAGCATAAAGCAACGGCATTATTCCTCGTTCTCTATCTTTTAGCATAACAGCACAAACAATCAGAAAAACCAGAAAAATTCCCATGCAGTCTGTTAGTGGACTTATAAATGTATTTTCCAATCCAAATGACGGAGCAAGCGGTAACTCCTGTGTGGTAATACTTGCATAAGCAGACGGTGTTTTCTGAATATTTCTATAGGAGAATGTATCTGTACCGCCCCAGATAGAAACAGAATTCATATTTTCTGCTTGCTGCTCAATACCTTTCAGATATTCCGGATATTCCTGACATTCTTTTGAAAGCTCCATCATATCGTAAATCAGATACATAGGATATACAGTGTATTCTCCTTCGCTTTGCTTCTGCATAAGATCATTTAGATAATCTTGTATTTCCGCGTGTGACATTTCTTCTGTTTCAGAAAAAAATAATCGATAGGATTCTGGTGTATAATAACGGTCTTTTGTTCGATCAACTTGCATATAGCCATTTACTAATAATAAACATACCAGCACTATCCAGAAAACTCTAAATGACAGGAGCTTTTTCCATTCACAAAAAAGAATACGCATCACTGACCTCCATAATACTGCATATAGAGATTTTCCAAGGTCGGCTCGCCTTGTTTTACATGACATACAAGTTCTGGTACTGTTCCATGTATGAGCAGTTTGCCCGACTGTATCATTAGGATTTCCTTTGCAATAGTTTCAATATCAGAAACAATATGTGTGGATATGATTATAATTTTATTCTCTGCAAGCTGCTTCGTTAAATGGCGGATAATCACACGTTGTTTCGGGTCAAGTCCAGCAGTTGGCTCGTCCATAATAATCAAATCTGGGTCGCCCAGAATAGCACTGGCGATCAATACACGCTGCTTCATGCCACCAGAAAATCCACCCATTTTCTTATCTGCAACATCTGATAATTCCATTTTATCAAGTGCAACGGCAATTTCATGCTGTGCTGTTTTTCGTGGAATGCCCTTGAGTGCTGCAATATACCCAAGGAAAACTCCAGCTGTCATATTGCTGTATAATTCTTGCTGCTGCGGCATGAATCCTAAATGGCTGCGATACAATTTTCCCAATTCTGTAATTGGTTTACCATTCCATTTTACAACACCACCGTCTTTATCCGGTTTAAGATTATCTGTAATAAGATGCATCAGTGTAGATTTTCCCGCACCATTCGGACCTAAAAGACCGTATACACCATTGGTAAAAGTGAATGAAAAATCTTTTAGTGCATGCTTTTTGCCATAGTGTTTGTTGAGTTGTGTAAGTTCAAGTTTATTCATGTTCACTCCCCTATCAAATCTTCTTCAGATACATGATCAAATGACAAATTATTTTTTTCATCATAATACTGCACAATATATTGTCCATTCACAAAATCCATTACTGCTGCACCAAAATGAGCGTATTTATCTTTAAGAATAAATTCTGCTCCTATTTCTGGGTCGAAGCCATTACCACTAGAACATTTCCAAAGCTTTCCATTTACAAAGGTGAAATCATAGCATTCATTTTCATACATATTGCCAGCTGCAACTGAATTTCCGTCTTTGTCCATAACAAAAAATGTTTCATCTTCTTGATAAATATATGTATTATCCTGAATCCACCATGCATATGGCAGATCACTAACATTTATTTCACCAGTTTCCAAATCCAAGCATTTATTTTCATAAACCCATGGAAGTTCACTTGCTGAGATATTATTGTTAAAAGGATCCTGCTCCAGAAAATCAATCATATCCTGCGGATTTTTCACATAACGATAATGCATATAGAGTTTGTCATTATATACACCATCTATTTCTACTTCTGAAAATACAGAAACTCCATGAATCCAGTTATTTTCTGCATAAGGAGAATCATTTATCTGACCGTGATTTTTTACGTCAGCAGATTCTAAATTCAATGAATATAGATACTGTGCTTTACTTCTGCTTGCCAAGTCATATGTACCATCTTCATTTAGATGCAATTGATAACTTCCAATTATATATAAAGTATCTCCCACAATTGCTAAATCAATCTGACTATCCATGAAAACACCGTCAATTTCTGCAAATGTTTCCAATTCACCTGTATTCAACGCTGCACGAATACATTTTGTATGAATTTCTGCTTCCTGTGATTTGCCATCAGCTGACTCTGCAATTTTATACTCAGAGTTAAACCAGTATAAATAATCATTATAAATAAAAGTCATTGGTGAAACAGGACTAATACAAAGTTTTGAAATACAAGAAGTATCTTTATGTGTACAGTTAGGCTTATTACACAGCGGTACCCCATTCATGGTTTCATAATCCAAAAAATAAGCTGTCTGCCCCAGTTCATCAGTATAAAGCAGCCCGTTTTCATAAACATTGTAGCCTATATCATAATAAGCAATTTTCTTGTTTTGAATGTAAGACTGTTTTTCCTGCGCATTGCAGCCTGTCAGACAAAATGTAGTTAAAAGTGCAAAAGTAAAGATTTTTTGTTTCATTTTAAAAGTTCCCTTCTTTGATAAATATTATCTTTACTTATATAGACACAAAATTTATGAATTTAGTTTCATGAAAATTGCTTTAGTTACTAATTAAACTTTTTTCTAATACTTCATCAAAAACAGTTCCTTGATTACTTTGATACTGCACAATATATTTTCCACCAACATAATCCATCATTCTGGTCATAGCCTTTTCATTTGTATATGTTTTATTAGTGATAGAATACAATTTTTGAGAAACTATATCAAAACATTGTGAATCATTATATACTCCATTCGAAAAGCTCCATAACTTTCCATTTATTATTCGAGGAAACCATGTCTTTTTAAAACCTTTTGCAATTATATTTTTGCCATCTTCGATTTTTATTACATAACAATTTAATTCATTATCCCAGTATGCATACATATTTTCTTGAATTACGGCAGCTGGAGGTAAATCACTAACAGCTATATCACCTGTTTTTAAATCGAAACTTTTATTTTCATAAATCCAAGGAACATCTTTGTCTAAATCTCCATTTGCACTTAATACATCAATTAAATCTTGTTGATTCTTAACATATTGATAATACATATAAATTTTATTATCATAAATACCTGAGAGAACAACTTGATCGCTAACAGAATTCATGCTGCTTCCTGTAATAATAGTATTATTTTCTGCATATGGTGAATCATTTACAAGACCATAATTCATAAAATCTCTATTTTCAAGATTTATGCTACATAAATACTGTTTTCCACCACCTGAAGAATAAGACCATGTTCCATCGCTAAATTGATTTGCAGCATAACTAGAAATAAAATAAAGAATTCCATCATTTAAAACATATGAACAACTTGCTGTTGGATCAACATCATTAAATTCTATAAATACTTCTTCCTCACCAGTTTTTAAAGATATACGCATACATTGTGATGAAATCTTACAAGTCTGCGATTTTCCATCTTCTGAATCCACAATTTCATTACTAGATTTAAAATAATATATATTGTCTTTAAAAACAATTGGATTATTATTTTCCATGCATAAAATAGCTGTACATTTACTATCATTATGTTTGCAATTAGGTTTGTTACATAATGGCACCCCATTCATAGAAGAATATTCTAAAAAATTTGCTCGATTTTTCTGATCTATATAAATTAAACCATTTTCATATGTATTATAATCATAAGAAAAAGCTTCTGATTTTGTTGTATGTATAAAAAAATCATCCTCTACATTTTCTTTGCATCCAGTTAATACACAGGAAACAAGAAATAATACACAAAAAATCAACCATCTTGTTTTAACCATATAAAGTTCTCCGAATTATATTTCAAAAAAGCAATGTGTAAATTACACATTGCTTTTATTTTTATACGCATCATAAAAAGGTTATGATACAATACTTGTACTGCCACTGTAACCATTTAAAGTAGCTGAATGTGATGAACTTGCTCCTGAACCTCTACCAGTTATCTGTATATAAGCATAGCTACGCACATTTGTTCTGCTTGCAGTTTGTCCAGCAAATGATAAACTAACTGAACAACGTCCGCCACTTAATGATGTGCTTGCATTTGCTTGACTACTATCATGATACTGTTCAGCATTTGCATAAACACTGCCAACTAAAAAACTTTTGGTAATAGTCGGACTATAAGCACTTGCACTTAAACTGGTCACACTAATTGCCATTGCTGCAGTAGCCATAACAGCTGCCATAATTTTTTTGAACTTATTCATAAATAACTCCTTTCTAAATCAGGCTAATTTCATATAAAAATCAGCAGCGAATATTCTTTAAGAATCAATCACTTCTCTTACTCACTGATTCAAAGCTTTGTATATGTGCACAATCAGCTCTCAAAAAACAATTGGATTCTATGTAGAATCAGAATTTACTTCTTCAGATTTTGCAAAGCCTTTGGTTCTTTCGGCTGATGATAACCAGC
>CANOIR010000067.1 GCA_947566125.1 uncultured Ruminococcus sp. | reverse complement strand
TGGAAGTTTATATAATGATGGATGGGCATTGTACAAAGAGTATGGTAAGGGAACAAATTATATTTCTCCTAATGGTGAATTTTTATTTCCTTATGAAAATGGTATAGAAGGGGCGGTTCTTAATATTGAGAATGTTGCAATTACAGAACTTAAACTCTCTAATAATTAATATTTTAATGTTAATATTTCATTGAATTTTAATAATTATGATATTAAAACTCCCTATTTGTTAACAATAGAAAATCTTTCATAAAAATCCGTTCTTCACTGCACGCAAAAGCAAGAAAAGGCGAATTTCTTGCTCCATATGCGCCATATGGATTTCTGAAAAGTCAGGAAGATAAGCATATTCTGATAATCAATGAAGAGGTCGCACCTCATATCAGAAGAATGTTTGAACTTACGGATTGTACGGAAATAGATGAAAAACAGCAGGCAATTTTGCAGGAAATGGAGGTTGTTTCAGAACTGACCCGAAAATACATTATGGAAAATAGCCAGACTGCTCAGAATCAGGATGAATACAATATGCATTATAACGCACTGGTAGAACGTTATGAAAAATTGCAAAAGAAGTCGCTTTTATTGCAGAAACAGAAAGAAGAGCGTCTTGCTAAGCGTGATTTAATTGGAGGGTTTATTCTGGAATTATCCAGATGCAGAGAACTGTTTACAGAGTTTGATGAACAATTTTGGATAGCAGCAGTCGATAAAGTAACAGTGTTTCAGAATGGTAGATTATTGTTTGCTTTTAAGAATGGAACGGAGATTAAGATATAGCCTGTATATTTAATGAGATTAGGTATTCTGCAATTGCTGTAGGGTACTATTTTTATTTATCATGATTTGACTTGTAATTTTTAAGAATTATAGTATACCGATAATGAAAAAACAGCTTGAAATATTTGCAAAAAATGCGTCATTCAAAATGTTCACGGAATATATCCATCCAAACTGTTAACAATATTATTACAGATAGGAGGATATTAATATGTTTAAACATGAAAAAATGTTGTTTCACCCTGTTGCAGTGGAAAAGCCCAATCCGCAGTATGCTGCACTTTTGCAGGAACAGCTTGGCGGAGCAAATGGTGAGTTGAAAGCTGCAATGCAGTATATGTCACAGAGCTTTCGCATCAAAGATCCTGAAATCAAAGACCTATTTCTGGATATTGCAGCAGAGGAACTTGGTCATATGGAAATGGTTGCTCAAACGATCAATTTGTTGAATGGTCATGAGGTAGACGCTGCCGCAGTTCCAGCCGGAGAAATTGAGACCCATGTGCTGTTGGGATTGAATCCTGGTCTTATCAATGCATCGGGTTACTCATGGACAGGCGATTATGTATCGGTAACAGGTGATTTGTGTGCAGATCTGCTGTCGAATATCGCTTCGGAACAGAGAGCAAAAGTGGTTTATGAGTATCTTTACCGTCAGATCTCAGATAAAAAAGTTCGTGAGACGATCGATTTTCTTCTGAACCGTGAAGAAGCGCACAACGCCATGTTCCGTGAAGCATTTAATAAAGTGCAAGATACTGGTTCTAATCGTGATTTCGGAACGACAAAGGCTGCAAGAATGTATTTCAGTATGTCAGAGCCTTCACCAGCAGGAAATCCGTTTTCTAAGACAGATGTAAAACCGCCGTCATTTCAATAAATCGTTTCCCTATCAGTGCATTTTAAATTTGCTCTGATAGGGAAATTTAATTTTAATATAATTTGTAATTGTATTTCTGATCACGTAGCTGATTACTTCGCATCAGTCATGTCGCATAAAAACCGAATAAGGCAAGGTGAATTGCATCATTGAAAGGGATTGATTTAAAAACGAAAATATGATACAATAATGGAAACGATCAATGCAAAGAAGATGAATTATGAAAAGAGATCTTACATCAGGAAATATTATCTCAGATTTGCTAACTTTTGCAGGTCCAATGATTATCGGAAATTTGCTTCAGCAGATATATAACATTGCCGATACACTGATAGTCGGGCGATGTCTTGGAGAAGATGCGCTGGCAGCAGTGGGAAGTACATATACACTTACAACTTTTCTGTATTCTATAATTATTGGGCTGTGTATGGGCAGCGGAGCGCTTGTATCATATTGTTACGGTGAAAAAAATATGAAGCGATTGCGGTCTAGTATAAATATTTCATTTGTTTTAATAGGAGCAATTGCAGTTGCAGCGGAAATAATTACATTATGTATAACGTCAGGTATTCTGAAACTGCTGAAAACTCCGCCGGAAATTATGGCAATAACAGAGGATTATGTAAAAATTATTCTGTCAGGAATCGTTTTTATATTTCTCTATAATTTTTACGCATATATGCTGCGAGGTTTTGGAAATTCCGTAACTCCGCTGATTTTTCTCGGAACGGCTTCGATAATCAATATTGTTCTTGATATTGTTTTTGTCGGCTTTATGGATTTCGGAGTAAAAGGGGCGGCATATGCTACATTGATAGCTCAGGCTGTTTCGGGTATAGGACTTGCACTTTATTCCGTTTTAAAAGAAAGAGAGCTTAGAATAAAACTGACCGATATTAAGTTTAATAAAAGGGAAATCCTTGCAGTAGTGAGAATGTCTTCCGCCGCATCAGTACAGCAGTCAGTTATGAATTTTGGAATACTTATGATTCAGGGACTTGTCAACAGTTTCGGCACAACAGTCATGGCAGCCTTTACTGTAGCGGTAAAAATAGATACTCTTGCGTATATGCCAGCGCAGGAATTCGGCAATGCATTTTCTATGTTCGTTTCACAGAATTATGGTGCAAAGAAAAACGACAGGATAAAAGAGTGTGTAAAAAAATCCTTTAAAATTTCGGGAGCGTTTTGTATAGCAGTATCAGCAATAGTAGTTGCATTCTCAAAAAACTTAATGAAAATTTTTGTCAGTGCAGATGAAACCCAGATCATAACAACTGGCGCACAGTATCTTGTTACAGAAGGAGCTTTTTATGTTGGAATCGGATTGCTGTTTTTACTTTACGGTTACTACCGAGGAATAAATAAGCCTGAAATGTCACTTATCCTAACCATTATATCTTTGGGAACAAGAGTAGTGCTTGCTTATATTTTGTCCGGATTTGAAACAATAGGCGTGTTTGGAATATGGATAGCAATTCCGATTGGCTGGATTCTTGCAGATATAACTGGATGCATATATATGAAAAAGTGTATGAAGTAGAGGTATAAAAAACGGCAGGATTTTGCGTAATAGCAATAGTCCTGCCGATTTTTTTATATGAAATTGAAATTAAACAACGCCCTCTACAATTGTTCTACCGTTCAGTTCGATAGTGTGCATTCCACTTTGTTTATTTTTATTAAAATTAAAACTGAGCAAGTAGCCTTTGTCGATGTGATAATAGTCCAGATATTCGGACAATTGCTTTTCACCTTGTGTGTTATATTCATCGCCATGCCAGATTTTCAGCTCTATGATATACTGCTTTCCAAGATAGTCAACGATTACATCTGTACGTCTTTGGTCACGGGTTTGAGCTTCGATATAGTAGTTGCCTGTGCCGTTGATAATTGGTCTAAGGTACAAAAGAAACAGCTTTCTACCGTCATCTTCCTTGAATTTATCAGGCTGTGAACCATAGATGTCATTGAAATGCAAAATGAACTTTTCGAGAATAAGTTCCATGTTCAGTTGATTTCCCGAGATGAACTGGGATTTGTCATTGACCCCTTCTGCAAATATCTGACTGTCTGTAGTTTCAAGAGAGATGAACCAGTTATAAATCCTCACTTCAAAAACTCTGTTCGCAACAGCAATTAAGCCGTGATCATTTTTTACAAATCCGTACATGAACGCATCATCAATAGTCGCATCGTCTGGATTGTATGGTATTTTTTGACCTTTAAATAAAATCCCGTGCATCAACTTGCGAAGAGGTTCGTTATCCTCTAATTTCCCAATTAGTGATTCGAACAAAGGTGTTTTCTTTATGAGAACCTGTTTGTTTGCTTCAATCGCTCCATGACTACTCCAATCGGATAATTCATCCATGATTTTACAGAATTCGGCAACAAGTACTGGATAACCCGAAGTGTAATCATAAATCAGCTGCGAAATATTTGCAACATCCATTCCCGTATGGTGATCATTTTCATAATCAGTCAGCATTCCAGCTATATCATCGGGTGAAAAACTCATATCTATATCGAATGGAGAAGCGATATTCCACGGACTGTTGTGCTTATGCTCTGCATCAGAACGAATTTTTTGACGTAAGTTTCTTATATCGTGTACTCCGGCGAGAATGACGGATTGGAAAGTTGGTGTATCGTGACGGTCAAGATAGTATCCCCTGAGTTGTGCCAGAAAATCGAGAAATACTTGATTATTCGATGCACTGTCAACCTCGTCAATCAGTAAAACTAACGGCTTTTCGGATTCTTCACACCATTCACTAAGCACGCCGAATAAATCACCCATTGAAAACTTACTATTGATTTTTTTCAGTTCCTTCATCTGACCCTGAATTTCTTCATTCATATAACTTTGGATATCTTTTTTTCTCCAGAGTTCCCTTGCAAAAGCTTTTACAAACGTTTTTGCATTCTCAAAATCATCTGCGTCTAAAAACTGAAAATCCATTCTTACAACAATATAATGCTCGCTCAAATATTGTTCCAATGCTTTTAGAGTAGTCGTTTTTCCATACTGTCTGCCACGATTGATAACAAAATATTTTCCGGCATCCACCATCTTCTTGATCTCTGCGAGTCTGCTGTCCAGATTGACCATGTAATGTTCCTGTGGATTGCAGGCTCCCGTGATATTAAAAGAGCGTTCCATAATGCTCACCTCACATTCCTTTTATTTTAGTATACCATATCCGCAGCGAAAAAGCAACTACAATTTCTTTTGATACATTAAAATGTGAGATGGAGTAGAGCCTACAAAATTTATGAATTCTTGCAAGCAGCTGTTTGTAAAAATTCATAAGTCTTGTGGTTTACCAAAAAGGGTGCAATTTGCACCCTTTTGTACATCTGAAAATTTAGGGTGCATTTTTATATTGTAAAAAAACCGAGAAACAAGGCATTTTCGGCTTATCATAAAACGATAGCAAGTAATCATTTTATTTTTAAAGGTTAACGTTTGATTTTTGAAGTTATCGTTTTATGATTGAAATCGCTTCTGAATTATACCCCGAAAAGTGGACACGGAGAAATAGACAAGTCCAAAATAATGGACATCTAATTTTACATGAGGTCAAAAAAGTGGATGCTCCTTGAAAAGGCGGTAAAAAAGCAATAATCTGAGGTCAATGTCACGAAAAGCAAATTGCTGGGATGATGCACCACAGGAAAGTTTCTTCGGTCATATGAAGGACGAAAATGATATCCTCAATTGCTCTGCTCACAAAGAAATCTGTGAAGCAGTTGAAGACTGGTTCGACTACTACAATAATGAACGATATCAATGGGATTTAGCTAAGCAGTCGCCATCAGTCTTTTACAAATATACCATTACCGGTAAATATCCAATTATCGTATGATGAGCGAAGATTGCAATGCCTGATTCCATTCCGCTGCGTTCTACTTCATTAGGCATTGCAATCATTTTAAACGATTAAACAATTTTTCTACTGTCCTTGATTTTGGGGACACTTCAACAAGATAGAAAAACAGTAAATAAAAATCACATTGTATTTCCTCAATTAGGAATTCAATGTGCTTTTTATATCGTATTCATGAGGTCGAGTAATAATCGCTTCTGTTCATCGGTCAAGGAACTCCACCTGGAAAACAACTCTTGCTGTTCAGGTGTCAGCGCATTCGGCTCATCTCCCTCTAAGAAGAACTGCGCCAAAGTAATTCCGAAGGCCTTACAAACCGCTTCCAAAACCGGCAGCGTTGGTACGTTATTTCTAAGGCATATAAAAAGACTACTCCTTGAGGGCAGAAAGCACGATCCTACCTTTTATCCTGTCATTTACGGTGCGGATGAATCCGAGGACTGGACTTCTCCGGAGGTCTGGAAAAAGGCTAATCCGAGTCTTGATAAAACTATCGGTATGGATAAGGTCGTTGCTGCGTGTAACTCTGCAAAGGAAACTCCCGGTGAAGAAAATGCTTTCCGGCAGCTTCGTTTGAATCAATGGGTGAAGCAGGCTGTCCGCTGGATGCCTATGGAAAAATGGGATAAGTGCAAAGTTGCTTTTGATGAAGATTTCCTTGCAGGACGTGTCTGCTACGGCGGATTGGATTTGTCATCAACAACCGATATAACGGCATTTGTACTTGTTTTTCCACCAACTGATGAGGACGATTTTTATTATGTTCTGCCGTATTTTTGTGTGAGTTGACATGCATAATGCAAAAAAGGTGTAGAGAGGTTTAATAGGCTTTAATACGAATGAATACAGCTGAATATGCCGAAAATGCGTGATATTTAACATGTAATGAGATGGAATTGTAAAAATGAATAAATTATGAGGCGTCAACGAAAACGCCCGGAAAATTAGCTTGTTTGCTCAAATCCGGGCGTTTTATTTTTTTGCGTTTAAATTTTGCAAATGCCGTTTAAATCGTGTTTAAATATTGATTCTGAATGTTTAAAAGACCGAAAACACGTTGATTTTTAGGCGCTGATATTTAAACAACGCTTTAAACACAGCAGCAAATAAAAGTTTAAAATGATACGGGAATATGGGAACTAAACTCGCTTGATATGGGAACTACTTCCCATATCATTATTTTTGTCAATAAAATCAAGAAACTGGCTATACACCTGCCGTTCAAGCGGCGATGTCAAAAACTTATTGCGAGCGTATAGAATCTCCATTCTTTTGGCACGGTTTTTAGCAGCCGTAATAGAAATATTGCATACCTTTGCAATATCTTCTGCTGAATGAAGATTAAGCTTCCAGAGCACACAAGCAGGCGCAAGTATACCAATTGCGAATCGTTCCGCTTCGTACTCTCTCAGTCCATTGCTTAATAATATATGCCCTATTTCATGTGCTATACTATATCGTTGTACAGGCATTGAATCTATGTCATTGACAATGATATGAAACACATCATCAATCTTCATGGTTTTTGCTCTTTAATTTGTTAAAAGTTTGTTTTCTTGCAAATTGCTGTTTTTTATAATTTTGATTCCATGAACTTGTTGGAATTGCTGCTTCTGTTGTAGTTGGATATTTCGAAGCATGGGATTCCTATAAAAGGTTGTTACGCTTATGATAAAAGTACAACTGCTGCCACTGCTCCGTGGCATAAAGTAGCAAGCTGCACTTTAACTAAAGGCAGCGAA
>CANOIR010000066.1 GCA_947566125.1 uncultured Ruminococcus sp. | reverse complement strand
AGATGGACAACTTGCATTAAAAGTAAGCAATACAGGAAAAGTAAGTTATGGTGTACAGGTATATTATGATATTGTTCCGCTGTATCAAAACGGTGTATACCATTTGAAATATGACATTTCATCTACCGTTGATCGTACAGTAGAGGGAATGATTCAACAAAACGGCGGCACTTATCAATCTTATACATACAAGAAACTGAATCTTACATCAGAGCCACAAACAATAGATTACACCTTTACTATGCAGTCGGAAACCGATATTATGGCAAAGCTGGTATTTAATTGTGGTTATCAAGGCGTATCGCTTGATGAACACACAATTTATTTGGATAATGTATCATTGGAACTGGTAGATGACAGTAAAGTTGATTATAAATCCTTTATGCCTTATGAACCGTCTATAGTTACAAATCAAATTGGCTATCAGCCTCAAAGTGAAAAAATTGCTGTATTTAGAGATGTTACAGATGAAACAACATTTTCTGTTGTTGATGCAGATACGAATGAAATTGTTCTTACAGGTGATCTTTATGGAGAAAAAAGCAACACAAGTTCAGACGAAACAGACTGGTTTGGAGATTTTTCTTCTATAACAGAACCTGGAACATACTATATTACGTGCGGAGATTTGGATGATTCTTATTCATTTGAAATTGCAGATAATGTATATAATAATGTTTTAAATGATTCTGTAAAAATGTTGTATTTGCAACGCTGCGGAACAGAAATAAAAGATGATGCCTTTGGACACACTGCTTGTCATGATACACTGGCACAGGTTTATGGTACTAATGACAAAATAGATGTAAGTGGTGGATGGCATGATGCCGGTGACTATGGTCGCTATGTTGTTCCTGGTGCAAAAGCAGTTGCAGATTTGCTGTATGCATATGCTGCCAATCCAGAGCTTTATGGTGATGATTTAGGAATTCCTGAAAGTGGTAATGATATACCCGATATTCTGGATGAAGTGCGATATGAGCTGGAATGGATGTTGAAAATGCAAGATAAATCAGGCGGAGTGTATCATAAAGTAACTTGTGCAAATTTCCCTGGTTATGTTATGCCTGAATATGAAATGGCACCGCTTATTGTAACACCAATTTCAACAACTGCTACTGCTGATTTTTGTGCTTCTATGGCAATGGCATATGAATTTTATTATGAAATTGATACAGCATTTGCAGAAAAATGTTTAGAAGCCGCTAAACAAGCGTGGGCATTTTTGGAAGAAAATCCAAATATGATTTTTAAAAATCCGGAAGATATTACAACTGGTGATTATGGTGACAGTTCAGATAAAGATGAAAGATATTGGGCAGCTGCTCAGATGTATCGTGCTACCAGAGAAGAAGTTTATCTTACTGCATTAAAAAACATGACAGTCAGAACAGGAATGGACTGGACAACAGTAGGGGATTATGGCAATATTGCAATTGTCACAATGGAAGGAATTGATGAAACATACGATGTGTATACAAAAGCAAAAAATGCTATCGTTTCCGAAGCAACTAAATTTGCGTCAACAACCAATAACAACGCATATGGTGTAGCGATTTCTTCTTTTAACTGGGGTAGTAATATGACTGTTGCAAATGCAGGTGTTATACTTGGATTGGCATATCAGTTAACAGGAGAAGATACCTATAAAATAGCATCTGCTTCCAATTTGAACTATCTGCTTGGAAGAAATCCAAACGGCGTATGTTATGTAACAGGATATGGTACAGTTTCTCCGCAAAACCCACACCATCGTCCCTCTATGGCAAAAAAGCAAGCAATGAAAGGTATGTTAGTTGGTGGCGTTAATTCCAATCTGGAGGATAGTGCAGCAAAGGCATATCTAATCAATACACCAAGTGCAAAACGATATGTCGATCATTCTGAAAGTTATTCTACAAATGAAATCACAATCTACTGGAATTCTCCGTTTACTTATTTATTGTCATTGCAGCCAAAAGAAATGCCTATTTTGAAAGGTGATGTAAACATAGATGGAACAGTTTCTGTATCGGATGCTGTTTTGTTGCAAAAATATTTGGTATCAATGACTCCTCTAAACAAAGAGCAGGGAAGACGTGCTGATTTATCAGAAGACCAATCTTTAAATGTAATTGATTTGTGTTTGTTAAAACAAATGCTGTTGCAAAATAACAATGACGATATTGTATAATATAAGCTAAAATTTAATAAATATTATAATTCCGATAAGGTTTGCTTCAGCCTTATCGGAATTCTTTATAGATTTTGAAATTAAAAAAGAACCTGTACTAAATGCAAAAGAACTTTAGCAGAGTATTGCATCAAGAACAGATTCATAATTTCAATATTTTGTCATATTAGTTAATTAACGTTAGAGGTATCTGCTCTAAGTCCCATGTGCTGTCTGGATGAATCGTTATCAACTCTGCGCCTCGCTGCTTTGTTTCTTTTCCAATGCCGGGCATAGCGAGATAGTCAATACTCATTCCATAGGTAAGTCGAATGCCTTTATATTCTAAAGATGCATTGTTATAATGGTCATGTCCGCAAAAAAAGCCTGTGGTACTGCCAAGTTCAAGAGCTGTATCAAATAACTTACTTGGATAATCTGAACAACATACAAGATCGTTCGTTATACCTCCGTGATCGCCAGGATTCTCTCCAAAGAAATATTTTACTTCGTTGCTTCCAGACAGATACAGTTCTGTAGCCGTTTTATACTCCTGAAGTGGAATATGGAAAAAGCACAACGAATTTACCGCACTTCCTTTTTCTTTATTAAGTCGCTCTACTTCTTTTTTGTACCACTCTACTTGGTCGTCATGAATATAGTCATAAACATTTATACCTTCACCTGTGTAAGCGTTTGAGTCTATCATAAATAGAGCTGTGTTTAATGAGCTGTCTATATTTCTTATCTCAATGAGTTGATTGTTTCTACCCGTAACATTAGGCTGTATATAGGGATAAAGCAAATTGCCTGAAGTTTTATATGAAAGGGATTTATAAACTTCGTTTAGTTGCTGTTTATTAAGAGTTGAAAGATTTTCTGTATCGTGATTGCCATAGGTAAACGCCCAAGGTATACCGATGTTACGCATAAATGCGGCAAATTGCTGAACAGGAGCTGAATTATTTAGCGACATGGACATAATTCCCATAGGAAAACACATATCGCCTGTTACAATAACAAAATCTGGGTGAGTATATTCTATCTCGGCATAACAAGCCTTTAATGCTTTTAAATCCTTACTATATGAGTAAAGACTTCCTCCGATGTGAATATCTGTAAGATGAAGTATCTTAAAATCTTCAGTAGAAGAGGTGATAGTATAAACGCCAGTTTTATCGTTGTATTCTATTTTATGAGTATTATGTTCTACAACTGGAACTGAATTTATATAGCTTTGAGTGTACCAAGTATCACGCTGCAACATTGTAAAGCCAGCTATAAGAGCAACTACAGATGCTACAACTGCAAATCTCTTTCCGTTGAAAACAAGGTTTTTAAATGTAACCTTTTTTCTCAAAGTAAAATTCATTATCAATATTATAAAAGCAAATATAATAGCTGCTGTGATAAAAATATTTACAGGATAATTTATGCTTTTGCTTACAATTATCGTAAAAAGCGTGACTCCTGTCCAATATATCAATGAAAAAGTACATATTACAACGCCGTATCGTTTAACTTTTTTCTTTTTAGGCAGATCGATCCGATTGCGTATAATGCTATAAAAAATTATGTTTTTTATCATAATAAACAGCGGTATCTCCACCAGTATTACATTAAATAAAGAGTTTTCCGCAAACTCTGCCGATTTGGAGTTGCCGAAAAAATAGAAGCTCATTTGTGAGACAATGAATAAAAATACGGCAGAAATCAGTAATACGATAGAATTGAAAAGCCGTTTTGTATATTTATCCGATAAAGAACGCAAATAATAAAATGCTGCATTGTCATATTTTACATCTTTGCCATAGCTCTCAGTCTGAATTATAATTCTGATAAACTTGAACGCAATAAAAACGTAGATAACTGTTAGGGGAAGTGCAAAGAAAAATTCTTTGTTAAAATTAAAAGCATTATATATCACCCAAAGCAGTTCCATAAAAGCTGCAACAACAAAAAATGAGATAACATAGATACGCTGATGCTGTTTAAATAGCAGTTTCTTTGTTGGTTTAAGTTCTATTGCTCCGCCTGAATTTCTCCAAGCTTTTGTCTGTTTTGATGAATAACCTGCAAGCTCTGCCATTTGTGAGAGCTTGCCATATTTAGAAAGTATATCGTCAAGTGCTTCACCTTCAGATTTGATTTTGCAAAGTTCAGAGTATTTTTCATAAAGTGCATACTCTATTTTCTTTTGAGCTTCACTTGTTTCTATGCTGTATGGTATATCATCAAACATTAACCCTACAAGATATGTTATCTTGCTGCACATATAATTCACGCCTTTCTTTTCTTAAGTTTACTTATATCATATACCAAATCCAAAGATAAAGTTTCTATTACTTAGGCTTTAATAGGAGATGTTTATTGATTCTTATAAAACAGCATTGTATTTTTTCTATATACATTCGGCGTACTTCCTACAAAATTTTTGAATTGACGCAGAAAGTATTTATAGTCATAATATCCGCACTTGTCAGCAATGGCTGGTAAACTCAGTACAGTAGATATAAGCAGGTATTTAGCATATGATATTTTACTTTGAATAACATCTTGATGAAAGCTTACATCAAATAATTCTTTATAGGTTGCACGAAAATGTCCGTTGCTCAAATGCATATCACGGCATATATACTGTGAATCCCATTCAGCTTTTGGATCACGATAAAGCATACTTCTTATATGTATAAGATTTTTATAATAGATATTTTTTCTACGTTTGTAAATTATATCCATTTCTTCAGCAAGAGATTTTTCCAGTTTAGCCAGTTCATATTCAAAATCAAAGCAATCTATATCTACACATTCCGAACAGATAACCGTTGCGTCAATCTCACAATTTTGGGTGTAGCATTCGCCTTGATTTATAAGGATATTGATATTATCTGCAATAAGCTGTGCATCAGAATTATCATATTTTCCTACGGCAGCATAAGCATAAACCTCACTGCTAATTTTAGCACCGATTGTTTTATTGTTTTCAGTTATCTTTTTAAGCATATCGGCAATCTCTAAATCAATCTTGACTGAAATATGTTTTTTTGCTATACTTTCATCATTATTAGAAAATTCTGAATGAAAAAGTACTAAAATTATTTTATCTTCAGGAGAAGTTTCATTTATTAGATATTTAAGTTCATCTCTTAATCCATTTTTATTATATAGACCAGTGAGAGAATCGTGCTGTGATGATAAATTATTATGCTCAAGAAGGGTATTTATATCGTTTTTTATACGTAGAAATTCAAGGGCTGTTGTTGCGATTTTAAGCCAATTACGGAAAGAAGGGTCATATCCGTCAGGTTTGTCATATTGAAGAATAAAATATCCCAAATCTCTTCCGGAAAAGAATATTGGGCAGAAATATAGTGCAAGTTTATTTTGAAATTTAGAAATTGTATCAGGATAAAGTTCATATTTATTAAAAAGTTGAGGTTCATATAAATGATCTTCAGGGCAGATAACTGTGTAGCACGTCATTGCTTCACTATAGCTTGAAATATTATGGTTCTCTGAAAATTCAGATTCACACCAATTTTCATATAAACATAAATATATGCCCTTAGCATCACGAATTAAATATGCAAATTGTTGGAGAATGCTAATGTAGTCAGGAATAGAACGGCACGTAGTTAGTTGCTGTTCAAAGTTGCCCACAAGATTTAAGCTGTTGAAAAACAGTTCATGTCTTATGATAGATAGTTCTTTAAATAACATTTTATTATCTAAGCAGCAACTACAGCTATTTCCGTAAATCATATAGCCATCTAATGAAACTTCATTTGGTTCAGTTCCATTCATTATCGCACAAAGAGTATCAGCAGCTTTTATTCCTACAGCTTTTCTATTTCTTAAATAGGTTGTCAATACAGGTTCATGATAATATCTGTCGCCAACAAATTCATATCCTATTACTGTAACGTCTTTCGGTACGGATATTCCATTTTCAAGGAACGCATCACAAAGACCGTATGCCATATAATCGTTTGCACAAATAATAGCCTCAGGAAGCGGTCTTTTTCCTGTAATATATTCCATAGCAAGATCTTCACCGGTATTCATCCAAAAATTACCATATATTACTTTATGTTCATCAAAGGGTATGCCATGAGACACAAGAGCTTTTTTGTATCCTTCCACACGTATATTCGAAATATTTAGAGATATTGGACCTGTTAGCATATGAATATCGGTGAAACCGTGTACTTCAATAAGATGTTCAGCAATTTTCATAACATCCGTCATAGTGTCATTATCAATAGATTGAAATTCAGGTATAACATCGCCGATAGCAACAATAGGTATGTCTGTACGGCTAAGGAGCTTTTGCTTTATATTTTCAAGTAATGTTTCATTTAATATAGACTCAGAAATTACTATAATACCATCTATTTTTTGGGAATTGATTAAATCATATATTTTATTTTCCACTTCTATATGAGCATGATATTTAGCTGTATTATATATATTTGAAAAAACAGCGACATTTGCATTAAGCTCATTTGCACGAGAAATAATGCCGGCAAGAAGCTGCTTTTGTTCACTTTGTGAAGCACTTGCAGTAACCACTCCTATGAGTTTTCTTTTGTTTTTGTCCAGCATAATATACACCTCATTTTTTTATTTATTATATCATATTTTCACCCGCAAATCAAGATAATTTCTTCATTTTGTCCACTGAATCTGCAATTATTGAGTTGAAAAAATAATTTTTTAACATTATAATTATATCAATAGATAATGTCGGCAGGCATTCTAATATTTCCCCGAATAAGAACCGTTCATATAAATTGAACGGTTCTTATTATATTTTTTTGTAAAAATTATCATAGATAAATTCAAATAAATAATAACAGGTTAACAAATTACTATTTTTGTTGTAAAAATGGTATAATAAGGAAAAGTAAGTTGATATAATTTTATTAAAGTATTTGCTTGTCAATAAAACACTGGCGGGTACTCTAATATTTCCCCTAATAAGTGCCGTTCGTTAATACCGAACGGTTCTTATTCAAAATTTACAATAAAAAGACTTCGCATTTTTGTATTATATTTGTACATCATCTTCATTTTGTCCACCTATTCTGCAAAATGTAGGTTGTAAGGTGTTTTTTTATGAATGAATTAGAGTTAAACTTTAATGAAATTATAAGTATGATTGAAACTAGAAGAAATAATGCATATAAAAAAGTAAATGAAGAATTAATATCTTTATATTGGGACTTTGGAAAATATATAAGTGAAAAAGTAAATGATTCTAATTGGGGTGATAAAATTGTAGATA
>CANOIR010000065.1 GCA_947566125.1 uncultured Ruminococcus sp. | reverse complement strand
TTTATCTTTCATTCTACTATTATATCTCTTCTCTTAAGTGTACGCAAGTGACATAACACCTGGAAACGGTGCATGGATGCATATTACCATAAATGCGCATACAGCTTTTGTAAAGTCTAACCCATGATTTCTCTTCATATAAAAACTTCCTCCCAATAATTATTTAAATTCAGATGTTTCGCTCTGTTGGTTTATTTCATTATATAACATCTAGTTCAAAAAAACAATAAGAAACGATGAGAATTCATGTCGTTTTAATAAGTAAATAAAAATGAACAAAAGCAATACAAGAATGAAACATGGTATAATAAAAGAAAAAGTTAAAAGAAAGATGCATCATGAAAAAACTAAGTCTTGAAGGAATGCTGTCAGAAATAGAAGACATCCGAATATGAGTATAGAGCATATATGATTCTCCTATCTGTTATGGTTTCTTTTCAATTCCATTTTAACAGATTTTTGCTATATATGCTCTATTTTCTTTGATTTTTATTTTGTAGGCTCTTTCTGGTTTTCCCAACTTTTAGTATAGAGCTAGTTTTTATTTTTTATAATTATCAGTCGCCAAAAGAAATGCCGATATTTCTTGCAGTTGTAACTTCCTGGCAATCTTTTTCAACGAATTTTGTTTTGCCGGCAATATCTTCAAGCTTATTTGCAGTAATACAGCCGTTTTTCTTAGCTACAGTTAAGCCATATTTTCCGTCACGTATAAGCTGTGCTGCATATTCACCAAATTGAGTAGCCAATAGTCTATCATATGCACTTGGAATTCCGCCACGCAGCATATGTCCGGGAACGCAAACCCTTGCTTCAAGTCCGGTATTCTTTTGAATTTGTGACGCAATGCGGTTTGTTGCAGTTACGATTCCTGCTTCCTGACGAAGTCTGTTGCGTTCTTTTTTCTTAAGCTTAGCTTCCGCAACATCAAAACAGCCCTCTGCTACAGCTATAATAGAGAAGTTCTTTCCGCCTTCATTGCGTTTTACAACAGATTCACATACCTTGTCAATATCATATGGAATTTCAGGAATAAGAATAATATCTGCACCGCCGGAGATACCGGAATAAAGAGTAAGCCAGCCTGCTTTATTTCCCATAATTTCACAAAGCAGTATACGTGAATGGCTGTTTGCTGTAGAGTGCAGACGGTCAATCGCATCTGTAGCAATGTCTACTGCTGTATGAAAACCAAATGTAACATCAGTACCATAAATATCATTGTCAATAGTTTTAGGCAGACCAATTATATTAAGACCTTCATCGAAAAGAAGCTTTGAAGTTTTATGAGTTCCGTTTCCGCCAAGTGTAAGCAGGCAGTCAAGCTTTTGGTCTTTATAGGTACGTTTCATATTTTTGACCTTATCGATTTTATCATCGCCGATAACGGTCATCATCTTAAATGGCTGACGCTTTGTTCCAAGAATAGTACCGCCCCTGGTGAGAATGCCGGAAAAATCTTCCGGTTTCATATCACGGCATATATTATTTATAAGACCATAGTACCCATTGCAAACTCCTACGATTTCTACATTATCTTGACCAAGCATTTCATAGCAAGCTTTAGCAACACCTCTTATTGTAGCATTAAGACCAGGACAGTCACCGCCGCTTGTAAGAATTCCGATTCTTTTTTTCATATGGATAGTTCCTCCTTTGAAAGCCTTTTTAGGCTATTATTCCATTCAAATTTAATTTAATACTGGTAAAATTATAACATTTATTATCGCAGATGTCAATATAAATATGCATTTTTTGATTTTAAATAAAAAAATAAAATCTCAGCGATGCAATTTAATGCTGTTTAAATGCTGCGCCGAGATTTTTATAACAAGATTTTTATATTGCCTTAAATATCAGAATGAAGTCCCGGAAGTTTGAATTTTTCTTTGATGAATTGTTTTTTCAGCTTCATTGATTCACGAGCGTAATTCATATATGAAACTTTATTTTCATCAAAGTCCTTCATAGACACGCCTTTTTTCTCTGAAATATCAGACAATATTTTTATTCCTAACCATGGATTCAATGAGAGAAGAGGACCTACTGTATTTGTAAAAATTAAGTTTTTATATCTAGCTCCTTCTTTGCCGTCAGTTGTATTATTGCCATAACCATATATAACTTTGCCGAACGCATCATTATTTTTCAAATCAAAATCCATACACTGGATCTGGCACCCTACAATTTCCATATCATCATTAGTTTTGAACAGAATATCATCGCCATAAACTTCTTTTGTGACATATGGCATTTTTGTACGGTTAAGTTCCTTTGCTGTCATATCTATAAATCCAAGACCATTTGCTGTAGTGCCGTCATATCTTGTAAAGCTTTTTGAAACCATACAGCCGCTTGAACCGGTAACAAGGAAGTAACCATTATTTTCAATATAATTTTTCAGCTTATTTTCTATTTTCTTTAAATCGTTTGTAAGTGTCTGCATATGTCCCATCTGACCTGAACCTATATAAATAAAATCAGTATCATAAAGGTCATCCACTTCAGAAGAAGAATTTGCACGTTTTATATTCAAAGTAATATCCATTGCAGATGCTATCTCAGAGAGTGCCATCATATTTCCACGGTCACCGTGCAGATTCATTTTATCAGGATACAGCCAAAGTACATTTATCTCCATCAGTCGATCCCCCTATCTTTACGATATTTTTCTACGCTGCCAAGGCATTTATAATAAGAATGCATCCATGTGAGCAAGTATACCTGTTTACAATCATATTGTTCAAGTTCTTTAAGCAGTACATCGTAATCATCAGTAGGTACAACCTGGATCTTGTCCTTAGGAATGCCTTCTAATATAAGTCTTGTTGCAGCATCGTAACAAACTGTTTTTGACATGCATATATATTTTATAACGTTGCTCTTTTCGAGTTTTCCAAAGTCACAGTCGTATGAATAATAATTTCCAGTATAATGCGGCTGGAAGTCTACTACTTCGCTTAAATCCAATACAACTAACTTAGCAGCAGGGTCATTGTAGGTGACATCAATTGAATTTTGAAGTGTAATAGGTGTTTCCTGTTTCATTCTAAGATAGTGGATCATCTTGTCGCCAATATCCAAATCTTCCGTTCTGCCGCTTTGGATGGTAAACTTATTTATAGAGGTTTGAAGTTCTTCATACGAAAATCCTTCGTGTGCTGCAAACGCTATGAGAGAAGCATAGCAGTAGAGGAAATATGTTGAAAGATATTTTGCTTTGAATTTCTTATCATTTACGCAAATTGTATTTTCGTTTATTAAAGATACAACTGTAGCATCATCTTCGCTTTTCATATCACAGTTTTCACATGCAAATTTACCAACGCCAAGCATATTTTCATATTCATAACGAATAATACCGGAACATACCGGACAAATGCATGAAACTGTAAACTGATTTTCGGATTTATATGACGGAGAACCCTTAACGCCGTAATATTCTACTGAAGGATGCTTAAAGCCGATAGACGCATTATTTGGTTCATCACGGTTTAGAATGAGATGAACATCATTTGTAACAGCTTCTCTTATTTTTCTCATGATAATACCCGGTTCACCGTTTCTTTGTGATTGGTCCTTAAGGATATTTGTCATGATTATAACATCAGGTTTAAGCTGTTTTGTAATTATTCTAAGATAGCGTTCATCAACTTCCAAAACAACATAGTCGACATTTACACGACCTGACATATCAGAGTCTCCGATAAGTGCTGTTGCAACACCACGGTCCATATTTGCACCAAGTTCATTTGTACAAATAGATTTACCGGAACTTCTTATAAGCTCTGCTACCATACCCGTAGTTGTAGTTTTTCCGCTTGTTCCGGTAACCATAACTATTTTAGTATTTTCATGAAAACGGAAGTGTTTTAGAAAATTTTTCATAAGAATACTGGCGATTCCGCCCGGCCATGTGGAGCCTGATATTTTTGGGATCCACTTTGTTAATTTCATAATTACTTTACCAACATAAAGTGAAAATAAGAAATGAAGACGTTTCATAATCACACAACTTTCATTATTGATTTTTTCATTACTTTTGAGTATATCAGATATACCATAAAAAGTCAAGTGAGAATAACAAAATACTTGCAAATAACAGAACAATAAAACGCTTGAAAATAACGGGACAACAAAATACTTGCAAATAATTTGATATTGTGTTATACTATTACGTATGTAGTAACTGTAGGAAAGGAAGTGTACCCCTATGGTTTGTCCTGAGTGTGGTCATAAAATTGAAGATGGCTGTGTGAAATGTAAATTTTGCGGATTTGAAATTTCTTTGGAAAATGAGTTCCATTGGAGCGAATTGCCGCCTATGCCGATTTTTAATAAGGGCTTAGACGATTCACTTGACGATTCAGAAGGAAACAGGAGATTTCTAAGCAAGCGTATGAAACGTAATCTTCTGCATATATTTACAGTTTTTACAGAAATATGTATTCTTGCTGGAGTTATTTCCGGTGTCTATATCTGGAAAACAAAAAATACTATTGATGCTGTTCCGGATGCTCAGAACATTGTATATTCTTCGGAAGATATAGTAATGATGCTTGTAAGAAACAGATATGAATGGCTTCTTGAAAAACCTGAAAACGGATACAATGCGTGTTGTTTTATTGATATGGATTTTGATGGAAGTCCGGAGCTTATAAGTATTTCTTATGATAATGAAAATTCTGTTACCAAGATCGCTGCATATCGTGTACGCAGTTGTACTTTAGAAAATATAAATGTAGATTTTGATAAAGATCATGGTTTCTTTGACATAGGTCAGAGTCTGTCGCTTTGCTATGCACCTGATACAAAAGAAATGCTGTATCTCACTACAGATTATCAGCAGAAAACGAATGGGAGCAAAACCTCGCTAGGTTGTTTTTACCTGCATGAAAATCAAATCTTTAAAGAATATTTTTTAAGCGAGATTCTTACTAATAATGAATATAAATATACTTATTACGATGAAGAACAGAGCGTTCACAGCATGACCAGAAAGGACTTTATAAAACAGCAAAAGGATCTTTCTTCACGGCTTATAGATTTAAAATTAAACTATGAATGGGTCACTGGAAACGATTTGGAGGATATTTCTTCGCAAAAACTTGCAGCACTGCTCCTAAGAAGTTATGACAGTTTTGGTTATGATTCTTCTGGACTTGCACTGCAATAAAATGCATAAGCTAAAAATCAAGGAGAAAATGTTATATGAATATCAATTTAAAAATTGCAGAGGAACTTAAACTCAGACCACAGCAGGTAGACCGTGCGGTAGAGCTTTTGGATGAAGGCAAGACTATTCCGTTTATTGCAAGATATAGAAAAGAAGTTACCGGCTCTCTTGACGATCAGGTTTTGCGTGAGCTTGACACAAGACTGCAATATTTAAGAAAACTTGAAACACGCAAAGAAGAAATAATAACAGCAATAGACAGTCAGGGAAAGCTTACAGAAGAACTGCGTGAGAAGATTCAAAATGCTGATACTCTTGTAGAAACAGAGGATTTGTACCTTCCTTATCGTCCAAAGAGAAAAACAAGAGCCTCAGCTGCTATTGCAAAAGGTCTTGAGCCTTTGGCACGTATTATTATGGAGCAGAAAAGCACTGTAATTCCCGAAAAGGAAGCAGAGGCATATTTGAATGAAGAGCTTGGTGTGAATAATATAGAAGAAGCTATTCAAGGTGCAATGGATATTTTGGCTGAAGAAATGGCAAATAACGCAGATCTTCGTAAGCAGATGAGAAGGTTTACACAGCTTTCAGGCACGATTTTTTCAAAGGCATCTGATATGGAAACTGAAACGCCATATCAGATGTATTATGATTACAGTGAACCTGTTGAAAAGCTTGTTGGTCATAGAGTTCTTGCACTGGACAGAGGAGAACGTGAAGGCATTTTAAAAGTAAGCATATCACTTCCGGACGGCAAGGGCGAAGCTGTTATAGTACGTAAATTTGTAAAAAATGACAGTCCATGCGGACTGCTTGTAAAAGTTGCTGCTGAAGATGCCTTTTCAAGATTGCTTTTTCCTGCTGTAGAACGTGAGGTAAGACGTGAGCTTACAGAAACTGCTGATGCTGCTGCAATAAAGGTCTTTGCTTCAAATCTTAGACAGCTTTTGATGAGTGCACCAATAAAAAATAAAACTGTTTTGGGCGTAGATCCCGGTTATCGTACAGGCTGTAAACTTGCCGTGGTTGACCCAACAGGCAAAGTTCTTGATACAGGTGTGGCATATATAACCATAGGCGAAGGCATTAAAATGGAGCAGGGTAAAGAAACCATTCGCAGAATGATAAATGAGCATCATGTAACTGCTGTTTCTATTGGAAATGGAACAGCCTCAAGAGAAGCAGAAGCTGTTGTTGCAGATGTTTTAAAAAGTATCTCATTTGAAACTGCATATATGGTAGTATCAGAGGCAGGTGCCTCTGTATATTCAGCCTCTGAACTTGCAGCAGAAGAATTTCCTGAATATGATGTATCACTTAGAAGTGCTGTTTCTATTGCACGCCGTTTGCAAGATCCTCTTGCAGAACTTGTAAAAATAGATCCTCAGTCTATAGGTGTTGGTCAGTATCAACATGATATGCCAAAAAATGAACTTAAATCAGCACTTGACGGCGTAGTGGAGGATTGTGTAAACCATGTAGGCGTTGATTTGAATACAGCGTCATTTTCGCTGTTGTCACATATTGCAGGCATAAATAAAACTATTGCAAAAAATATCGTATCTTATAGAAGTGAAAATGGTGCGTTTACAGATAGAAAACAGCTTAAAAAAGTTGCTAAACTCGGACCGAAAGCATTTGAGCAGTGTGCAGGATTTTTAAGAGTACCGGAAGCAAAAAATCCTCTTGACAATACAGCAGTGCATCCGGAAAGTTATGATGCTGCCAAAAAAATCTTGGAGCAATGCGGCTTTACGCTTTCTGATATGTCTGTAAAATCACTCAATGATATTCCTACTATTGCAGAAAGTAAAAATATAAGTGCAATTGCAGAAAATGCTGGGGTTGGCATTCCTACTGTAAAAGATATTTTAAAGGAACTTGCAAAACCCGGACGTGATCCACGAGATGAACTGCCGCCGCCGCTTATGAGAAGTGGGGATATAATGGAGATAAAGGACCTTAAACCCGGCATGGAATTTTTGGGAACAGTAAGAAATGTTATAGATTTTGGCTGTTTTGTAGATATAGGTGTTCACGAAGACGGGCTTGTACATATATCCCAACTGTCAAACCGTCATGTTAAGCATCCGCTTGATGTTGTAAAGGTAGGCGATGTTGTAAAGGTTCGTGTACTTGATGTTGATGTCAAAAGAAAGAGAATAGCACTTACAATGCGTTCGGATTCACCTAAAAACAAGAAGTAAGATTGCTTTTATATAAAAATATAAAACCTGTGTTCATAGGAGATTTGTGATTATGCCTATGAACACAGGTTTTTATGTTATATTATAATTTCTTCCGGCACTGATTCTGCCATTGCTTTATATGCATCAGCACTTGGGTGCAGGTGGTCACCGCTGTCAAATCCATCTGCAAAACGTGATAAGTGCATAGGGTCATTTACTGCTTTATCAAAATCAATGCAGCCATCAGCTTCATCGGTAGTGCGTATCCAATCATTCAGTTCATTTCTTATCTCTTCACGGAAATCC
>CANOIR010000064.1 GCA_947566125.1 uncultured Ruminococcus sp. | reverse complement strand
TAAACTAACTAAACTAATTTGCTTTACTAATAATTTTTCTGCTTATTACTTTTTCTTAGACTTTGCCTTTTTCTCTTTTAAGAATTGATCATAATCATCACATATAGAGGCTGTATCGCCAAATGCTACCTGCTTGCCATGGTCAAGCCAAAGAACCTTTGTAGCAAGTCTGCGTATCTGTGCAAGGGAATGTGAAACAAGAAGGGTTGTAGCTCCGCCCTTTATGATTTCCATCATTTTGTCTTCGCTCTTTTGCCTGAATGCTCCATCACCTACAGATAAAACCTCATCAAGAATAAGTATTTCAGGGCTTACAAGACAAGCTATAGAAAATGCAAGTCTTGATTTCATACCTGAAGAAAGATTCTTAAAGAGATGATTTTCAAATTCCTCAAGCTCTGCAAATTCTAATATTTTTCCGTATGTTTCATTCATAAATTCTCTGGTATATCCAAGCATTGCACCACGTAGGAAAGCATTTTCCTTTACAGTAAGCTCACCGTCAAATCCGCTTCCAAGCTCCAAAAGCGATGCTATATTTCCACGTATAGACAGATTTCCTTCTGTTGGGATCATTATTCCTGAAATAACCTTGAGTAAAGTAGATTTTCCAGCTCCATTTGTACCCACTATTCCTATAAGCTCGCCCTTTCCAACATTAAATGAAACATCTTTTACTGCCCAGAATTCATTTTTCTTATAAGTTCCTTTGATCTTCTGAATTACAAAATCTTTAAGTCCAGTTTCTTTAAAATCTCCAAGAATATATCTTACAGAAATATTATCCACAATTATTTTGTTTTCTGACTTTTCCATATTCTATTCTCCTTACATAAAATACACAAATTTATAATTCAGCTTTTTATAAACAATACAGCCTATTCCAAGCACAATAACAGCATACACTGCACAGAGCATATGAAGCATTGCAGACGGGACTGTTTGATTAAGGACTATTTGTCTGAAGTATGTGATATAGCAGTAAATAGGATTGCAATAGAAAAGATTCTGCATCATTGGAGAAAAAACATCTGTTGTATAAAATATTGCAGACAAATACATAAGCATAAGCGTAAATACATCATAAAGATATTGTATATCTTTAAAAAGTACGAATAATGCTGAAAGAATAAATCCAACACCTATATTAAAAATAAGCATAAATACGATCGGGTATATCAGCATAATAAACCGCCATGTTATAGGTACGCTATCGATCAATACAAATAAGAAGTATATTATCAATGTAAGTCCAAAATTTATGCAGGAGGACACTTCTTTTGAAAGCAGAAAAATATATTTCGGAAGATTTATTTTCTTTATTATATTTGCATTTGACATCAAAGAATGCATTCCGCTTGTTGTAGATTCTTTAAAAAACGCAAAAAGAAGATTTCCGGAAAACAGATAAATCGTATAATGCTCCATATTCCTTCCAAAAAGCTTAGTAAACACTATACTCATTACAAGCAATTGAAAAAGCGGTGACAGCACACTCCAAAACATACCCAAAACAGTACGCTTGTACTTCTTTTTAAAGTCACGCTTGACAAGCTCTTCAAACAGAAATTGATGTTTTTTTAATTTGCATATCGCTTCTTTAAACATAATCCACCTCATCTATTTTATTTAGCATAAGCTTTATACTTTTTTCAAATATATGTTTGCTGGAATTTTCATTTTTCGCAAAATTTATTCTTACAGTAAAAAAAGCATTTTTTAATTCCGACTTAGGACATCTTACTGGAAGCATAATTCTTCTATCACCTGTACTTATAGATATCTCCGGAGAATTAAGCACCGGAACTCCTAAATTATTTACAAAATGATATGATATTAAAAGCTTTGCATTATTTCCTAAAATATTATAAACAGCCTTTTCAATAGAAATTGGAATGCGTGTCCACGAATCAGTCGCCATTTTTATATAATCTGGTACAGATAGCTTTATTTTACTATTATCACAGTATATAACAAAAACAGGATATTCCCCAGTTTTTTCTGAATATTCATCTT
Organism: uncultured Ruminococcus sp.; assembly: GCA_947566125.1. GTDB lineage: Bacteria > Bacillota > Clostridia > Oscillospirales > Ruminococcaceae > Ruminococcus_C. The sequence goes on along the minus strand of CANOIR010000064.1, from coordinate 5,693 downwards.
GATATTCACAAAACATTTCACGCTGTTTTAACTGCATAAGGGCATTTCTTCTATAAATTTTTGATTTACGAATATTTTCACTCTCTGTATTATAATTATATATATCAGAAAAGCCGTCAAATATTTGTCCGCTTGTATAAAGCTCTTCATAATAATTTTCAAACAAATATTCATCCGGTACATGATAAATATCCCAGCTGTCAAGGTCAGCCGGCCAACACATAGAAGCACTTTTACAAGGCATGAATTTATCAGGATAATGAAAAAATCCATAATTGAAATAGGTGCTCCATTCATCATAAGGATTATTTTCGATTCCCTTATGAGTCATCAACATTTCCTTAAAGATTCTCTTATCAATAATCTGTGGCTGGTGAGATGAATATTGAAGGGTAGGATAATTATTTTCAATCAAAAAATCCCTTGTTTTAAATGCACCTATATCAAAGCTTGTATAATCGTTATATGTTCCCTGCCAATTTATAATATCATAAAAGTAATACCCTTTATAACGTCCATTGCTGATAAACACATCCTCTGTTATATGTTTCATAGGGCGATAGTCATCATCTGTCATTATGAATACATCATCCAATGAATCCTGAGCCATAAGCCTACAGCGGAGGAAAAAATTTCTCGCCTGATGGTCGCTTGGAAGTGAACTACCCTGCAAAAGTTCATCATCTGTTATAAACGACAACTTAAGTCTGCCCTTATATTTTTCTTTAAAAGGTATAACATTTTTCTCCGGACAACAAACTACCAGCTTTTTTATAAAAGGCATGAACGACTCTATATACGGAAGTGATTTCATTATATCATCATTTCTTGCGGTTAGTACGACCATCTGAGTGACGTTAATATCCCAAACGCTGCCTTGTTCCTTTGAAGCTTTAAAAAGAATGTCTAAAAGTGTATTTTTATCAAATATGCTATATTCCCAAGTTTTTGTTTTTATCTCTTTACAAATTAAATCAAGCTTTTCTACATTCTCTTTATTTTCCAAAATAACATATGAACTGTATTCCAAAACAGCACTTAACCAATCAAACGCCATCAAAACTTCATCTGCACTATAATTTATAGGATTTAATATTGCATCTAAAACATCACCATGCAAAAACGAAACAATTTGCACACCGGATTTTTTTAATTTTCTATATAAATAATTTCTATGCGGAAATGATTCCTGCAATGTAATAACATCAAAATAAACAGAACCTATGGCAAGCAAATCAAACGACAGCTTTTCCTGCATAAAAGACGGCAATTTTTCCGAACTAATATTTCCATCAAAAATATAAAACTCTTCTCTTTGCAAATCTTTACAAATATAAATAAGTGAGCATTCTTCAGCACATTTATAATTTTCCAAATTCAAAGCAGACGCTATCATTCTTCGAAAGCCTGCAGTATCTTTTTTTGGAATATTTCCTGTCAATGATGATATATCTGCATAAATATGTTTCATTACTCACCTACTCCAAATATTTTTCTAACACATTTTTTCATACCATTTGGAAGTTTTTTATACAGCGGAAGTATGCGTATCATAGCACTCTGTTTCATGCTTACATTTATAATATCACTATCGACATCTCTTTTTGGATCTGTATAATTTATTATTTTTTTAGAACTTATTTTCATTTCCTCTGAATTTCTAAAATCGCAAATTACCTTACGTCTAAATTCTTCCGACTGACACGAAAAAGAATTTTTATATTTTAACAATGTATCTTCATCAGCAAGACGGTCAAAAAACGCAATATGTGCAATATTAAAAAACTCTTCATCTGAAACATCCATTTCAAGCAGCTTCATAACGTCTACTTTATAGGGATTATTATCTAAATAATAAAAAAATGCAGCTTTTTGGTTTTCAAACGTTTTTCCTGATTGCTGCATATTTTCATCTACTATTTTCAAAAGCCAATTATAGCTATCATTATTCATGAACTTAACTCCTATACTTTTTCTACCATAGTATAACATATTTACAAAATAATGTCAATAAGATGAAAACAGCCAATTTATTTTAATCTTTACAATCTTTTCACATCACCTACATCTACAACAATACGATACTCCAAAGATTCAGCCATTTTTTCAAGGCTTTCTTTAGATTGTGCAGATTCTGTACCGGTAAATTTCTTGTTATCATATAAAGAATACTTTCTTCTTATATCAAAAGGTGAAAGATTTGGCATAATTACATTTGCACCAGCCTTTAGAGCCATCTCTCTGCCCAGTGGATGAATTGTTCCAAGGGCAGTAGTTGCAGGTATAAGTGCATGAGGAAACATCAATCTAAGCATTGCAATAAGCCTTATAGTAAGCAAAAGGCTTCCATTATTTTTATTTGCAAATGGTGTATCTTTATGAGTAATATAAGTACCTATACCAATCATATCCGGATCAAGTTCCTTTAAAAAATGCATATCACTTATAATATTATGAACCGTTTGATATGGTGAACCGACCATAAATCCACTGCCGACCTGATAGCCTATTTCCTTAAGATCCCACAAACACCGCTTGCGATTCTTTAATGACATTTCATTCGGATGAAGTTTTGCGTAATGTTTTTCATCTGCTGTTTCATGACGCAGAAGATACCTGCTTACTCCAGCATTAAAAAAAGCTTTATAGCTTTCCTTGGAACGTTCTCCTATAGAAAGTGTAACTGCACAATCAGGATATGCAGATTTTATTCTATACACAATAGAACATATTTTTTTATCATTATAATACATATCCTCTCCGCCTTGAAGCACAAATGTTCTATATCCAAGGGAATAGCCTTCACTGCAACATTTAAAAATATCATCAGAATCCAAACGATAGCGTTCTGCATTTTTATTATCTCTTCTAATTCCGCAATAATAACAATTATTTTTACAATAATTCGTAAATTCAATAAGACCTCTTATATAAATATCTGTTCCATACACACTTCTGCGTACAATATCTGCCTCGTAAACTAAAGCATTATCATACAAATCAGATTCTAAAATATTCATTAATTCTTCATCTGGTAAACCACAATTTTTTCTGAGAGAATCTATCATATTAACTATATGCCTTTCTCATAAATCACTAAATAAAAAAGTCCGGCAAAAGCCGGACAAAAATATTTTTACATAAAATACTTATATAAAAAATAACCGCCTTGCCGTCATACGGAGCATAAAACCAAGCTAAAAAGCATGGTGGGTACATCCGCCCGAATATTTCACGCTCCCTTCGTCTGCTAAGCAGGAGGTCTGCAATCCATATACGGAGCAAAATTCCCTTTAAATAAGTGTTGGATTATAAAAACCGTAGGACACGTAAAAGCTTTCGCTACAAGGCAGTAATTTTTATGTTTATAGTATATCACATTAAAGCAAAAAAATCAATGCTTTTTTTCTCAAATAACTGTTTTTTTTGTTAACTTAATGCAAATTTTGCTTTAATCTTCCAGAGTTTCATCATCATTTTCATCATAAATCTCATTAAGTCTTTCAAGGAATAATCCACCAATTTTCTCATACTCATCATCTTCTTCAATTGATACGAGCATAGGTTCATTGTCAACCATTTCTTCCTTGAGAATTACAACTTCACCATCATCTTCCAGAAGTGCATCATGGTCCTCACCATAGTAAGGAGTCAGTGCATAGTAACGTTCTCCTTCATATTCCATAACATCAAGCAGCTCAAATTCCTGCTCATTCCCCTCTTCATCTTCTAATGTATAAAGATCAGGTGTGTATTCATTCATCTCCATATAATTATTTCTCCAATCTGTCAAGAGTTATATCTATTATACTTATACATTATATAATACAAATAATAATAGTATACTCATATTATATAATTTTATCGCTGAAATTGCAAGTAGTTTTTACATTGTTTTATTTAATTAAGTAATTTGTTTAAATAGTTTTATATTCAAATCATATATATTATAATTCATAATATATATCAATTACCTTACTTATAAATAAAATTCAACTTATTCCAGATCCAATAATTCAGCAGATTCTTCGTCAGATCCTAAACTTGAAACATTTTTCAGTTTACGATTTATTGCTCTTGTACGAGTTCCAACAAGTTTATCAAGTTCTTCATCCGCCTGTCTAAGACGATCTCTTGTTTTTATAAGAACAGATTCAAAATTGCTGAATTCTTTTTTAGCAGCTTCTAATACCTTCCATACCTCGCCGCTTTTCTTTTGAATTGCAAGTGTTCTAAATCCAATTTGCAAACTATTAAGCATTGCAGCCATAGTTGAAGGTCCTGCAATATTTATCTTATAATCTCTTTGCAAAGTTTCCACTAAACCTATATTTATAACTTCTGCATATAATCCCTCAAAAGGCAAAAACATAATGGCAAAGTCTGTAGTATATGGAGGAACAATATATTTATCATGTATGCTTTTAGCACATCTTTTAATTTCCGCTTCAAGTAAATTTCTTTTAAGTTTAAGTTCACTTGGATTCCCGCTTTCATAAGCTGCAAGAAGATTGGAATATGTATCTCCCGGAAATTTCGAGTCAATAGGCAAATAAATATACTCTCCATTATCAGAACCTGGAAGTTTTACAGCAAAATCTACCTTTTCTGTACCATTAGGCTTAACAGCAACTTGTTCACCGTATTGTTCAGGTGCAAGTATTTCACTAAGTATAGAACCAAGCTGAATTTCACCCATTATACCTCTTGTTTTAACATTTGACAGTACATTTTTTAAATCAGAAACACCAGCAGCTACATTTTTCATTTCTCCCAGTCCTTCATAAACTTCTGCAAGACGTTTGTTTACAGATTCAAAAGATTTAGAAATTTTATCATCAAGTGTTTTCTGAAGTTTTTCATTTACTGTATCATTGATTTTTTCAAGGCTTATCTGATTATCTTTCCTCAGCTTATCTATATTTTCATTATTGGTATTTCTAATATTATCAAGGGTATTAAGAATTTCAATTCTTATCTTGTCAAAATCACTTTCAAGTTTTATAAGTCTTTCTGTCATAGCTTTCTGCTGTTTATCCTGTCCATTATTAAGACTTCTTCCTAATTCAGACATATTCTTTACAATGGTTTCAAAAGCATTATTTAACTTATTATCAAGTGTTTTCTGAAGCTTTTCATTTACCGTATCATTGACCTTATCAAGGCTTGTTTGATTATCCTTTTTAAAAGCGTTCATCTCATCTTCTATTCTTATAAGTATTTCCCTTAAATGTGACTGCTGTTTATCTTGAGAATTTCTAAGGCTTTCACCTAGAATAGACATTTGTTTTATAATACTATCATTTTGTCTTACAAACTGATCCATTAAGTATTTATTTTGATTTAAATTATTTTGATTTAAAAACTCCAGTTGTCTTTTTATTTCTTTTATCTCATTTTTATCATAATTAGTACTTTTATTGTTACACTTGATTAAAATAGCAATAAGCAAAACAGTAATAAAAATGCATAATATCAATATTGCAACGCTCATATTCTATCTCCTTAATATTTAAATATAACAAAAAAGCACTCAATCTTTTAGATTAAGTGCTGACTTGGTGACCCGTACCAGACTCGAACTGGTGATGCCGCCGTGAGAGGGCGGAGTCTTAACCGCTTGACCAACGGGCCAAGTTGGTGCACCATCGGGGACTCGAACCCAGGACCCACTGATTAAGAGTCAGTTGCTC
>CANOIR010000063.1 GCA_947566125.1 uncultured Ruminococcus sp. | reverse complement strand
AAAATGCCATAAAAGGGTTATTCTTTTTTATTAAAACTTTTTACTCTCCAGTATACTTTGATATTGCAAAGAAAAAGATGCTTGTTAATAGAATCGGATATAAATTGTACGAAATTGATTATTCGGATTTATTAGATTATGAAATAAATATTAAGTCGAAAAATAGAGTGACTACTATAAGCCATAAAAATCAAGCTTTAAAAGGTGCTTTGCTTTTTGGAACTGTAGGTGCTATAGTTGGCGCAGCAAATTCTGAAACTGTTTCTGAAACGGTAGAATTGGCAGAGTTAATTGTACGACTTAAATTTAAAGAAAAAGAATCATTTGAAATATTAACATGCAATCGGCAGTATGATGTTACAAGTTCTCAGTGGAGAGATATTTTAGATCAAAGTATTGTAGTTGATGAATGGTTCAAAGAATTAGTAAGTAAATTATAATTAAAAATGATATTTATGGAAAAGGCAGTTTAAGGACTGTCTTTTTGTATGCAAAAATATAAAAAACGGAGGAAATAATGACAGAATTCTTATTAGAAATTATAGCCAGATTAAAACAGGCTGCAAGCAAAGAACAAATTAAAAAAGACATTCAGTCACTTGGGAAATTTTACGTTGACTTAATTGGCAGACTTCCAAAAGGGAAAACACAACAGCAATTAAAGAACGATCTAAAGAACACAGAAATTAAAATTAATCTAAGTCCCAAAATTACAAAATCAAGTATCCAGAAAGCAATTAAAGAGGTAAATGCTGGCTCTACAAAAATTGATGTTAAGATTGGAAATGGACAGCAGATTAAGAGCACATCTAATCAAATAAACAGACTGAACCAGAATGTGCGTAACACAGATACATTTTTCGGCAAATTAAGAAATACAATAATCAATACATTTTCCGCTGGAAAAATTGCAATGACTTCTTATTTGTTTGTATTGAACGAGATTCGAAAAGCAGGACAAAATGCAAGACAGGCAATAGAGGATATTAATAAAGCGGTAACAGACTTACAGATTGCTACTAATAATAGTAGAAATGCTGTTGAAGATCTTGTAAAGAGCTATAATGAATATGGCAAAAATCTTGGAAGTACAACGACTCAGATTACATCGGCAGCAGATGATTATTTCAGAGCAGGAAAAACGCTTAATGAAGCACAAAGTCTAATAAAAGATAGTATAATGCTTTCTAAATTGGGTCAGATTGACTCAGGAGAAGCTACAGAAGATTTGCTTGCTGTGATGAATGGGTATGCAATGTCAGTTGATGAAGTTGGACATGCACTCGATGCCATGACGGCGATTGACCTCAAAGCAGCAGCATCTAGTGGTGAAATCGCTACAGCATTAAAATATTGTGCATCAAGTGCTGACGTGGCAGGCGTTTCTTTTGATAGGTTGTCAGCTATGATTGCAACTGTAAAGGATAAGACTCAACAGAGTGCAGAAACAGTTGGTACATTCATGAATACCTTACTTTCCAGGTTCAGAGATGTTAAGTTAGGACAATTTATAGATGATGATGGAGAAGATCTGTCAGATGTTGAGAGCATTCTTGGATCATTAGATATTAAATTACGGGACAGTCGAGAGGAATTCCGCAATTTTGAGGACATAATCAATGAGGTTGCATTTTCATGGAATAATTATTCTTCAGTGCAACAGGCAGCGTTGGCAAAGGCATTTGCAGGAACTCGGCAACAAAACCGCTTTCTGGCACTTATGGAAGGATATAATAAAACACTTGAATTAACGGAAGTTGCAGCTAATTCAGCAGGAACTGCTGTAGAAAAATTCCAAAATTCATATATGAATTCATTAGAAGCAAAGAAAAACACACTTCAAGCTTCCTTTGAGTCTTTGGTAATGAATTCTGATATGGATAAGATTTATTCGAATATTATGTCAGCGACAACAGCATTGGTAGATTTTATAAATCAGGCAAATTTGCTTAAAGGTGTTTTCTCTGGGCTTGCAGTAACAGGTGGAATTAAAGCATTTTTGACAATCAGAACCACTATCAATGAGGCTTATATAGGACTGAATAAATTTCAGAATGCATTAAATGTTGTAAAAACGACAAATATTTCTACAGAAAAATTTAAACAGTTATTATCACTTACAAATTCCCTTTCTGTGAGCCAGATGAGACTTGTATTATCATCTAAAAATTTATCTACAGAACAGAAGAAACAACTTATAACAAGTTCTGCTCTTAGTGAAAAGGAAAAAGTATTATTAATCCAAACATATGGATTGACTACAGCTGAAACAGGATTGACAGCAGCGACGACGACTATGGGAAATGCTTTCCGTGCTTTATGGAGTACATTACTTGCAAATCCTTTGATTTTGGTGACGACTTTAGTATCTGGTGCGGTGATGGCATGGCAATCATACAAACAAAATATCGAAGAAGTTCGTCAAACAACAAAAGAATCCGCCAACGCCTACAAGGAATCCGCATCATCCATTGATGATTATGCAAAACAATATAAAGAGCTTCACGAAGCCCTAATTGTAGCAAAAGGAAGCGAAGAAGAGACAAGGCGAGTAAAAGAACAATTATTAGATCTTCAATCTTCATTGAATGAGAAGTTCTCTGAGGCGCATGGAGCGATAAACCTGTTGACTGGAGATTATAAATCCTGTACAGACGCAATCAAATCTCTCAACAAAGAAGCAGCACAAACTTTCTTGAATGAGAACCAGAAAGGTATCAAACAGGCAACAGCCAAAATGACAGATGATAACCATTATAATCTCAGCTATACTGGTATGATATCTGAATCAGATGAAGGAAAGATTCTCAAAGAGATTGCAGAGAAATATAAGGAACAGGGAGTCTTTGTTCTGGAAGAATTAGATGGAATGCAGTTCTCTATCCATCTGGACGCTGATCCCCAATCCGCATATAAAACGATTCAGTCGTTTGAGAATGATGTCCGTGACAAAGCAAGGAAATTAGGCAATGAACATCTCTTTGATGACATACTTGAAATATCCTCTGCTTCTCTGAATGATGCAAAATCTACGATTGATAAGTATAGAGACATTTACAGACAGGCTCTTACCGCCGATATCGTATCTGATGATAGTAAAGCGAAGGTATATAATGATGCTCTTGAAGCTGTAAAAGCCTATAATGAAGCTGTGTTACAGAGCGAAGATATTTATAATGACGAGAATGTAGAAAAAGCAAGGCAGTCATTACAGGCACTTCATGATGAAATCAACAATAATGAAGCATGGGAAAAATATGGATTCCTGATGGATGATGTATTTGATCAGGCTGATACAAGACTGTTAGATTTTAATAATGCCCTGAAGAGTGATTTCGGATTAAAAGAACTTACAAAAGATCTGAAAGGTCTGAGTGATCTGGACTTGAAAGCTCTGAATGAAAATATTGGTGACAATAGTTCCTTTGATAAATTGAAGGAATCTGCTGAAAATTATAATATCAGTGTAGACGAACTGATTGATTCTCTTGTCCGATTGGGTGTGGTTCAGGGAGAAATTGTATCTGAATCTTCTGACATGGAAGAACCCAAATGGGACTATTCCACCACACTTGAAAATCTGGACAAAGTAAAAGACAGTCTGGATGTACTTGACAAAACATTTGCAAAATTATTCGATGCAGATGAACTCATAGGATTTGAAGATCTTTCTTCCATTAATGAAGCGTTCAAAGATGTAGATGGTATTGAAGATTACATCAGGCGTATTCAGGAAGCAGGACAGAATACGGAAGAAGTAAGTCGGATCTTTGGCGAACTGACTGGTGCGTATCTGGAACATACGGGTGTACTTGCCAATGTCACAGAAGAGAATAAAAACCTTATTATTTCCATGCTTGAGGAAATGGGTATTGCCAATGCAGAAGAGATCGTGCTTGCACAGTTAAGCGCACAGCATGAAGTACTGGCTTTACAGAAACAGTTCCTTGCACAGACAGGTCATGAACTGATTGAAGCGACAATCGAAGAAATCAATCAGTTCCTTGCAGAATCAGATGCATCTGATATTGCAAAGCAGTCACTGGCACAGCTGGCATTGGAGAAGATAGACCTGAGTAATATCCAGCTTGATGAATCGGGAAATATCTCACAGCTTATCTCTTTGGCGAATGCGGCAGGGGCTTCTGCTACAGCAGTGGCAAAAGCACAACAGGCTATAAACACCATTAACACAATGAATAAAAATGGAGCAAATGGTTCTGCAGGTGACTTCCACAGACTTGATAACGCAACATTAACAGTTGGCCAGATTAAGAATAACACATATGACTGGCAGTATGAGAAACTTGATCCCAATGATTTTATCGTGACGAATTCACCAAAGTATACTCCAAAATACAAAGGTGGCTCCAATACAAACAAAGCGATTGAACAGGCAAAGAAGGATGCGGAAAAAGAAACAAAGAAAGCAGCCAAAGAAGCTGAAGATCAGTATGAGAAAACCTTTGATTTCTTTGAACGCAGAGTTCAGGTATTGGAGGATGCATTTCAAAACCTTGAAAAAGGAATGGAGAATGTTTTTGGTGCCGATGCTAAGAACACGCTCTTATCGGCTCAGATTGGCATTCTGGATGAAGAGATCAACAACTATACAGATGCCCTTGCAATGTACCGTCAGAAGGCGAATGAGGCTCTCTCAGGGGTAAGTGATGACCTTCGTGACAAGATTGTAAATGGTGCCGTACAGATCACTGACTTTATCGGTGACGGCAATGAAGAAGTTGTAGAAGCAATGGAAGCTTATGAAGGATGGGCTGATAAGGTTGCTGACTGCACACAGAAACTGGAAGAACTGAAAACACAGATCCGCCAGTTGGAATTACAGAAATTCAATAACATTGTAGAAGACTTTACAAATCAGTTTGATATCCATGGTGATGCGATTGACTTAATCAGCAAGCAGATTGGCTTATTGGAAGAAGCTGGTCAGCTGATAGGTGAAAGCTTTTACACAAAACAGATTGAACAGTCAAAGAAACAGCTGAATACTCTGGAATCAGAGAAAACAAGGCTGGTAGAACAGCTGAATGAAGCTTTGACTTCCGGAAGGGTAGAAAAAGCCAGTGACGAATGGTTGTCCATGATAAATTCTATCAGCCATGTAGAAGGAAATATCCTTGACTGTAAGACTGCGATTGAGGAATTTGACAATGAACTGTTGAATCTCAACTGGCAGATATTTGAACGTGTCCAGACAGAATTCGGAAATATCAGTTCTGAGCTTGATAATCTGGCAGGACTCTTTGACGACTTTAATGATATTAGAGTATCAGATGGGAAAGGCACATGGACAAAACAGGCGATTGCTACATTAGGTCTGTATGCACAACAGTATGAACTTGCACAGTATCAGGTCGGACAATACTCCGAAGCGATTGACAGACTGAATCAGGATTATGCTGCCGGAAGATACTCTGCGACTGAATATGCGGATAAACTTGCTGATCTGGTGAAGGGACAATGGGATGCCGTGAATTCGGCTGAAAGTCTTGAAGATGCTATTTATGACCTGAATGAGATAAGAGTCAACGAAGAAATCAAAGTAATCGAAGATGAAATAGATACTTATAAGAAGCTGACAGACGCACAGGTTGATGCTCTTGATGCCGCTCAGTCTCTTCATGAATATGAACAAAGTATTGCTGAAAAAACAAAAGCTGTCAATGACATAGAACGTCAGCTTGCAGCCATGCAGAATGACAATACTTCCGCTACTGTAGCCAAAAGAAAACAGCTTGAGGAACAGCTTGCAGAAGCAAAGAAAGCACTTTCAGAAGAGGAATATCAACATTCCATAGAGACACAGAAAAACGCTTTAAATGAGCAGTATGAAGCATTTGAAGAAGAACGCAATAAAGAAATTGAAGCATTACAATTAACTCTGGAGGACAGAGAAAAACTGATTGCTGATTCCTTTGAAGTCGTAAAAGCCAATACTGCCACAGTAGGAGAAGAAATCGCCATGATTGCCCAGGAACATGGAGTCATCGTATCTGATTCCATCATTTCCGCATGGCAGTCCGGAGAGAATGCGATTGCTTCTTATGGTGCCGTACTGACAGAACATTCCAGTGCATTCATTGGCAATATCATGGGTGTCCAGGAATATGTATACGGATTACAGGCACAGGCAAATTCTACCGCAGATTCACTGGCATGGATGTTCAGTACCCGTGCCGATAATCTGGTGAATGAGCTGACTTCATCTTATTACAGTGAATCAAACCTGAACGCAATGACCAATACACTTCAGAACAGTCTGATCAACACACTGGAAAGAGGATATGATGTCAGCAGTATTACCAGTGCACTCTCTTCCATTGCTTCCGGGGCGAATTCTGTAACAGATGCTGCAAATAAGGCGGCACATGCTCTTGCAAATATGGGTGCCGCACAAACTGGTGCAGGTGCAGGATCAGGCTCTGATTCCGGTTCCGGGGATAAAGGATATAAAGTAGTTGACACAAAATATGGAAGAACGATCAGAACATATCCCACCAGACAGGAAGCAGATGACTATATCAGAAGCAACAAGAGCACCAGTAAGTATTTTACGGTAATGAAGGCTGCTAAAGGTGGTATTGTAACAAAAGATAAAAACAATCCTCTGAATCATATAGCCGAAGCTGTTGGTGAAGATACCATGATAGCTGCCAAAGACGGGGAAGGCGTACTGACCAGAAGACAGACCGAAGCTGTGAGTGACCTTGCGGAAACCATAGAAGGAGAAAGGTTGGCTGTTGCAAATGGTAGTGGAGGAATTGCTGATCAGGATCAGTTTCTGACATTTGAGGAATTTGTTGCCTTACATAATAAAAATAATCCTGGCACTCAGTTTTATCCATTGCAGCGTTCAATCAACGGCGAAACGGATAAATTGAATACTCAATTAAAGTTATCAGACGGTTCTCAGCTGATACCGGCAGGTGTTCGTAACATGAATGTGAATATTCCTGAATTTGTAAAGACAGATAGACAGGGTTCGAATGTAAATATCAGATATGACAGTCTGGTTACGGTAAATGGTGATATAAATGATACGAAGCACTTTACAAAACAGATTACCGGATGTATTGAGAACACACTAAACAGAATCAATCGTGATTTTGCAATACATTGCAGGTAATATCTATAGCCACACTCTGAAATATGGGCGTGGTTATTATGATAAATGTAACACATAAACAGACAGCAGTAATCACATCTGCTGCCGCAATCTGTATGCAGGACAAGGCTCTGTTTCCCTGTCCTGCTGCCATTATACATAGTTAAAACTGAATATTGGACATTCAGGGGCATTGTTGATGACGTGATGACGTTGGCAATGCTCTTTTTATATAGGGAAAAGTTTACCCCATGCTGAATAAGCAGAGAAAGAAATGAATAAGATGAAAAGAATACCGAAAAAAGAGGGAAAGCTTGAAGGATACGAAGCAAAATATAAAGGTTAATGTTGTATATGGAGATAAGAAACTGGTTGATTGTATGAAAAATGTGATTATTAAAAGAACAAAACAATAGAAAACAGATCCTGCATCATGTATAATGATTTCAGTGTACATCATGCAGGGATATAATAAATACGATTGGAGCTGTGTAATTATGAGAGGTAATCGTGCAGTATTATATCTTAGGCTTTCAAAAGAGGATGCAGATAAAATCAGTAAAGGAGATGATAGTGCAAGTATAAAAAATCAAAGACTTCTGCTGACAGATTATGCACTGGCGCATGAATTTAAAGTGTTAAAGGTATATTCCGATGATGATGAAAGCGGTCTGTATGATAACAGGCCAGACTTTGAAAAGATGATGATGGATGCAAAGCTGGGTGAATTTGATATCATTATTGCAAAGACTCAATCCAGATTTTCCAGAAATATGGAACATATAGAGAAATATTTGCATCATGACCTTCCGAATCTTGGAGTAAGATTTATTGGTGTCGTGGATGGAGTCGATACAGATAATGAAGCAAATAAGAAGAGCAGACAGATCAATGGTCTTGTAAACGAATGGTACTGTGAGGA
>CANOIR010000062.1 GCA_947566125.1 uncultured Ruminococcus sp. | reverse complement strand
CTAGACTTTGAAGTTTGTAACGACCGAAACAGTAATCTGACAAACTTGTATCGTTAGGGTTTGGCATCATGTTATCAGCAAATGAAGTGCCAAGAATTGCGCAGCAGTTCGGACTGGATACCAGTGTAAAAGTGAACATGAGCAGCGTGTCGCATACAGTGGGAACAGCTGTTCGTGCAGGTCAAGCAATTGCTAAAAAGCTGGCATAGGAGGGCATATGAAAACATATATTTATCCGCAAAATTTGAAATCTGGTGCAAAACTGTGGCTTTGGAGCATTCGTGATTTTATCATAATCTGTTTAGAATTGATTTTATCAGTGGTGATTTTGACGCAGTTGTGGACATTTCTGCCTTTTGCCATTACGGCTGCCTATGCTTTTTTGACAATTCGAAAAGAGGATATAACGGTTATGGATTATCTGTTTTGTGCAGTGAAATTTTTTGTAACAGCACAGCAACTATACGTTTGGAGATGATAATTAAAAATGAAAATGAAAAAGAAAAAATCAGCACAGAATCTTCTGGGCTTAGAAACATTCGGTAGGTTCGGACTCTGTGTAAACAAAGAAGAACTTGTCTTTTTTCATGTCCAGCCGACCAATATCTCGGTACTGTCGGCAGAGCATATGGACGGAAAAATTCATCAGCTTATGCAGCTTTTGAGCTGTGTGCCAAAGCTTGAAATTATCGCACTGGATAATTGTCAACGATTTGATGAAAACAAGATTTATCTTAAAAAACGTCTTGCAGAGGAACAAAATCCGCAGGTGAAAAAGCTGCTGCAAGCTGACCTTGCATTCTTAGATCAGATGCAGACGGAACGTGCAACTGCAAGACAGTTTCTGTTCTGCATTCGTGTTCGCAATCTGAAAAAGCAGCAGTCTCAGGCAATCAGTCAGGTTTACAAAACGATTGCAGAGTACGGATTTTCTGTCAGACATATGGAAAAATCGGATTTAAAGCATATGCTCGCAGTCTATTTTCAGAGCAGTATGCAGGGTGAACAAATACCTGACATAGAAGGAGAAAACTATTGGGAGGTGCAGAAAAATGACGATATTTCATAAGAAACAGCCGCTTACCGCTGAGGAAGAAGAACAAATTCGAGTGCAGAATTTTTTTGATAGAGTTACTCCCAGCACCATCAAATTTTTTCCAGACCATTACCTTTGCGGTACAGCCTATCACTGTACTTGGGCGATTCGAGAATACGCACCAACAACAGAAGAACAGGCAATTCTTGCTCATCTGGGTGACAGAAGCGATGTAACTATACGCATTTACAATCGTCTGGTTGACAGCAATGAGCAGCGACATATGATACAACATGCTGCCCGAAAGAATCGCATGATGACAACTGTAACGGATGTGACGGAATCAATTCATGCAGAAAGTAATTTGCAGGATGTAGTACAGTTGATTGCAGAACTGAGGCGAAACAAAGAACCCCTTTTGCATACAGCTGTTTTTCTAGATCTAAAAGCAGAATCGGAAGAGAAACTGAAAGAATTGCAGTCTGATGTGCATATGGAACTTACTAGAAGTCATATTTCTGTTGATCCATTGTTGCTGCGTCAGAAAGAGGGATTCCTTTCTGTTTTGCCTTTCGGGAGTAATCAATTTGGAGTGTTATTTGAGCGAATTTTACCAGCTAGTTCTGTTGCAAATCTCTATCCGCTGAATTATTCCGGCAAGACTGATTCGCAGGGATTCTATATCGGGCATGACCGCTATGGGACAAATATTCTAGTGGATTTCGATAAAAGGTCGGAGGATAAGACGAATGCCAATGTGTTGATTCTGGGCAACTCTGGTCAGGGAAAAAGCTATTTAATGAAGCTGCTTTTAACCAACCTGCGTGAATCAGGAAAGAGTATCATTGTTTTAGATGCAGAAAGTGAATATGAAGATTTGACAAAAAATTTAGGCGGTACTTATTTGGATTTCATGTCAGGACAGTACCGTATCAATCCTCTTGAGCCAAAGGCTTGGAGCAGTGAACAGGAAGCAGATGAAACCTCTCCGGAAGCATTCCAGAAAGTCACAAAGCTGCGTCAGCATATCAGTTATCTGAAAGATTTTTTTCGTGCATACAAGGATTTTTCAGATAGTGAAATTGATACGATTGAACTGATGCTACTAAAACTGTATGATGAATTTGGGCTGACTGACAGCACCAATTTTGAATTTTTGTCACCGAGAGAATATCCAATTATGCAGGATTTATACGATTTAATAGAGGATGAGTACAAGCACTTTGATGACACAAAAAAGCAATTGTATACATTGGAAATGCTGCAAAATATCTGTTTGGGGCTGCACTCTATGTGCAAAGGTGCAGAGTCCATTTATTTCAATGGATACACTAACATTCATGATGGAGAGATGCTTTGTTTCGGTGTGAAAGGTTTGCTGGATACGAATAAACGATTGAAAGATACACTTTTGTTCAATGTGCTTTCCTACATGTCTAATCAGCTTTTGTGCAGGGGAAACACGGTGGCAAGCATTGATGAATTGTACTTGTTTCTTTCCAACATGACCGCTATTGAATATATTCGCAATGCCATGAAACGTGTAAGAAAGAAGGAGTCGGCAATGATACTGGCATCACAGAATATTGACGATTTTCTCATTCCAGAAATCAAGAAGTTTACAAAACCGCTGTTTGCGATTCCCACTCATCAATTTTTATTTTATGCTGGTAATATTGAGCCGAAAGCCTATATGGATACCTTGCAGCTTGAGCATTCAGAATTTCGTTTGATTCAGCATCCAGCAAGAGGGTCTTGCCTGTATCGCTGTGGAAATGAACGTTATCTTTTGCAGGTGAAAGCACCGGAGTACAAGGAAAAATTATTCGGTCAGGCAGGTGGAAGATAAAACTGCAGAGTAATTACTTGAAAATATCAGCTGAATGTGATATACTAAATAAAAAACAGAAAGGAGAAATCTATGCGATATCAATTGATGCAAAAAAATATTCCTGTTGCACAGCTGAAAATGCAGGAAGAAACGGGATATATTTTATCTGTTGATGAAGTGTATGATGCAAGAAGGATGCCGCTTGGTACAATTTTTCCAGATGGCAAAGTAAACTTTTCTGCAGTTTCTCATTGGTGGAAGAAACGCTCTATTCCAATGAGCCGCAGTGGAATTGTACAGGCTCTACGCATGCTGCAACTTGATACACCACAAGAACTTCTGACAAAATGTCTTGGTCTGAGTTTGTCTGATCAATACTGGATTCGACCAGAAAATATGCAGCAAAACTGGGAAGAGGTTAATTTTTTTCAGCATGATTTTTCAGAAGATATCGGCAATATTTTATTTGGCAGTAAACCGGGAAGTGATAGTTTAGAAATGCATTCTCCTGATTGTACGGCAGATGGATGGCTGAAAAAGAAGTGGAAAATTGTGAATGGGGAACGTTGTTTGATTAAGGGTGGTTCTAATTTTTTTCAGGAGCCGTTTAATGAAGTGATTGCCAGTATGATTGCAGAGAAATTGCAAATTCCGCATGTGAAATATCAGCTCTCATTCGAAGGGAAAAATCATATGCCGGTTAGTATTTGTACAGATTTTATCACACCGCATACGGAATTGATAACAGCTTCTGCTGTGAATACAGTGATTCCAATCCATCAAGGCGAAAGCAAATACCAGCATTTTATTCGTTGCTGTGAGAGTTTGCAGATTCCAAATGCACAAAAAAGCTTGGATGAAATGCTGGTGCTGGATTATTTGATTGCAAATCAGGATAGGCATATGGGAAATTTCGGTGTGATTCGCAATGTAGATACGCTGGAATTTGTCGGATTTGCGCCGCTGTTTGACTGTGGAACAAGTTTGCGCTATGATACTCCAACTGTATATATTGAACCAGATTTAAACGTAGAATCTCAGCCATTTTGTCAGTTTCATGACGAACAGATAGGGCTTGTACAGCATCCGAAACGATTTGATTTGTCTGTATTGAAAGATATTTCAAGAGACATAGAAGTGCTGTTCAACAGTGATATGGCTTATGCATATATTGATGAAAAGCGGCAGAAAAAACTGATAGATGTATTGAAATATCGAACAGAAATGCTTGAGTCGCATTTTCTTGAAATGACAGAATCAGAAGAAGAAACTGAGTCTTTTGAACTTAAACTTTAATAAAAAAGAATAACCTTAAGAAAGCTGACTGCAAAAATTGTAGTCGGCTTTTTTGCGCTTAGGAGGTGATTTTTATGCATGCAGCCATCATTGCAGTAGCGAAAAAACTGATAATTTTGCTGTTGACAAACAAACGGACATGGAAAGTCATTGGTAGTATCATTGTCCTTGCCGTCTGTATTGTTCTAATGCCAGTGATGTTGCTGCTGGCAATGAGCAGCAGCATTACAAATGCTGGTTCTGATTTTACTGTCAATTTAACAGCAGAACAGGAACAGCAAATGTTGCAACTAGATGCAGATGGTCAAATCATTGCAGATACACTAAACAGCATGAATTTACAGTCAGAAATCCTGAAAGCACAGGTGATCTACGCTACCTATTTTCAAAATGTACCGAAAAGCAGTGATTTTTTCTCGTCTTACTGTTCCATATTTCAAACGGCAAATGGTAATATGCAGTTGTTGATTTCTATGCTGAATGAAGCCTATGGATTATCAATTTCTTATGATGAATTCATGTGTTCCTATGCCGTTATTCGAAATGTGCATATTGGTAAGAATCTGTTCAGTGATATAACAACCAAGAATAATATTGACCTTGCAGCATGGGCTTGGAACGCTTATGAATCGCAGTGGGGATATGTTCCCTTCACCGATGGTGAGATTTTCACAGAAAAGAAGTTTGCAGCATTACAAACACAGCATTCTGATTGGATAACAGAGGACTGTCGAAAGTGGCTGAATCGTCGCACGGTAGACAATGAAAATCTGCTGAAATCCTATCTTTGTTATGACTGGAATTCAAAAGAAATGAATGCTAATAGTGGTGTAATTTCTTCTCTTTCTGCAAATGCATGGATTTCTATTTCGAAGCAAAGCGGCAGCATGGATACCCTACCGGATACGATTGGAATCGCTTTATTAGACGGCGAAACAGTTGGAATTTACGTAGGGAATGGCGAAGTTATCTATGCGAAATCAGTGGTGGATGGTGTAGTAAAGGAGTCTGTTTCCCAGCGAAACTGGACAAGCTGGTTATATGTGCCGGATGTATATTATCCGCAAACAGCAATTGAATTCCAACCATATGACCCAAATA
This sequence comes from uncultured Ruminococcus sp., assembly GCA_947566125.1. Classification (GTDB taxonomy): domain Bacteria; phylum Bacillota; class Clostridia; order Oscillospirales; family Ruminococcaceae; genus Ruminococcus_C. The sequence continues at coordinate 2,791 of CANOIR010000062.1, read as the reverse complement.
TCAACAACAATCTTGACCTTGTTCGGTGGGCAATGCAGGCACAGGAAGCTGGATGGGGTTATGTTTATGGTACGTATGGGAACGTACTGACAGAAGAAGTTTTGCAAGACAGAGCCAGTATTTTTGGAAATCAGGTTACCGATTATCTGGATTTCATTCATCAATATTGGATGGGAAAACGAACGGTGGATTGCATTGGACTCATTAAAAGTTATGGTTGGTATGATGCTGCCAGCGGTGAGATTTTCATCGGTGCAAATGGTATGGCTGATGTAACAGCGAACGGAATGTTTGATGCAGCTATAGTTAAAGGGATGATAGATACTATGCCAGAAGCTTCTGGACTTGCAGTCTGGCATGATGGTCATATCGGTGTTTATATCGGAAACGGCGAAGTAATTGAAGCTATGGGAACGCAGTATGGCGTTGTGAAAACGCAGCTTGCAGGTCGTGGTTGGACTCATTGGTTACATATTCCGTACATTGCATATGCAGAGTGAGAGGAGTTTTTTAATATGAAAAAGCAGATTTCTGTCAGTGTGGAGAGTGAAAAACTTTCTGCCCTGACCATGTATTTAGAGCAAAAAAATATGCACCTGACTGCGTTCTGGTGTTGAGAAACGTGGTTCACATGGATTGTTTACTAATTCCGATGTACCAATCGTGCTGGATCAGGTTGCAAAAGAAATTGCAAATCATAAGGGAAATGTGTGGTCGCATGTGATTTCGCTGCATAGAGAAGATGCGATAAGGTTAGGATATGATAACTCTGATGCATGGCGTGAACTGGTGAAGCGTCATGTTGCGAATGTTGCTGAACAGACAAAAATCTCGTTGAAAAATCTGCGCTGGTATGCTGCGTTTCACGACACTACACATCATCCACATGAGTATGACAGCAATGGCAGACTTTGCAAAATTATAAACTGCTATGATGAGATGACTGATCAGATCGTTTATAACGACAACGGTTCTGTAAATTGGTTGACCAATGCATCTGGTCTGAAGCAGGTTTATACTTACAATAAGGCATTTAAGCAGACTGGTCTGAAAGAATATGATGGTGAAACGCTGATCAAGACTTTTAAATATGACTATGATGAAAAGTATGCAGTAAAAACCAATACAGTAGAAACAGACAATCAGACATATGAAGTTGATAAGATTACATATAAAATGGTTGACGGTGAAAACAAGTATGACGAAATGACCAAAAGCGTTGATATTATGGGTAATACCACCAAGTACGACCGTGATGATAATGGTAATGTAATCAAGACTACATATGCAGACGGCACATATACTCTTGCGAATTATAACAACAAGAATAGCGTTATCGCAGAAGTAGATGAAATGGGCAACGCAACAATTTATGCCTATGATTCTAATGGCACACGTCTTCTCAAGAAGGCAACCAGTCTCAAGCCACTTTCCCAGGCTGACATAAGCACAGTAACCGCTACAGATTTTAATCCAATTACATATCTGGAAGCAAATGAAAGCAGCTATGCAGTCACCAGTCACGAATACTATGCAGACAGCTACGTCAGCGGTATTGCAGGTCTTATTCGTGCAACAACTGATCCAGAAGGTCATGTTACTGAATATGATTACTATCAGTACGGATTTGGAAAGGGTTTGGTAAAGAGCAAGACTTTGAAGGACGATGATACTGTTGTCAGCACAGTTAATTATGAATATAACGCACAGCTTCAGATTTCTAAGGAAACTACAAGTTATGATCTATCCAAGAATCTTTATTCAGTCAAAGAATATGAGTATGATAAGTTCAACAATATAATTGTTACCAAAGATTATGGTACGAGCAATACGCCGGCAATTACAATTACAGAATATGACCTGCTTAGCCGTAAGACAGCGGAATATGCACCGAATTATTCTGCAAATAAGAGTCATGGTATATTGACTACCTATTATCCAGATGGAAACAAGAAAACTGAAACTGATGCGGAAGGTAATGTTACTTCTTATGAATATGACGCATATGGTCAGGTTAAAAAGAAAGTTAACCCAGATGGTACAATGAATCTGACCGAATATGATGGTCTGCAGAGAGAAAAAGCAACTTATTTCCAGAGTAGCGAAAGCGGAACAAAGCAGATTCTGACACAAACTGCATATGAATTTGCTGGACATAGCTTCGATATTTACACTGAACTTAATAATGCTTCTTCTCATTCATACAAAGCTCTAAAAACTACTAAGACAACTTATATCACTGCAGATAAGCAATTGTTTACAGAAACACTTACAGATCGTAACTGGCTGTATGCAAGTGCTTGTAGATCCTGACGATCCTGAGCAAGCAAAAATATTTGTAACTCCATTTGGATATAACCCTCAAAGTGGATCTGAAAAATTTAAATCATCATGGACAAATCCAATAGAAATTCCATATGAAACGATAGAGCTTGATAGCTGTGATATTGCAGACTATGAGCTTTATATACATATGACTTATGTCAAAACATACGACGGCACTGGTTGGAGCTGCGGAGGAGCAGCACACAAATACGGCGGAAATGTCGTTATTGATTTCTCTAACAATCCGTTTCTTGATGGGCGCTGGTATCAAAGGAAAATTTTTGGTGAAATAGAAGGCGGCGAAAACGAGCTTGTATTTTCTGTGCTACGAAATGCCGGAGAGCAGCTTGGGACAGTTAAAAAGCGTCCGTTTAGTCTTAAATGCCACCCTGTGTTTGAATCGCTTGAAAAGATGCCAAAGCTCGGACAGCGTATCAAAATCGAAGAAAAACCTGGCGAGTGGAAA
>CANOIR010000061.1 GCA_947566125.1 uncultured Ruminococcus sp. | reverse complement strand
ATTTTTATCTTTCATTCTACTATTATATCTCTTCTCTTAAGTGTACGCAAGTGCCCCTATACCGCCTGTATATAATAATCAGCCGAATATGAATATGGGCAACGGTAATATTCCGCCGGTACCGAATATGTATACGAACTCTCAGTCTCAGCCGAATAAGCCGGCAGATACAATGGCTCTTGTAGGCATGATTTTAGGTATTGTTTCACTGTGCCTTTGCTGTTTTAATCTTATTGATCTTCCGTTTGCAATTGCAGGTTTGGTTCTTGGTATTCTTGGCGTTAAAAGTACTAAGAGAAAGGGTATGGCAATTGCTGGTATAGTATGTTCTGCTATTGCTGTTCTTCTTTGTATATCACTATTTATTAACGGCATGGAACTCAGTTCTTCACTTAGCAATGACATGGATGACTTGGAAGATATTCTTAGAGTATATGAAGATCTTTATGATTAAATAAACCTTTGAGAGATGTTACATGCGTTAAAAGAGTGATAACATTGTTTTAAAAAGACAAAATAAAAAAGGCTGTTGCAGAGATTTTGAGTTGCAACAGCCTTTTTATAAATACATTTGTTATTTATGATATTTACTTCCGGTTTGTATTTGATAGCTTCTGTATATTTGTTCATAAAGCATTACCCTTGCGAGTTGATGGGGAAAGGTCATGGGTGACATAGAAAGCTTGAGATCTGCTCTGCGTTTTACTCCATCAGATAATCCATATGAGCTGCCTATTATAAATGTAACTGTACTGTCACCTGAAAGTCCGACTGACTGTATCTTTTCTGAAAGAGCTACGCTGTCAATTAGTTTGCCCTCTATACACATAGCGATAACGTAACCCTTCATTCGCTTTAAAAGTTGCTGACCTTCTTTTTCAAGGGCAGCGGCTATTTCTTTTTCAGATGCATTTTCAGATAGTTTAATTGGTTCAAACTCTGTGCATTTAAATGTACAATAGCGTGACAACCTTTTTTCATATTCCGCCGCAGCATCACGAAGATATTTTTCCTTAAGCTTGCCGTAAGCAAGTATTTGTATTGTCTGCATTAAAAAATCACCGCCGTTTTTAATCCATATTGTCCTGCAACGTATAAAAGATAGTCTGTTCCACAATGATATTTTCCGTCAATGTGTTTCCTGACAGTCATTTCTGCAAGGTATGGAGTGTTATTTTCTTGACTAAGATGTCCCAGTACAATACGTGTTGTACCCTTGTCTACAAGACGCAGAGCCTCTTCAGCACAGCTTATATTTGATAAATGCCCATTAGCTCCTGCAATTCTTGATTTTAAATAAAATGGATATGGACCGTTTTTCAGCATTACAGGGTCATAATTTGATTCCAAAAGAATAAGGTCACTACCGATCACTGAATTATGTACATCATCTGTAATATGTCCTAGGTCAGTACATATCGAACACACTCTTTCTTCCGGTGTCTCTATTCTAAATCCACAACTGCCTTCCGCATCGTGGTCTGTTGGAAATGCATTTACAGAAAAGCTGCCTATATTTTCAGCATTTTCACAGAATATACCGCCAAAGCTTTTATCTGAAATGTGACCGCATTCAAGCAATGTACTCATTGTTTCTTCGGTAGCATATACTTTTGCGTTTAATTTTTTGCATAATACACGCAAACCTTTTATATGGTCAATATGAGAATGAGTTATGAGTATACCTGAAATAGATTCATTAGAAATATTATAAGCTTCTAGTGCCGTGATTATCTGCTTGCAAGACACACCTGCATCTATAAGCAAGGAATTACTGCCAGAACGTACTACAGAGGCATTTCCTTTGCTGCCGCTGAAGAGTGAGTAGAAACGTGCCATTTTTGACCTCCGGATATTATAGACCCTGTATTCTATTAAACATAAGATTCAAGCTTAGTAGAATCCGTCTTTTTATTATTTGTTTTATAAATTTTTGATTGACGGACAACATTATTAACGCCCTTATATGACAGAATTCGTGCCAATAATGAGATAGCTGCTGCTGCAATAAATATTCCAATTATAATAATGTTATTATCAGAAAGTTCAATTTGATAATCATATATTATGCATGAAACAGCTATATAACAAGCTGAAGATATACAATAAATCAAAACAGAAACCGCAACGCTTAAAACTTTGCCGGTAATACCATAAAATTTAAATCCAGTTCTTATATTTAAATAAAACACAACATATGAAGCTGCGTAAATAATCAGCATAGCTGCCACCTTTAGAAGAATGGCATATCCAAGATGACAAGCTGCCATAACTATAATATCAATTATAATTACGCTGAGAAAGGCAGCGTCTATAAATGTCATAAGTTGTATAGATGACTTATCGAGCTTAATAGGCATTGCAATAAGGAGCTTATAATAATTTACATAGTTTGAAGCAAGAATACTTACAAATAAAACGGGTATTATTGAAAAGAAAGTGTTTGCAGGATACCAAAACTCGCCATTCAAAAGTGCCATATCATATCCAAAAATAGCGTTAATAATATTTATCGCAGATTCTATCAGTATGAAAAACGGAAAGAAACTTCCTATCTCCATAAGGTTTATACTTAATATCATCGATTTGATGCTTTTAATCATTTTTATGCCTCCTTGAAATGCCATGAAGTAACGCCTGCGTGCTTTTCAACATAAAGCTTTTCAATTATAATAATTGCAGCTAATCCAATTACTACAAAGCAAATACATGGAATTCCTGCTAATGCACACAGTGGCTCTGCCATTACAAAGCTGTCGAAAAAGCCCCACATAGCAGCCATCCAGAACACATAATATACCACAAAAGAACACTTGACTAATAATTTTAATAATCTTTCATTTTTGCCTAATACGCCGAAATTAGCAAAGTACATTATAAATTCAAAAGTAAATATTGCTATAGTTGCCACTGTTACCATTCCGCCTGCAAAGTGCAGTTCTGGATTTAACATTATTATAATATTAAGCATAATGCAAGGCAATGTTGTTATGAACAGCATAAGACTGTAATATCTAAAGCTTTGCTTAAAAAGAGAAACTTTTTTTATAGGCATATGAGCAAAAGTCTTAGAGATGTTTACGCATCCGCCAAGCATTGCTTCTTGTTTTGCGTCTAAACCTTTTGACATTCTAAAAAACGGCAATGTGCTGTTAAGTGCAAAAACAGCTAATGTCATAAATGTTCCGCTGAATGCTATAGAAGCAATACCATTGAAATCATCCTCAAAAAACGCTTTTGGGTTAAGTATTACACTTATTATCATAACCCCTATCATCAGCAATGCAAAAGCAGTAAATATTATTGACAAAACTATATTTGCATTTCCTACTATAGCTAATCTTGCCGCATCTACACGTTTTACCTCTGACCACTTTGGGTTATATTTAACCTGCTCTTTAACCTTAGCCATTATTATCCTCTCCTCCAAGTTCTACGATCTCATCACGGTGACCCCATATACTGAATGTGAGCAGATTTTCGATATTGGGTGTATGTATGTTAACATTTTTGAAGTTATCAATATTTTTTCTTTCAATAAGAGCTTCAAAATTTTGTGTGCCTTTGCGAATTCCGATGCAAAGCTTTGTATTATATGAATCAAGGATTGAAAGACTGCCTGATATAACAGCATATTTATCTTCTATCTGGTCAATAGCCATGCTTTCAGTCACTTTGCCGTCAATAAGTACAGTTATACTATCAGCTATTTTATCAAGATCTCCTGTTATATGTGTTGAAAATAGCACAGCACGTTCACCGTCTGCAACTATTTCACGCAGAATATCAAGCACTTCGATTCTTGCCACCGGGTCAAGGCCGGCTGTAGGTTCATCAAGAATAAGAATATCCGGATCATGTGCCAGAGCAAGGGCAAGCATAGCCTTGGTTTTCATACCTTTTGAATATTCCGAAAACTTCTTTTTGGCAGGAAGTTTCCACATTCTGGCATATTTTTCAAAAAGCTCCTGATCCCAATTTTTATAAACACGTGCAAAGGCTTTTGCATATTTTTTAATATTTGAACTTACAAGCAAGAAATCTTCGTCAGAAACATAGCCGATTCTCTCCTTAGCTTCGATTTCTTCATCTATATTATCCATGCCAAAAATATTTATTTTACCGCTTGTTCTGTCCATGGCGTTCAGAATAAGCTTTATTATAGTAGTCTTACCTGCACCATTTTCGCCAACCAAACCCATTACCATGCCTTTTTCAATGTGGAATGATATATTGTCAAGGCTAAAGTCAGCATAATTCTTTGAAACATTCTCTACTTCCAAAGCGTAATTAGTAGCAATCATTTTTATAGTTCCTTTCCCTCATAGCTATAGACGTCTTCTACAATTTCTATAGCTTCTTTAATATTTACTCCTGCCTTTTTGCAGTCTTCTGTGCAGATTTTGAGTTTTTTCATAGCTTCAAAAATTCTGCTGTCCTGAAGCTGTGATAGTTTATCAAGTCTTACAAATGTGCCTTTTCCTGAAACTGTATATACAAATCCTTCATGTTCAAGGTCAATATATGCTCTTTTGGTAGTAATTGCACTTACATTCAAATCCTTGGCAAGCTGACGTACGCTTGGCAGCATATCACCGTCTTGGAATTCACCGTCATATATAGACTTGCGTATACCATCTTTTATTTGTTCATACATTGGCTTTTCACTTGTTGGGCTAATTATTATATTCATCACACAACTCCTTTCAGAAACAATATATCGTGTATACTCGATATACACAGTATATCATGTATATACATGCTTGTCAAGTGTTTTTTTGAGAAAAATTATTTTTTATAAAAAGGAATGCAAAAAAATAAGGAACAATGCATACACATTGTTCCTTATTTGGTGACCCGTACGGGAATTGAACCCATGATTCCGCCGTGAAAGGGCGGTGTCTTAACCTCTTGACCAACGGGCCGTTATGGTAGCGGCAGTAGGATTCGAACCAACGACCAATCGGGTATGAACCGAGTACTCTAGCCAACTGAGCTATGCCGCCATATTGATTATGTCGTTTGAACTCTTGTCCCCTGCGACTATATTAGTATACCACAGATATGTTCAGATGTCAACACCTTTTTCGATATTTTTTTCGATTTGTAAGAAAATGCATTTTTTTATACAATTATAGGATTATATAGGTGAAAGCGCACAAGAGCCGGCTTGCGATTAGCTTTTAATTAGTAAAAATATGGTGCTGTCAGCATAATATAAAATAAAATTCGATATGTCTGCAATAATTTATAAAATAAGCTTGCTTTTTTGTGAAAAATATGATACACTAAAGCAGTATAAGATATGATTTTGTTAGGAGGAATGTTAAATGGCAAAAAATAATAAAAAAATGGTCGCTGCAATTACTTCCATGAATGAAGATTTTGCACAGTGGTATACAGACATAGTAAAAAAAGCAGAGCTTATTGAATATACAAGTGTTAAGGGATGTATGGTCATTCGCCCGTATGCTTACGCTATTTGGGAGAATATCCAGAAGATACTTGATGGCATGTTCAAGGATACAGGTCATGAAAATGTTTGTATGCCAATGTTCATTCCTGAAAGTTTGCTTCAAAAGGAAAAAGATCATGTGGAGGGATTTGCCCCGGAAGTCGCTTGGGTAACTCACGGAGGTTCTGAAAAGCTTGAAGACAGACTTTGCGTTCGCCCAACTTCTGAAACGCTTTTCTGTGAGCATTATTCTAATATTGTACATAGCTATCGTGATCTGCCTAAACTTTATAATCAGTGGGTAAGTGTTGTTCGCTGGGAAAAGACTACACGTCCATTCCTGCGTTCACGTGAATTTCTTTGGCAGGAAGGTCATACAATTCACGCTACTGCTGAAGAGGCTATTGAAGAAACAGAGCGTATGCTGAATGTATATACTGATTTTTGTCAAAATATATTGGCTATGCCTGTAATACAGGGCAAAAAGACGGATAGTGATAAGTTTGCAGGAGCTGAGGCAACTTATGCGATCGAAGCTCTTATGCACGATGGAAAGGCTTTGCAGGCTGGAACATCTCATTATTTTGGTGATGGATTTGCACGTGCTTTTGATATTCAGTTTACAGATAAGGATAATACTCTTAAATATCCTCATCAGACCAGCTGGGGAGTTACTACACGTCTTATCGGTGCAATTATAATGACTCACGGCGATGACAACGGACTTGTTCTGCCTCCGGCAATTGCACCTATTCAGGTTGTTATTGTACCTATTGCTCAGCATAAGGAAGGCGTTCTTGAAAAGGCATCAGAGCTTTTTGCAGCACTTAAATCTGCTGGCATTCGTGTAAAGATGGACGATTCTGATAATTCACCGGGCTGGAAGTTTGCTGAATATGAAATGAAGGGTGTTCCTATTCGTGTTGAAATTGGACCTAAGGATATTGAAAATGGTCAATGTATTCTGGCAACACGTTATAATGGTGAAAAGACAGCTGTTTCTATTGATGAACTTGTAGATGCTGTTGAAAAGAAACTTATCGAGGTTCGTGACGGTATGTATGAAAAGGCTCTTAAAAATCGTGAAGAGCATACATATGACTGCGATACTATGGGCGATATTGTAAAGGTTCTTGAGGAAAAGGGCGATGGCTTTGTACGTGCTTTGTGGTGCGGAGATGAAGCTTGTGAAGATGAGGTCAAGGAAAAAACAGGCGTTGGTTCACGCTGCATTCCTCTTGGACAAGGAGAAACAAATGGAAAATGTGTCTGCTGTGGCAAACCTGCTAAGTGCATGGTTTATTGGGGTAAGGCTTATTAAAAAAATTAAATGACGGAGGAATATAAAATGAATAATGCGTCTGTTGTAAATTGGAAAGGTATGCCTGTAGCAGAGCTTAAGGCAGGCGGATATACTGCAATGATCGCTAACGAGATAGGCTCAAATGTTATTCGCCTGCATGATGATGTGAATGGAATTGAATTTTTCCGTCATACTGCCGAGGTAACACCGGAAATAATAAGGGGAAGTACTGAAGTATGGGGTTTGCCTAATCTCTATCTTCCAAATAGACTGGCTGACGGTGTTTTGAGAACATCTGACGCTGTATATCATCTTCCTATAAATGAAAATGCACCTTATAATAATCATATTCATTTTATACTGCAAAAGCGTTCTCATCGTCTTACAGAGCTTTGTGCGAATGATGAAAAGGCATGGGCAAAGACTGAATATATATTTGATGAAAATGATGAAATGTATAAGTATTTGCCGATAAAATTCAAGGCAGAATTTTGCTTTACTCTTTCTGAAAATGGTCTGGAGCATAGAGTTAAATTCACCAATCTTTCAGCTGTGATGATGCCTATGTCCTTGGCAACACATACTGCTATCAATAGTCCGTTTGTTGACGGCGGAAATCAGGAAGATATAAGAGTTAAGCTGCCAATTTGTGAGAAGTGGATCTTGAATGAACGCTGCCTTCCTACTGGAGAAATTCTTCCGCTTGATGATTATGATATGGAATATAAGAATGGTACAAAATGTCCTGTTTTGGTAAATGTTGATAATGATATGTATTCAGCAGCTTCTCTTGAACTTGAAGGCAAGGCATTTCACGGTATAACTATGATGGATATTGTAAAGAGCAAGGGTATTGCATATGAAGTATCACCTGAATACAATTTCTGGATAATGTGGAATGACAAGGGCTTTAATGGATATTTCTGTCCAGAACCTATGACAGCTATGATAGATGCACCAAATCTTGATATGCCAAGAGAGCAGACTGGTTATTGCGAAGTAGCACCGGGTGAAAGCTATGAAGCATGGCAGAGATTCCGTACTATAAAATAAAATAATATCCAAAAAATATAAAAATGCTGCTGCAAGAATTTTTAAGTCTTGCAGCAGCATTTTATTATATGCTACTTTTTACACCCGATTTTGTCGCCAACATGAATTATTGTTTCTTTTCCAAGAGCTGTATTTTCTATTATGCTCCTTTTTATCTGTACTTTATCTTTTTCAAAAAGCATTATGATGGTGGAACCGCCAAATTCAAAGTATCCTTTTTCGTCATATCTTTTAACTTGTCCGGTTTTGTTATGATTGCATATTCTGCCAACTAAAAGTGCTCCTACTTCCATTTGCACGGTATAACCGAATTGCTCATTATTTATAAGAGTATATTCACGGCTGTTGCGTATGTATACCGGAAGCTTTTCGCAAACAATGGGACGCACGCAGTGAAGTTCACCATCGATTCGCTGTTTATGTTTTATTTCGCCGTCGTCTATGAAAATATATCTGTGATAATTATGCGGTGCT
>CANOIR010000060.1 GCA_947566125.1 uncultured Ruminococcus sp. | reverse complement strand
GGATTGTGCAATTTCATAGAAATTATCATGGAAATAACATAGGAAAATACCGGAAGAAAGTTGAATTATCCATAGACCAACGGTAATGATAGAAGCGTGTACCTTTTTGAAAAATTTATTTACAAAACATAAATAGAATTTCGTAAGGAATATAATTCCAATAATGCCAAACAGCCAAATCGCCCAGCTTGATGGAAAATAATATCCTGTAAGTTTATGATAAGGCAAAAACAGCGTAAGAACCGGTGCGATTCCATAGTATGAATAGTGTTTTCCATTAAACAATAGGTGATCCCAAGGATAACCTCCTATATCGCTGCGTTGGCTATCATCATATGGGTTGTCCAGTGCTAATAGATTTTCATTCACTGGAATGTCTAAATCTACTCTGCCATTTTCAAAAGCATCTACTAATTCTTTTGTGATCTGATTTCCGTTTGTCATGGAGAAATCCGCTTTAAGACTGTGGTCTGTATTTTGATAACGACCCATATTAGTTATAAACAGGGAAACAAATACAAGTACTATTGTAAAAGTCCATGCTATGATCTTAACGGCATTGCGTCTTTTTTCATACGGTTGATAAAGATGTTGAGGTGATTTTAAAATATACACAATCAAACTGCCAAGCAGCATAATAAGAAATCGAACAATTGAGAAATGCAGCATTATAGGCTTATTAACGGCAATAGCGTTGATAGTGATAGTTTCATTTTCATCAGCATGAAATGATATTTTTAGATCTGAAACTTTTCCTGAAAAATTGCAAGGTATAGTTTCACTGCGAGAATGATTTCCAATTACTTGAGCAGATGCAACATTATCTCTATATTTAGCTGCATATGTTTCATCTTTAATGCTTATAGAAAAGTTTGCAGAACTTTTTTTATCAGAACTGCCTGAAATAGAGAGTGTGCCGATTGGTATATCTAAATCAGTCCACTCTAAACTGCAGTCTCCATTTTGTAGTTTAATTTGACCACTGTTGTTTTCAAGCTGCATGTTTTCTGATATACATGAAGAAAAATCCAGTTGCTTTTCCGGATAATCACCCATAAGCAGATGTGCAGAGTTGAAATTGAAAATGAAAAGTTCCAAAAATAAACTTACAGTAACAGCACGAAGTAAAAAAGAAAACAAAGGCTTGTCAGGCTTTTTAAGCTTGTAAAAATATGCAGCGAATGAAAGGCATAACATAACTATAATGCCAATTGATAAAAATCGATAGCCGCTTATAGGAAGGACGTTTGCTATGTCTAATATTAAAAGTACTATCGAAAAAACAATAAAAATGCCTGAGAAACAAATAAACTTGGCTGGGTTAGCTGTTAGTTTAGCCCATACATCACAAGAGCTTTTGTTTGAACGTTTTGTACAAGCAAAAGTAAAAATTGAAAGCATTAGAAACAGCAAAAGCTGAATCAGGAAAAATGTGGTTTTTAAATTCATAAAAATTTACCCTTTCTTAAAAACTTGATTTTTTAGAATTTACGAATTAAAAAGATAATTATACACAAAATGAATTTTCATGAAGAATCCCTAAAAATCGTTTAGGAAACCAGTAAGTAACCATAATATCTAATAATAGCAAGACACATGGCAAGTTCCGAATTCCTCCTTTAAAAATTCGCTTATCTCGTTATTTTATGCCCGTTTGTGTATCTTATTTTATTTTTTCCATTCTCAAATATTATATCATATTTTTTTCATTCTGGCAACCGTGCAGAATTGCTAATATTATCTTTTTAAAGCTTTTTTACTTATAAAGCACCGTCTGTTTTGCAAATTGTTTTTTCGTGCTGCTTTAGTATAATATGCAGTTACAGAGAGTTTGTTTTAAAAAAATATATCCAATTATTATACAATTCAGGGACCTATAATGTTGCATTTTTTTACATTTTTTTCGTTTTTGTATAATTTAATAAAAAATAGCTGTGAAATTGTTTATATTTGCCAAAAACTCAAAGTATTGATTTTTTTGATCAAATATGATAGTATAAAAAAGAATTAAATAATATAATCGGAGTTGGTTTTAATATGAATATTAAAGAAACTATATCTATGCTTGACGAGCTTCTTAGAGAATGTGACCTTGATGCTGCTGAAAAACTTTTATCTGAAGTTATTGAAGAGTCACATAATATAAATGACATGGAAACAGAGAAATATTTTCTCAATGAACAGATAGGCTTTTATCGTGATTGCGGTAGATTTCCCGAGTCGCTTGCATCAGCAAAAAGAGCAAGAAAGCTTTTTGAAAATTCAGGGGATACTAAAAGTTTATCCTATGCAACTACTTTGCTTAATTGTGCAAATGCCTATAGAGCTGCTGGAGATTATGATGATGCATTCAAGACTTATGATATTGTTAAGGCTATCTATTCTGAACTCCTGCCTGAAGATGATGATTTGATTGCAAGCTTTTATAATAATATTGCATTATTGTATCAGGAAACTAAGCAGTGGAAAAATGCTTGTGATAGTCTTGAAGATGCACTTGAGATAGTACGCAGTAAAAATGATGAAACACGCATTGCAATTTCATGCACTAATCTTGCGGTATCTTTGATACATATTGGTGATATTGAAAAGGCAATGGATTTGTTGAGTGAAGCTGATGAAATACTTGCTGGACGGTCACCGTCTGATTTTCATTATAGTGCTGTTCTTGCGGGATTTGGTGATGCATATTATAATCTATCTGAATATCAAAAAGCAGTTGATTATTATGAAAAGGCACTTTCGGAAATAGAACTTCATATGGGTGAAAATAATTTTTATTCAATAGTTACCGAAAATTTAGAGAGAGCATACAACAAGCTTGGAAAGTCACGCTGTGAATTAAGCGGACTTGAGTTGTCACAAAAGTTCTTTTATGCTTTTGGCGAACCGATGCTTAAAAAGAATTTTTCTTTTATTTTGCCTGAGATTTCTATTGGACTTGCAGGTGAGGGTTCTGAATGTTTGGGATATGATGATGAATTTTCACGTGATCATGATTTTGGTGCAGGATTTTGTATATGGGTGCCTGATGATATGTCTGATAAAATTGTGGAAAAGCTTAGAAAAGCTTATGAGTTGCTGCCTAAGGTTTATTGTGGAATAAGAAGAATTGAAACTAAAAATGCTAAAGGCAGAATTGGAGTATGCAGAATAGGTGATTTCTTTGAGCGTCTTTTGGGGATGAGAAGAATACCTGATACAGAAGAAGAGTGGCTTAGCGTTGATGAATCTATGCTTGCAGCTGTATGCAGTGGAATGATGTTTGAGCCTTATGGTGGCAAAATGAAATCGTATCGCAGTAAGCTTAGTAATAATTACCCTAAACCTGTAAAGCTAAGACGGCTTGCTCAGCAGACTGCATTGATGGCACAGGGCGGTCAGTATAATTATATTCGTATGAGAAAACGTGGAGATTTTGCATCTGCGCAGATTTACTTATCAAAGTTTTGTTTATCCGCTATGCGTGCCGCTCATTTACTAAATAATGTTTATGCACCATATGAAAAATGGATTTTCAGAAGTACAGAAAGTCTTGATGGATTTAAAGAATATGCAGATAAAATAAAGGCTCTGCTTACTTGTCAGGCGGTTATGACAAGTGAATTTAATGAGAATGAAGATAAAGCGTGTGTTTTGATTCAGGAAATATGTTATGAAATTGCAGAAAAAATATCAAAGGAGATGTCTATAGAAAATATGGAGGATAATGTATATCTTAATGATACGGCAGAAGTTCTTGCAAAAAAGGCTTTTGAAATTGAAAAGCACGAACGTCTTGAAAAGCGTATTGTAGAGCTTGAATGGCAGGCGTTTGATAAGGTTCAGAATATAGGCGGCAGAGCGTCATGCCAGGACAATTGGGAAACATTTTCAATAATGCGTAGCAGTCAATATCGTACATGGCAGACAGAGATTTTGGAAAAATGGACAGATGAATTTGAAAATGCATATAAAAATGGAAGAAATCTTATAATGGAAAAATATGCACGTATGATGGAAAGTACTGATCCTGAAAAATATGATGAGTTAAAAAAAGAACTGCCTGAAATTTCCGATGAATTTATAAAAATGCGTGAAGCAATAGTAAGCATTCAAGTTACGTGGATGGAAAAATTTGCTGAAAATTATCCTGTTCTTGCATCTGACGCAAGGACGATACATACTAAAGATGATACAGTTTTTTCGACTTCATATGAAACATATCTTAGAGGAGAGCTTACAACATATTCTTCCGATATGCTTTATTTGTACGGCAGATGGATAGTTGAGCTTTATAAAAGCGGAAAAAATCTTGCTTATATGATTATGGAAGAAACAGTTCATGCCTATGGTTACAAGTCGCTTGATGAAGCGGAAGAAAATGCTGGTTGAATTATAAGAACAAGTTTTAATATGTCATAAAAAAAGGCATTTTGCATATACTTTTTTGAGGTGATGCGTTATGTCAAAGTGCAGATTTTTCTGGCTTATCAATTTTTTATGGGTATCTATTATAGGTACTTTGCTTCATTTTGCTTTTGAATGGTCAGAAAAAAATTCATTTGTTGGATTGTTTTCTCCTGTAAATGAAAGCATATGGGAGCATATGAAGCTTTTGTTCTTTCCGGCAACTGTTTTGTCTTTACTTCTTTATCCATTTTTCAGAAGAGAATATCCTGCATTTTTGACCTGTTGTTCATTTGCAATATTGTCTGCAATGGTGCTGCAAACATCGATTTATTATATTTACAGTGGTATTATTGGAAGAGACATATCGGTTGTAAATATTATGCTGTTTTATTTATGTGCTGCTTTGGACAGCTGTATTTTGTGCGCTTTATTGAAAAAACTTTCAAAAGAAGGCAGCCTTTGGGGATTGGCAATATTTTGCGGTATTTCTATATGTTTTTTCTATTTTACAAAAAATCCGCCTAATCTCGGAGTGTTTTATGATCCGCTTGAGAATATAAGCTCTTGTATTGCAAATTTCTATCACACAATTTTCATTTAACTAATATGACTTTTTTAGGATTTTCATTGCTTTTTTTCTTGCTTTATATTATAATTATAATTGTAAAGGAGTAGTGCAAACTCTGCATATTGCTTTATAATAAATTTAAATTATAGGAGAATAAAAATGGAAGAAATGAAACCTAATAAGAAACCTTACATATGGTATTGGGTGATTGCTATTATTGTATTCATTATACTCAATTTGTTTGTGTTTCCGAATTTTCTGCAAAAGCCTGTTACCGAAGTAGGTTATGATACTCTTATGGAGATGGCAGAAGATCAAAAAATCGGTTCTGTAAATATTGATTCCAGTAAAATTACATTCACAAATAAAGATGAAACTGAATATTTTAAGACTGGTATAATGGAAGATCCATGGCTTGTGGACAGATTATATAAATCGGGTGCTGAATTTAAAACAGAAATAAACACAGGAACATCTCCGCTTGCTTATATTCTTGTAAGTTATGTTTTACCGCTTGTTTTGATAATACTTTTATTTAAGTTTATGACACGCAAGATGAAAGGTAAGATCGGCGGAAACTCAATGACATTCGGCATGGGCAAAAGCAATGCAAAGGTTTATGTAAAATCAACTGCCGGTATCAAATTCAAAGATGTTGCCGGTGAAGAAGAAGCTAAAGAGCTTTTGATGGAAATTGTTGATTTTTTGCATAATCCGGCAAAATATAAGGAAATAGGTGCTTCTATGCCTAAAGGTGCACTTTTAGTAGGACCTCCGGGTACAGGTAAAACACTTCTTGCAAAAGCTGTAGCAGGTGAAGCAGATGTTCCTTTCTTCTCAATTTCAGGTTCTGAATTTGTTGAGATGTTTGTTGGTATGGGTGCTGCTAAGGTTCGTGATCTTTTTAAACAAGCTAATGATAAAGCACCGTGTATTGTTTTTATTGATGAAATTGATGCTATAGGTAAAAAACGTGACAGCGGAGCAATGGGCGGTAATGATGAACGTGAGCAGACATTAAATCAGCTGCTTACCGAAATGGATGGTTTCGATGGTTCAAAGGGTGTTGTTATTCTTGCAGCTACAAACAGACCTGAATCACTTGACCCTGCACTTTTAAGACCGGGACGTTTTGATAGACGTATTCCTGTTGAACTTCCTGATTTACAGGGACGTATAGATATTCTTAAAGTTCATGCAAAGAAAATAAAGATTTCTCCAAATGTAGACTTTCCGGCTATTGCAAGAACGGCAGCTGGTGCGTCCGGTGCAGAGCTTGCCAATATTATAAATGAAGCAGCTCTTAGAGCAGTTCGTATGGGCAGAAAATCAGCTACTCAGGAAGATATGATCGAAAGTGTTGAAGTAGTAATTGCCGGTTATCAGAAGAAAAACCGTGTTCTTTCAAACAAAGAAAAACTCACTGTTGCTTACCATGAAGTTGGTCACGCACTTGTTGCTGCTTTACAAACTCATTCTGCTCCGGTACAAAAAATAACTATTATTCCACGTACATCAGGTGCTTTGGGTTATACAATGCAGGTTGAAGAAGGCGAACATTTCCTGATGACAAAAACTGAGCTTGAAAATAAGATCTCCACATTTACAGGTGGAAGAGCAGCCGAAGAATTGATATTTAATGAAATTTCAACCGGTGCATCCAATGATATTGAACAGGCTACAAAGCTTGCAAGAGCTATGATAAGCCGTTATGGTATGAATGATGAATTTGGAATGGTCGCTATGGAATCAGTTGGAAATCAATATTTAGGTGGAGATTCAAGTCTTGCTTGCTCAAATGAAACCTTGACAAAAATTGATGAAAAGGTCGTTGCACTGGTAGGTAAGCAGTATGATAAGGCTAAAGAACTGCTTGAGTCTAATCTTCCTAAGCTGCATGAAATAGCCAAGTATCTTTATGAAAACGAAACTATTACAGGCGAAGAGTTTATGAATATTTTAAACGCATAGGTATAAAGTAAAGGAGAAATTAAAATGGAAAATAAAATGGCAATAATAACAAAGCGTGCTTACAACGCAAAGCATATAGGTACGGTACAATTTTCAGTTGATTGTTATGATGATAAGGACAGCGGTCTTCGTTTATTCTATGGTGATGAGGATGATCATGTACTTGACCGTATGGAGTGTTTTCGTATTGTTACACTTGATGAAGCTGTTGATATTTTACCGGAGCTTAAAAATATAATTTATAAAAATGATAAACATATCTATTATCATTTTAATGATGATGGAAGTTTCTATGAAAATGATTCATTTGAAGCAAAAGACGTTCTTGAAACAGATCCGTTTTTAAATGCATTTATGAAGCAAGACAAATAAGATCATATTTTATTCGGCTTTTTCTCAAAGGAGGATTCTTATTTCTGGTAATGCACAAAAGCTTGTGCAGTCAGCTGCATTTCTTACAGCAGCTGCAGCAGCTTATAATAATAGTATAAATTTAAAGGCAAAAAAATATTATGATAATCATCATGATATAAAAAATTTAAGGAGGATGTATTATGAAGTACAATTTCACACCAAAGGGTGTTTGCTCAAGGCAGATCGATATTGAAACAGAGGGTGGAAAAATCATTGATGTTAAATTTACCGGCGGATGTAATGGCAATTTAAAAGGCATATCTGCTCTTGTAAAGGGAATGGATATTGAAGAAGCTATATCAAAGCTTGAAAATATTCATTGCGGCATGAAGAATACATCATGTCCTGACCAACTTGCAAATGCACTTAAGCAAACACTTTAAAAATTAAAAAACAAACATAAGCAAGCGGTTGAGTAAAATCAGCTGCTTGCTTTTTTAATTAAAAGTTTACCTATAAGCTGTAATTTAAATGTTTTTTGATTTAAGTGTAAATTTTATATTAAACTTGAAGAAAAAAGTTCAAGTTTTTTTAAGACGGGATTATTTATGAAGGGCAGTAAAAAACTGTTTTATTTTCGGTTTTGCCTTTACATTTTTAATCAGGAGTGATTTAATGATAAAACTTACAGCAGAAGGAAAATTTATTGACACAAAGGAGATCAAATATCTGCTTACACAGGGAGAGAAAAATGCAGATATGATTCAGGTTGTTATAGGTGCTGGAAATAATGACGTTGATATTTCAGGTTGTTCATTTACCATGCGTACTGTAGCATCTGAGGGAAGTATGACTGAAACAGTTCTTTCAAAATTAGTAGTTGAAGGCAACATCAATCTTATATGGATAGTACCCGATACTGCAACTGCTATTGCAGGTATGTTAAGATTGGAACTCATTGGCGTAAAAAACGATGAGTTGATAATCAAATTTAAGATGCCACCTATATACGTCAAAGAGGCTGTTATGGGTAGCAATGTTCCATTACCTGATGTAATGGATGAAAATCTGGATCAGATGCATAAAATCCTTGAAGAAATGAGAGATATAGCAGGAGAATTGCCGGAAGGCATAAACATGATTGATGAAATAAAAAATGCAAGAAAAGGTGTTTTTTCTGCCTATACGTACAATACTCTGGGACAAAGACTTGCGGCTGAATTTAATTCTTGTGTACAAAAAGATTATTTTGAAAACAGAATAAGCACTGAAATTAAACTAGCAAATAATACAGGCGTAGGCAGGTTTTGGAAAAATGAAAATGGAGAAATCTGTGGTGAAATTTTTGGCGATTATGAACGGAATGAAGCATCGGCGATATATTCTACAGCGATTGGATACAGAGCACTGGCAAAATCACCATATTCAAAGGCTATTGGTTATCAAGTAGTTGCCAGTGGACTTATGTCAATAGCTATGGGATGTGATTCAATGGCTTCCAAGCAATCATCTTTTGCTGCTGGTTGTGGTGCACAAGCAACAGCTAAGTATGCTATGGCATTAGGTACAACTGTGACCGCTGCAAGTGAAAGTTCAATTGTTTTGGGAAGATCAAATATCCCAGATGAGAATAATAAATACGTTATGATCGTTGGTAATGGCGCATCGTTTGGAGATCACTCCAACGGTCTAACACTTGACTGGGACGGCAATCTTTGGGCGGCAGGAGATATTACAGCTACTGATTCTGATGGGAATAATGTAAGTCTTTGTGAAACAGTAAGAGCCGTTTCGAATTTGCAAAATGCTAATGCACCAACTGCAACAAAGCTTCAGACAGCAAGGCAGATCAACGATGTTGAATTTGATGGAAGCAAAGATATAACCATTCCTATAAAAGGTTGTTACGCTTATGATGACAGTTCGACAATTGCCACTGCTCCGTGGCATAAAGTAGCAAGCTGCACTTTAACTAAAGGCAGCGAA
>CANOIR010000059.1 GCA_947566125.1 uncultured Ruminococcus sp. | reverse complement strand
CGGCAAAATTTACCGAAAAGACGTGCGAAATTTCCTATGTGGACAGGTTCTAATATTACTGTATTCATTTTCATGTATTATAACATAAAAAGATTTTTAGGTCAACTAATAATAAATAAATTTAATTACCAAATCCGCATAGGACATCTTTACTTTTGCATAAATTCTAAAGAGGTGATAAAATGTGTTTATAGAATTTTTGCAGCATATTTTTCTATGTTTTCTACACGTTGAAGAAACAGGTAAATTTAAAAAACCGCTTTCTGCCGAAGATGAAAAAAGATATTTCCAACTTATGGCTGATGGCGATAAAGAGGCAAAAAACAAACTCATCCTTCACAATATGCGTCTTGTTGCACACATTATCAAAAAATACTACGCTGCGGCTTGCGATCAGGAAGATTTGATATCAATAGGAACTGTGGGACTTATCAAAGCAGTTTCTACATTTAATCCTGATAAAGGAATAAAATTTGCCACCTATGCGAGCCGCTGCATTGAAAATGAAATTTTAATGAGCTTTCGTACACAAAAGAAACTGGCTGATACTGTATATATGGGTGATGCATTAGATACCGACAAGGACGGCAATCAACTTACACTTTCTGATGTGATCGATGACGGCAACAATCTTGATGATATTGTGGATAATAGAATGCAAACCAGACAGCTTTATAGCTATGTTGAAGAACTTTCTGAGCCACGTGAAAAAGAAATACTCATTGCAAGATATGGATTATATGGAACTACTCCTTTGACTCAGCGTGAAATTGCACATAAGATGGGTATTTCCAGATCATATGTTTCCAGACTGGAAAAGCGTGCTATTTCCGCACTTAGAAAAAAATATAATAACTAAATAAAAATACAGCAAAATCCCTACCTTGCTTCATTTCTATATTGACCAGGTGTTTTTCCAAAACGTTTTTTAAAGCAACGATTAAAGTATGAAAGATTTTCAAATCCGGTTTTTTCTGCAATATCTATAATACTTTCATTCGTAGATAAAAGCAGCTGTACCGCTATTCTTAAGCGATAATTATTAAGATATTGAATAAAACTTTCTCCCATTGCAGCCTTAAAAAATCTCATAAAATGTGAATCGCTATAATAACACGCTGCTGCTGCTTCACTTGTAGTAATTTTATGCATATAATTTTCACTTATATACGAAAGAATCAACTTTATTTTTTCAATAGAGCGTCCGTTTTGAACATCCGGTGCAGCTTCGGTATGACTTTGAATAATATTACAAAAAAACAAAAACAAGTTTCCTTTTACGCCTAATTGATAACCATATGCCTTTTCACTGCAAAGTTTATCTATTCTCTCTATGCATTTTGAAACATTTTCATAATAAGAAAGGCTCTCGTCAATTTTAACACTATGAGATAATTTTCCTTGAAACAATGGCATCAAAAGTTCACCGCACAAGTCGCCGTCATTTACACCTAAAAACGATGGTTCAAAAATAATATTTTCATACTCCATAATACAATTTTCTTTCTGCTTTATAGAATGAAGCTGACCAGGCAATATCAAAAGCATATTGCCTTCTTCTACATCATATGATTTAAGGTCTACCTCAATTATACCTCTTCCTTTTTTTACAACAATAAGTTCTGCTTCACTATGCCAATGCATTTCAACCTTTGGAAAATCAAGAGGAATTGAACATAAATAAGTATTATATGGAAAATTAGGCATAGTGTGTGACTTGTTTTCATAATAAGTTTCATATTGCAGGAAATTCATCTTAGCTGCTCCTTGTATTTTTTATTAAATATTATTATAAATTATTCATATTACTATTTTCAGGTAATTTTTCTTAAATTATTTGAAAAATGATAGTATTGTGCAAATAAAAGAACGTATTCTGCTAGAATTATTTCGCAAAAATAGATATAATAATACTATCAGTTTGATGAAAGGATTATTATTATGAATTTACAGAACGTATTGAATGATAAATATGGGAAATCTATTAAAGACTGTTCAAATGAGGAAATATATTACAGCCTTTTAGAAATAGTAAAAAGTGAGGCTGCAAAAAAGGTTTCCAATAATGATAAAAAGAAAATATATTATATTTCAGCTGAATTTTTAATTGGTAAGCTGCTTTCAAATAACCTTATAAATCTTGGCATTTATGATGAGATAAAGACAATACTTGCTGAAAACGGCAAGGATATATGTGAAATCGAAGAAGTAGAACCAGAGCCGTCCCTTGGAAATGGCGGACTTGGCAGACTGGCTGCTTGCTTCCTTGATTCCATCGCTACTCTTGGTCTTAATGGCTCAGGCATCGGCATCAACTATCACTATGGTCTTTTTAAGCAGAAGTTTAAAGATAATTTGCAAACAGAAGAACCTAATCCATGGATAGAAGAAAAAAGCTGGCTTACAAAAACAGATAAGACTTATACAATCAACTTCCGTGGCATGAGTGTAAAATCAAGAATGTATGATATTGACGTTACAGGCTATGATAATTGCACAAATAAACTTCACCTGTTCGATATTGAAACAGTTGATGAATCAATAGTAGAAGACGGAATTAGTTTTGATAAAGAAGATATTGAGAAAAACCTTACGCTTTTCCTTTACCCTGATGATAGTGACGATGCCGGAAGACTGCTTCGTGTTTATCAGCAGTATTTTATGGTAAGCAGTGGTGCTCAGCTTATTCTTGAAGAATGCATTGCAAATGGTTCAAACTTGTATGACCTGCCGGATTATGCAGCTATTCAAATAAATGATACTCACCCTACAATGGTTATTCCTGAACTTATAAGACTGCTTTGTGAACGTGGTATAGAACTGGATGACGCTATTAATATTGTCAGTCGTACTTGCGCTTATACTAATCATACTATACTTGCGGAAGCTCTTGAAAAATGGCCTATATCATATTTAAATAAAGCAGTTCCACAGCTCGTTCCTATTATTGAAATACTTGATGACAAGGTACGCAGAAAGTTTGACAATGAAAAACTTGCTATAATCGATAAAGATGACCGTGTTCATATGGCTCATATATGCATTCACTATTCATACAGCGTAAATGGTGTTGCTTCACTTCATACAGATATTCTTAAGGAAACTGAACTGTCTGATTTTTATAAGATCTATCCTGATAAATTCAACAACAAAACAAATGGTATAACATTCCGCAGATGGCTGCTTCACTGCAATCCTGAACTTACAAAATTTATCACATCACTTATAGGTAACGAATTTAAAAGAAATGCAGATGAACTTAAAAAATTAGCTGAATTTGCTGACGATGAAAAGGTTCTTAAGAAATTACTTGATATTAAGCTTAACTGCAAAAAAGATCTTTGCGAGTATCTTAAGCGTACTCAGAATCTTGATATAAGTTATGATTCTATATTTGATATTCAAATAAAAAGACTCCATGAATATAAGCGTCAACAGCTTAATGCATTATATATTATTCACAAATATCTTGAAATAAAGGCTGGTAAAAAGCCATCTACTCCTATTACAGCGATCTTTGGTGCAAAGGCTGCTCCGGCTTATATAATCGCTCAAGATATTATTCACCTCATACTTTGCTTACAGGAAATTATAAATAATGATCCGGAAGTAAGCCCTTATTTAAAGGTTGTTATGATCGAAAACTATAATGTCACAAATGCAGAACATCTTATTCCAGCTTGTGATATATCTGAACAGATTTCACTTGCTTCAAAAGAAGCATCTGGTACAGGCAATATGAAGTTTATGCTGAATGGTGCTGTTACACTTGGTACTGAAGATGGTGCAAATGTTGAAATTCACGATCTTGTTGGTGATGATAATATCTATATCTTTGGCGATTCAAGTGAAACTGTTGTAAAACGTTACGCTGATTCAAGCTATGATGCTTCTTCTTATTATGAAGAAAATGAAGACATCAAAGCTGCTGTTGATTTCATCACAAGTGAAAAGCTTCTTGAAGTCGGAAGTGAAGAACATTTAACAAGATTACAGAAAGAACTCATAAACAAAGACTGGTTTATGACCTTCCCTGATTTTGATGACTATATTGAAAAGAAAGATATGGCATTCAAAGACTATGAAGACAGATTAACATGGGCTAGAAAAATGCTCATAAACATTAGTCAAGCAGGTTATTTCTCTTCAGACAGAACTATTGCTGAATATAATAGAGATATTTGGCATCTTGACTAATCATTACACGACTTTATCATATTTTCATAGATTTTTCCCTTTCACAAAAAAGAAAAGGTCACAGGCTTATTTGTCTGTGATTTTTTCTTTGTTCATATATACTTGACAAATTTGAAAAAATATGGTATTATATAATAAAAATTTTAAACCGAAAATATCGGTATATCATATGATAAGGAGCTTTATATGAAAGATATTACAATATCGGCTATGTATTCACTTGAACATACTATTGCCGCAGATTATTTGAAAAAATTCACATACCCTTGGGAAGCACTTGCCGGAATAAGCGATATGATAATAGAACTTGGCAAAACACTTTCACCAGATGAATATGATAATCCTGCACAAGACATATGGATACATAAAAAAGCCACTATATTCCCTACTGCATACATTGGAGCACCATGTATTATAGGTGCATATACAGAAGTGCGTCATGGTGCATTTATAAGAGGAAGTGCACTTGTAGGAGAAAACTGCGTTGTCGGAAATTCTGTAGAACTAAAAAATGTAATACTTTTTGATAATGTTCAAACACCGCACTACAACTATGTTGGTGACAGTATTCTTGGTTATAAATCACACATGGGTGCAGGTTCTATAACATCAAATATAAAATCCGACAAGACACTTGTTGTTATTCACAATGAAGAAAACATCATTGAAACAGGTCTTAAAAAAATGGGAGCTATGTTGGGCGACTGTGTAGAAGTCGGCTGCAACAGTGTTCTGAATCCCGGAACTATTATATGTCCTCATTCAAATATCTACCCTCTTTCAGCAGTCAGAGGAATTGTTCCAGAAGAAAGCATATACAAAACAGCAGCAATAATAATTCCTAAAGAATAATATTTTTTAATAAAAATACTAAAAACGAGCAAGCAGTTGTAAATCATCAACTATACTTGCTCGTTTTATATTATTATAAAACTTAAATATCTATATCAATATTAAAATCCGGTCTAAATGACGGTGGATCTTCCGATTCAATGATTGCTGGCTTAAGCGGCTCATTTTTTTCAGGCGGCAAAGGTATAGGTTTACCGGCTGAATTGTCATTGCTCATGATCTGAGTAATGCTTTTATATATCGCATCTGCCGTTGTTTCATTTGATGTAACTGTTTCGGCATCAACACCTGATTCAGCAAATGATGAATCATTTTCATTTAATTTAGATTGTTCACGTTCAATAGCTTCTGCTTCTTTTTCATTAAGCACCGGAGTTATCAGAGATTCAAATTCCGGAATAACCTCATCATTATTTTCTTTTACTGTTTCTTCAACAGTCTCATTTTCTGCTTCCGGTATTGTTTCAGTTTCTGTATTTTCATCAGATGCTATTTCATCATTATTTTCTTCGGTAATACTTTCCTCTTCAACAACATATTCTTCGTCTGCTAAAGATTCAACAGCTTGCTCTAATGTACGTGCAGCTTCTAATGCAGCCTGATGCTGTGCAAGTCGTTTCTGATAAAGTTCCTCTTCACGTTTTTCAGCGGCAGCAAGTGCGGACGGTGTTACCACAAGAATATCCGGCATCATTACATGATTATCAGGGATTTCCAAAACATCAAGCTTAAACTCACCACTAATAATATTTACATATATAGTATGCTCACCAGGAGATAACTGTTCTATTACAAAACAAGCTTGACGTGGACCGCAATAAGACACAAAGTACTCATCGTATACAACCTCATCATCAATAACAACATTAAAAATAGCGTCCTTAGCAGTACCAATAACAGAAATTCCTGTGCCTGTAAACTTACAGGAAAATGCCGCATTTTCCAATGCTTTCATAGAAGTACGATTATAAAATGTATATTTTTCTGATGTACATACTTCCCAATATTCATTATAAAATATTCCTTCTGCAAAACAATCACAACGGCGAACATACAGCGGAAGAATAGGCATAGGTTCAACTGAAAGATTCTTAAAAGTATTCATCTCATATGCACTGAGCAAGCTTACACGTCCGGAATTTACCATACACTGCGGACGATAACTTGCGATCATACTGCCGTCAATAAAAAATAAAATAGAATCTCCTAAAACAAGAAGTTTAAGTCTATGCCAATATATATCAGGAATACGCTTAAGTCTGCCTTCTGCTGCAACAGAATCCATATCAAGAAGCTTCCACGTTCCGTTTGCATACACAATCGCACTATAACCGCAGCGTGATGTCAGTTCACAGCTCACGGCAGAATTGTATCTTATTCCCAAACCTACATAATTATCAGGATTCTTATTGTCAAGACGAACGTCTATCTCAGCACTGTAACTTCTCCAACGGTCATCACCTAAAGATGTTATTGGCTCTGGAGTTCCTCTGAAACGCCAGTTTGTAGGAATATTATTCTTAGTAATACGCTGGCAAACTATATCGCCGTCTTGATCTGAATGTACAAGTTCAAACGCACCACCTTGATCTGTTGTATATCTTGGTGAACAGCCACGTATCATCAATTCTTCTGGTTTATAATGAAAAGTATCTGCATAAGGAAGTGCCAATCTTTCAGATTTAGGCGGATTTTTTTGGAAAGTTTCTGTACCTGCCACCCATTCAGTATCAAGAGTAGTTACTGTCATAATAGACTGCGGCGGTACTTTTATCAAATATGTTTCACCTGCACGATGACTCGGACGTATAGCCTTGCCACGAACGAACCAATTTGCATCATATTTCTGCCCCGGCTTAGGTCCTGTAGTAATTACTGTTGAAAGTATTTTGTTATCAAACGCCATATCTTTTACAAGGACAGAATATACACGTGGTTCTGTATCCTCATTTGTAAAATGCATAGTCATTTCACTGCGGTCAGGAGACACAAGTGTCATAAAATTATTGCTTGTATTGGCAATATAATGATTTTCTTCGCCGTCACCATAACAAGCACCGTTTACAAACATCCATCCCTTTGGTGAAAAGCGTCCCCAATGCATAGCCATCCAGAAACCGCTGTCCAAACGGTAATTTCCCGACCATGGTTCATTTGCACAAATAAGATGCTTTGGTGAATTGCATGAACCATCATAATACGCGGCAATAGCAGGCAAAAATTCATACATACACATCTTGCCGTTATAATAGCTGTTTATTATACGATTTGCAACGTCAATAGCACCATCTTTTCCAGAAATACCACAGCCATCAGCTTGAACTGTAAGATGAGAAAGATTACATGGAGCTATTCCTTCACTATACCAAATTTCTTTACCATACGCTTCATTTAAAAGATTTGTATAAGAATCACCATATGTATTATAATGCAATCCTATAACGTCTACAGCATTTCTAAGTTTAAAATTCTCTACCATCTGAGCTGCAATATTACGTGTGCCTACTTCATCTGAAGCAACAAGTTTGATCTTCTGAAAATCATATGGAGCATCCTTTTCCATATCAAGTCTGCCCTTAAGATATAAAATCCACGTTTCATCAGCTGTATCAGTTTCATTAGAATCAGCACTTATAAAATCAAATTTCAAACCATATACACGATAAGCTTCAATAAGAGTATCTCTATACCATGAATAACGTGCCTCAAATCCTTGCTGTTGGCTGAATGAAAAGGCACGTGTTACCCAAGCCGGTTCACCCCAACGCAAAAGATCAAGAGTAATATCCGGATTTATTGCTTTCGCATCAGCAGCAAATTGGAATCCTGCACCTTTTGTAACATCGGCTGGTTCTTCCATAGAACGTTTGGTGGAAGGTTCTGTACCTGAAGAAGAATTTACATCTGAACCAAGTTCTATTTTAATATGACGTAAACAAACGCCATAGTCCTTTTGAAACAACAAACGCATCATTTCTTCATATTCTCTGGGATGCTCATATTTATAATCAAGCAATAATCTTGATGAATTATTAGCTGTTATACAACCAAGTCCCCTATACCATGCAGCTGGATTTTCATTAGCCTGCATACCATCTGCAACTATTTCCATAGAAATATGCTTTGATTTTGAATTCCTTTCATTATATGCCATGCTTTGATAGTCCTTTCTTACGAATTTATAATCGGTCTTGCAATAAGAAATTTAATATTTTTCCCCATTTCATCAAACATTTTCTCATGTTCAGTCATAAAGCTTTCAATTCCTGTTTCTTTATGAAGATCGTATGTTTTAAATACAACCTCAAAGCCTGATTCTTTAAAATAATTTAGCGAATCTTCAAACAAAAGATCATCGTCCGTTTTAAACCATATCTCACCATCAAGCACTTGCTTATACTGTGAGAGCTGTCTTATATGTGTAAGTCTTCTCTTATTATGCTTTGGACGTGGCCATGGATTGCAAAAATTTATATATATTCTATCTATCCTGTCATTGCCGGAGAAACATTCAGAAAACAGCATTAAATTACAGATAAATAAACGTATGTTATCAAGAGTAATATTTTTATCAGCATATGCAGCTTCAAGCTTACGTTTAGCAAGAACGAGCATTTCATTCTTTATATCTATAGCTATGTAATTATATTCCTGATGAACAGAGGCTTCCTGAGATATAAAACCGCCTTTACCACAACCGAGTTCAAGTCGAAGAGGCTGCTTTTTTGAAAAGATTTCATTCCAATGTCCTTTTTGTTCCTTTGGATCGCATATATAAAATGGACAAGCTTCCAGTTCAGGTTTAGCCCATGGCTTATGTCTTATTCGCATAATAAGCTTCTTCCTTTCTTATGATCAACGTAAACAGGCATAAAAACCCATTTTCTTTATTATACCATATTTTAAATAAAATGCAAATAGGTATTGCAAAAAAAATACTAAGTTTTTTTATATTGTTTTTAAGCACATTGTACTAACTTTTATATTTCACCTTAAAAACTAAGAAAAAAGGCTGCACAGCATTTTTCACTTTGCTGTGCAGCCTTTAATTATTTAACTACGCTAATTACGCTTCAGGAAGTGAAGGAATAAAGTCTACGAGGTATCTCATAAGTGACATAAGGTCATCGCTGTTGATTTCATTGATATTAACGCTTCCATCGTCCTTACAAGTTGCATTTCTCATAGCCTGTGGGTTAAGTGTAATCTGACCAAGCAGATACTTGTTCAGGCAAATAATATCCTGTACACCTACTCTGCCGTCAAGGTTTGTATCACCAATAAGGTCATTCCATACTATTTCACCGCTAGTAGTAGTTGTTGTTGTTATGCTGGTTGTAGTTGTTGTTGTGCCACTGCCTGATGTTGTTGTTCCAGTACCAGATGTAGTTGTAGTAGTTGTTGTTGTGTCTGTAGTA
>CANOIR010000058.1 GCA_947566125.1 uncultured Ruminococcus sp. | reverse complement strand
GAAACAATTTTCTGCCATCATCTTCTTTGAATTTGTCAGGATGAGAACCATAGATTTCATTAAAATGCAAAATAAATTTTTCAAGGATCAGTTCAACGTTTAGCTGTTTTCCAGATATGAATTGATGTTTATCTGTTTCTCCCGCCTTAAAAATAGAAGTATTCTGCATTTCTTTAGCTGTTAAAATTGCATTATACAAACGAGTTTCAAAAATTCGATTCGCAATGACTACTGCTCCGTTTTCTTCCTTCACAAATCCATACATCATAGCTAATTTAATCACTGAATCATCAGGATTATATGAGATTCGTCTGCCATCAATCAAAATCTGATACAGATAATCATATAGATTGTGATTATCCTCTATTTTATTAATTAGTGATTCAAACAAAGCATTATTCTCTTTCAAAATAAGTTTTACGGCTTCTGAAACTTCTGATTCCGACCATACACTCATGTCATCCATAAATTTACAGATGCTCAATACTAACACCGGATACCCCGAAGTATAATCATAAATCAGCTGTGATATTTTCTCAATATCCATTCCAGTATGATAATCACTTTCATACTCTTCGAGCATTCCTGCAATATCCTGCGGTGAAAAACTCATATCGACATTAAAAGGTGAAGCAATATTCCACGGACTATTATATCTATACTCTACATCAGGACGAATTTTCTGACGAAAATTTCTAATGTCATGTACTCCAGCAAGAATTACAGATTGGAATGTTGGTCGCTCTGTACGATTTAAATAATATCCTCTAAGCTGTGCTAAAAAATCAAGAAATACCTGATTATTTGAGACTTGATCTACTTCGTCAATCAAAATCACTATAGGTTTTTCTGCTATATCACACCACTCACTTAAAATTGCAAAAATATCTGCAATTGTTGAGTTTTCTCGTTTTCTTATTTCTTCAATATACAAACGAATATTTTTACCCATATTGGTACGACAATCACGAATCATCAACAACTCACGAGCCAGTGCCTTAACAAATGCCTCCTCTGTTTTAAAATCAGCAGCACTTAATCCCTGAAAGTCCAGATTGACAACTGTATAGTCTTCATAAAGAAACTTTTTCAAGGCTTTCAAAATCGTCGTCTTACCATACTGCCTACCCCGATTGATACAAAAGTACTGTCCTCTATCAATCATTTTTTTGATTTGAACCAACCTGCTATCCAAGTTAACCATGTAGTGTTCCTGCGAATTGCAGCATCCGGTTATATTAAAATAGCGTTCCATATCACTCACCTCACACTTATTTTCTCTTAGTATAACATACTTTCAGAAAAAAAGCAACTATAATATCCGAACCGAAATAATAAACAAGCTGTATTCAATATTGAAAAAAGTATGTTTCTAATGCCAAAGTAATATTCAATAAATATACATTCTATTGCTTTATTTATTATTTTGAAAAACTCCGCCATCAAATTTTACAGCATTTTTGAAATTAAAAACTAGCACGTTTTCCTCTTCAAAATACTCGCCTTTAATTTTATATCGTTCATGATCTTGCCAATTACTCATAAGATGTCGAATCTCTGCAATACGTTCTGTTCCATAAATGCCAAATTGATGACCACTTTTTTTCGGCGTAATATAGACAGCTCCTTTGGTCTTTTTTACAACTCCCTGTACAGCAATTCTCTTTTCATTGGGATCAATCAAATAACGAACATATTCTGGCTGCTTCAGCATAGTAAAACAAACACTTCCAAAAATCATATTTTTCTCATTTACTGTAAGAATCGGCTCATAAACATTAAGTCCTGTCGGATGATATTCTAATACTTCAAAACCATCAAAATTAAACATACAAGTTCCTCGCTTTTCATTTTTATTTTAAAATTTCTCAAAAATTTTATGCATATCATATCCATCCCATTGCATAGATAAAATAAAAAATCCCTGTAAAATTCCTTCTTCTATGTAATGTAACTGAATTCTTTTTCTTACAGAACCATCCTTTCGTCGCATATAGCGTCGATATTTCAGCATTTCCTGTACAATATACCAATCTTCTTTAGAAATGATTGCAGGATGATGATTTGTCATGCGATATTTCTTTTCCTGTCCAGTATTTTTCACGGATCTATGTGATAGACAATCCACAGTAACTGTTTTTTGCATCAGAACGTCTCCACAATATCGTTCATTTTGCAAAATGTTTCTTACAGTACTACATGACCATATTTCTTTTCCTTTTACAGTAGGAATCTTATTTTCAGTCAACATTTCTGCAATTTGATGAACAGAATATCCCTCAAGAAATTGCTTATAAATAAATCTCACAATTACAGCTTCTTCTTCCACTATAATCATATTTTTATTATCATCAGTATCATATCCCAACAAAAAGTATGTTGGACACAAAGGAAGACCATTTGCAAATCTCTGACGAACAGACCAGCGAATACTGTCTGATTTTGCCTCAGACTCTCCTTGTGCAACACAACTCAAAAACGTGATCATCATCTCAGCATTCTTATCCAGCGTATTCAAACCTTCTGTTTCAAATTTAATTTCTACAGGAGAATTCAGCAACTTTAGTTCACGCATATATCTAATGGTATCAAGCGTATTTCTTGCAAAACGACTAACACTTTTTGTAATAATGATATCAATTTTTCCTTGATGACAATCCTCGATCATCTTTAAAAACTGCACACGCTTTTTAGTAGAAGTACCGGAAATTCCATGATCAGCATATACTCCAACAAATATCCAATCCGGATTACTTTTGATATATTCTGTATAATACTGAATTTGTAATTCATAACTTCCAGCTTGTGTTTCTGTATCAGTACTCACTCGACAATAAGCAGCTACACGCAATTTTTGTTTCGCTTCAGGTGCAAAATCTTTCTTTGCTGGAATCACTTCCACACTGCTTTTACTAGCACATGCTTTTGCAATACGTTCCTTTGCAGCTTTCTTTAATCTAGAACGTTCAGATTTACTTAACTTTTTACTGACCGCTCCTATGACGTTTTTATTTTTCGTTTTTTATCCTCCTTCTCAAAATCTTTGTAATCATAATATCCTTAATAAATGAATCAAATTTATGTAAGTAAGTCGCTTTAACCTTACTTAAAACATACTTTATGATAAATTTACACGGGCTTTAATAAAAATATTAGAAAAATCACTCTATACTATCAAGCGTGAATTTTCTCAATGTAGCTGAGGTGTAGAAAATCAGATCGAACATTTAATGAACCTAATAAAAATAATCTTGTATTTTTTAACAAAAGTGAAGCATGCGTATCAAGTTGACACAACTAAAGATGAATTTATTGATCATCTGAAAAAATAATAGTCTTTTATCATCTTTTCCTGTCTTTGTTTATATCATTTCTATTTGATTTTGGTAAAAATAATGTAATTCATTTGAGTTTTCAGGTACACTCTAATTAAAAATCTACTCCCTATGAATATTTACATAAATATTCATAGGGAAATGGCATAGATAATGTTATTATAAAAATGAAATAGTCGTAACAGTAATGATTATCAACATAATAATACTTAAACCAATTCCTACAACTCCTAATATACTTGCTGTTTTGCATCTAGAATCTGTTGATCCATTCTTTTTTGCCATATTTGAAAACACTATAGTAAGTATACCACAAACAATTCCGACAATAGGAATGCACAGTCCAATAAGTGCAACTATTCCCAACACAAATGATATATTAACAAGATTGCTATTATCATTTTTATTTGTTGTTGAAATGTTTTTTATATTCTCTGTTCCTTCAGTTTTATTCTGATTGCCAGAAGGTACATTTATATTAGATGATACCATATGACCGCAATTAGGACACATACTTAAATTCACATCGAATTCATTTCCACAATTTGGACATTTGTTTTTCATTAAATCACTCATAGTAATTCTCCTTTATAGATATGCAATTTGATTATCACAATTATAACGCCATTGTGTGTTTATTATTTCTGCCATACCATTATATAATTTAACTGCACTAGCCTGAACATCTTTATCCTTTCCTGTATCAAGACATATTCTGATACAAGATTCAAGCCACTTCAAACCATTCAGATAATTCGCTTCATTTCTCTCCTCAACAAATGCAAACCACCAACCCATTGCATAATGAGACATCGGCATACGATGATTTTCTGCCAAATCTAATGAAATCATATGCCCAAGCCAACGTTTACCCAGGCTTTCCTCTTGCATATAAAGTAATCCCAGTCTTGAATAAGCTTCACACATATCTTGACCTACTTGTTCCTCTTTATATCCATCAATTTCCTGAACATTCACCACTTGGTCTACAAAACATAACATACGAAGATATTTTTCGGCTAATTGAATGTTTTTGCTTTTTTTTATGCCAAAAACCTCAGTTCCAAGATAGATTTTATAGATTACGTTAAGTGCAATAGGATGACATAAATCTGCCGCATATTTTAAGTACTGAAATGCAAGTTCCATATCTTTTTCACAACCAAAAGATCCCTGTAAATAACACGAACATAGACTGAATGCAGATGCAGTTTTTCCTTTAAAAAGTCCGATTTTTCGACTTAATATATCTTTGTTTAACTCTTCATTCATTAACTTGATGCTCCTCTCTATTACTCAAACATTTTATATGATTTTGCATCCTGTCGCTCTTCGTACATATTTTCCTTTTCTTTCATTGCTGCATCAACAGATTGCAAAATAGATTCATTAAAGCTGTCAACATAAGGATTGCTCAAAATCGCTGTAATAAACTTTAACATATCATCATCAGACATATCGTCTGTAGGTGTAAATAAAGTGATAATATTCAAGTTTAGATTTCTTCCAAATTTTTCACACGTAAAAAGAATAGTTACTCCCTTATTTCTGTTAGAATTAAATTTAAACAATGCACAATCATCATAACGAAGATTATCTAAATTAACAGCAATAGCATTCATGGTACTGTACGTTACTTCATTGTCAAAATCTCCAACCATATCACGAAATTCATAATCCAAAGCTTCTGATGAAAACTTCTTATTTTTTGCTAAAGGAAGCGTTTTTTTCCAACTTTTTATTACAAGTGAATATGTCAAACGTTTTCTTTCCATTTTAAACTTTGAAAGCAGCTTATCGAAATCTTCCACATTCCAGCTATCGGTTGAATTATCAAAAAAGAAATCATTTTCTGTATCTACAGCATCATAAATCTTAATTTTATTAGATGTACCACCTTTAGCAAGGAAATTCAGTCTCTCCTGCATATCAGAGTTAAGCTGTACTTTTGCTGCTACTGCTTTTTTAAGCACCTCATACTCTACGTTATAAGCACCCAACCATGCT
This sequence comes from uncultured Ruminococcus sp., assembly GCA_947566125.1. Taxonomy (GTDB): domain Bacteria; phylum Bacillota; class Clostridia; order Oscillospirales; family Ruminococcaceae; genus Ruminococcus_C. The sequence goes on along the minus strand of CANOIR010000058.1, from coordinate 4,490 downwards.
AAAAACGAACATAAAGCACGTGCAAAAATAGGGTTTGAAATCTCTGCCTTCTTCATAATCTCATCAATGTTTTGACGAATCAAATCTTCTCCGCCAAGTTTATTTTTCATATAGATTTCTGCCAAGATACATTCAATAATATTTTCGCCAGACCTATGTCCCTTGAAAGAGTTTAAAACTGCAACGGCATCATAAAAGTTATCTTTCTCAAAAGGCATTTTATCAGCATAGTGCCATAAAAGAAAACCAAATCCCCACAAAAGTGTTCCATTAAGATTTTTGGTAATGCCTTCAAAATAACCGCTTTCGTTGTCTGTAATATGCATTGCCATATCACGAGTCATTTTTTTTACTACACTTGGATCATATTCAGAAGAATGGAGATCTTGAATTTCAAATTTTCCATATTCAATCTCGTTAAGTGTGATAAAAATACAATTTGCTCTTTGATTGTACTCATCCAAAGAATTTATAACTGTCAGATATTCTTCGTCATTAGTAAGAACTTTCAAAGCATACAATAAATAAATTATGTCACCAAAATCAATACATCTTCCACCTAAGCTGTCATATTCTGAATGTTCTAATTTAGAAATAATCTTTTTCTCTATATTTTCTACAAGATTTCCCTTAGCTTTTTCAAAAGCTGCTCTATAATTTTTATCATTTTCATTTTTTCTATGTTTAAGAAAAAACGTTTGGCATTGCTGCTGAACAGATGAAAGTATTTCATCCATTGAAACACTATGGTCTTTCATATGCTGCTGATAAAGTTTTCTATCATTCTTATAACCTGAATTTATAAAGGCATCAGCGTACCATTCCAATCCTTGACTATAAATCTCCAATTTTGTGTTGTAAACCGATTGCTTGGCCATGCTAATGCTCTCCATTTTATGTTGCTCAACCAATGGCTTATATTGTTCCAACTGCTGTTGAATTTGATTAACCCTTTTATTTTCTTTGGATGCACCCATTCCAGCACGAATCGCATCTCCTGCCAATCCTGCTGCTCCACCAATAAGTGATGAAAAAAAACCCATTTTTATTTACCTCCTATTGACTAATTATATCATACCAAATTTTGCTATTATTTTATCAGCATCTTGCTGTTTTTTTATAATCTCCTGTAATAGTGATTCATTTTCACTAATATTTTTATCTAAATTCTTTGTTTCAGGAAAGATAATATTATTCTTTCTACAAGCATCGATTAAATTTCGCTCTGCATCTTTGGCTTTATTAGCACTCTCAATTGCATTGCTTGTTTCTTCTCTAATCTGTTCCAATTGTCCAATATCACCATTCATTTCTGATGAAAGCTTTTCACCTTCTTGCGAAATCTCATTGTAAGCATTGTCATTTTCTCTTTCCAATTCTGTTTTTACATCATCATCCAAGTCATTTAAATTATCAATAACGCCTCTAGCCTCTCTAGCTGCTTCTTTGTTTTTTTCTAATGCTCCCAGTTGACTTCGTTTATCCTCAATATTTTTAGTAACTTTTTCAAGGACGCTTCTTCGACTTTCAATACTTTTTCCACTTGCCATATTTTAACACCCCTATAAAATTTATTTGTTTTGAATATTTATACTCTTATAAGATATATAACAAAATTCTTTATATGCCTTTTGAAATCTTTGACCAACATTTCTAATAACAGCATAAAAATCTGTGAATTCGTCTTTATCCAAAAATTTTATATGCAGCAATAACTTTTGAAATCTCAAATCAAGCTTGTTTTGCTGTTTCATAATACTCACAAATGTATTCGTACAAGTTTCCTGATAAACGCTTAATACATTATGATTTAATTTCTTTCGTTTTTCAAAATGAAAAAGCTCTTCTATCATTTCAGTTTCATACTTATAGAGATTTGTACTTTCAATTTTCAGCATTTCAAACTCTTCTATAGATTCCAACATTTTCAATTCGCTAAACGCAGGCTTCTTTAACATCATCTCATAAAGCTCATTGTCATTTGGCGTACTTTCACCATGTTCTTCTACAAGGCTTACCTGCATTTCAAATGGACGAAGTAACTTTTCATAAGTAAATAAAGCCTGTCCGCTTGTATAAGTCGCCATATTTTCCATTTGCAATGGACTTGCAGACATTGTACTTCCCACGAGTTCACGGTCATCCTGTGAAGTTAAACGATGCACAAGTTTAATATTTGTATTCTTGATAACTTCCGGTGCCATTGCTGTTGGCAATTGATCAGCGATAATAATGCCCTCACGCAATGCACGAACCTCAGCCAACATCTTTACAATAAACGCAGTTGCCGCAATTTTCGGATTGGAATCTTGACCATCTTTTACTTGTGATTCAGGTGCAATTAAATTATGTGCTTCTTCAATGAAAATCACATGACGGACAGGTTTGTCCTTATCTGCCAGTGGATTTGCTTTTAAGGTTTCTCTTATCAAAGTACAAAGCAATAATGTTACAAAGTTAGCTGGTCCTTCTCCGAGCGATTCTAATTCAATAATAACTGGTTTTGTCAGCCATTCTTCTGGTGACAACGTTGACTTTGGAACATCAAAAATTTCTTTCATTTCTCTGCGAAGTAAGCTTCCAATTCGCATTTCCAGCACAGAGCGAATATTTCCCTGAATCTCACTATCATAGTTGGTAGTCAATAATTCCTTTTCAAATTGGTCGTAAAGTTCAGACATCAAAGGGTAAGACTTTGTTCCGGTATTGACATCTTTTACACCCCAACCATGTTTTTCATAAACTGCTTGAATTGCACGGTCTAATATAAAAGGGGCAGGAGGTGCAATTGGGAACGCTCCCTCGAAAACTTGACAAAGCTTACTGATATGCTCCGATAAGGTCAGTCCCTTTGGAAATTCAAAAGGATTTATCTTAATTGGAAAGTTTGTACATGCTGACGGAGAAAAAATCAACAGCTCTGGAATATCGAATAATGCAAGTTCTCGATATTCTCTTTTTGCCGGTTCTAATACCAAAAACGGAATATGCAGCTTGTGTTTTTCTCCGTTTTCTTCTACTTCATAATTCCATAGACTATTGGCTAAATGAAGCATGGTATTGGTTTTACCAGAGCCGGGAACACCACATACAAACATATGCTTTGGGAGTAATTTTTGGGGAATTACCACATCATAGTCATTTTTATCTTTACCAAGAATAATACCTTTGTTTTCATGAATTGCTGCGGTTTCTTTTGGTAATTCGATATTTTCGCCATCATATAGCACAGGTAATCTTACAAATGCCGCAATTTCTTCGGCTATAAATGTAGTTGCCCAATTCTGCATTGATTTTGGAGTTTCATCTAAATGATAGCCCATGGGAATTTCGTTTAACATATCAAATACAGAAAAATTTCCTTGTTCTGTTTTTACAGTTGCATTGCCTTTTTGAATAGATTCCGATATGGTACTGTTTAGTAATAATTGACAGTACTGCTTATCATTGGATAATGAGCAGATTCTACAACGAAATACAGAAGAGCTGTCAATCGCCTTTATCCAGTCTTCATATTGACGAAGTGTTTCATCTGCATTAGGGTCACGTTGATTGTTTTGCATTCCGCTAAGTGCGCTTATTCCCTGTTTTTTATTAGATATATTTCTTAAAAATGTAAGCGGCTTCTCGAAATTCTTATGAATTTGCTCTTCCAAATTTTCTTCTGTGTATAAGTCTACACGATAACAGCATTTTTCATCAAAAGATTCCATCATTTGAATCATGTTGTATAATCTTGCATTTTCATTCATTTCCCAGTTGGGAATAAGGTAAAAATATTTTTCTTCATTATCAACAACTGTTTGAAGGATTCTTTCTTTTTTGCGAAGTACTGATATATAAGAATATTTTAATTCAAAAGAAGGTGATTGTTGTACCTCATTAAATTGAAAATATTCTGATATATTTGAAGCGCTTACAATTTTTCGCAGCTTTAAATAATAATCTTTGTTTTGTTCATTGCCTGAAAACAACATATAGATATTTAATTTGTTTCCGGCTTTTCTTTTAGGGTCATAGTCGTAAATAAAGTGAATATGAATTTCTCCCAGTAAAGTTACTCTATATAATTGCTTGATAAATTGTAGTTGTGCTTCTAACATTCCGTCTATTCCAGAATCCGCAAATACTTGATATTTGCTTAATGTTAAGTCCGGTATACTTTGAATTTTGTATACTAACATCCTATATCACCTACTATAAAAAAACTTTAAATAATTTCTATTATTCAACATTTCTTTAATCAGCACTTTTAATTATCATAAGTATATATTTATCATCTACAATAATATCTGCGATTGTTGTCTTTATCATAATGCTCTGGTTTTAAAAGTTAATGCACACAAATAAAAAGTTTTTTCAATTGCAATATATCACAAAATATTGTCTTTTGTGAAAAATATAAAAGCCAAGACTTATTCAATTTTCAAGATACATTTTTTTCAAACTGCCAATTTCAATCGACCCATATAATTAACTTTCTGTTCAAA
>CANOIR010000057.1 GCA_947566125.1 uncultured Ruminococcus sp. | reverse complement strand
ACAAATTAGTTTTTCCTATACCGGTCTGTGCTTTGATAATATGTACACCATGATTTTCTGAATAAACTGCTTGCAAGAATTTCTCTTTTAAGTCAACCTCTGCTTCTTCGATAGATACATATTCTTTTCTTGTTGTTTGTAAAATAGTAGATTTTCCAGGCTTTGCAATAAGAATCATATTCTTTGCATGCATACATTCTGATGCATAAGGGCAGCTATTGCATCCCTTTGGCTGATAATTCATTGCAATTAAAATATTTAAAATCACATTCCAATTGCGAGTATAATATGATGTGCAGTATTTATTTTCAGGTGCATTTAGAATTCTTAAAAATTCATTTTTCCCCTTTTCAATATTTATAAGATTGGTTGCAAGATGAAATAATTCTGGATAATAGTAGTATTCATTACCGTCAATAAAATCTCTGTACAAATGACATCTGTTGTATAATATATTCCAGTCAAAATTTCTTGTAACAACTCTTCTACTCTTTTTGTTACTAAACGCATTATTGGAAACAGTATGATTTACTCCCTCATAAACATTTTTTTCATCATCAATAACAGGCAAAATTTTATTATACTTTATACCAACACTCTCATAAAACTTCTTTATCTCCCTTGTGTAGTGATTCTCACCATACCTATCGTTCATATATGCAACAAAAGCAATCAGCAAATCTCGATTAGATATTTCAATCGGTTCATCTGCACGTTCAAGCAAGCCCTTTCCTCCAAAGAACATACGTGAACTATCTTTACACGCCTTATCGCATTCACCAAAGATTTTCATAAATATTGCAAGAAAAATTTCTATTGTAAATGCATAACAAATCATATCACTCAAAGCAAATACTATACGAAACTTTTCATGTTCGATTGTATATGAAAAAGTCTTATATACAAACAATATTGGAAGTCTGTAATGTTCGGCACGTTCTTTAATTTCAGCAAAGGTCACGCCATTATCAAAATCAAGTGCTATCAGCTGCTGACCGATAAAGTTTTCTTTCCTGCGTTTTCCATTATAAATTGCAGGACTGAATGTACAACCATACTTCCCTACCTCATATGCTAGCTTATCATAAGCTATACTTTCTGTATATAAACGATTATTGATTTTACCGATTTTGTTTCCTGTTGGTTTTTCTGCATGACGTTTTTTATCAAATGAAACCTGATATTCTTTCATGGATAACACACTCCTAATAAGATAAGTTTTTTACTTTCTTGTTTGGCTTGTGTTATTTTTTTATCTTCTTACAACATATCAGTAAACGCATATTTTGCAGATTTTAGCGATAAAAAATCTGCCTTCAATCAAAAATTTAACATCATGATAGAGACAGAAAAATTTATTTAATTTAATTATTTTATTTATATAGATAGACACCATGGCTGGATTTGAGGAGGAGAGCTTCAGGCGGAGCATCGAATCCAGCCGAGTACAGAGGGACACTGTTTATGTCCTCTGTATCTCACTCCTTGTGTCAAGCTCCTTGCTCCTCTATGACACCCTGTGCAGCAGTGGCACAGTGGATTTTTTATTTTTTATAAAAAACGTCTATATAAAATTATTTTAATATTATCTTTATTGCATTTTACATCTTTTTAAGATAATTTTATATATATTAAATTTTTTATATAGACACTTTCAATATAATATGATATAATATAACCAAGGTAATAAATGAATAGAAATATTATCACCATTAGCTCAATTCATATGTTTTAGTTATAGGAAGGTTGTGTTTTATGTCCAACACTTATTTTAATAATGATAATAATAAAACGAATTCACATACTATATTACCGGCAATCACTCCAAATGATGTAAGTGAATTTTTTGATAATTACAAAACTATTATTGTTCAACATATTACTTTCACTGATAATTCAAAAGACTATATTTCAATTTCTTTACAAGCAGACTTATTCTCACCACAAATGCTCACGGTTGAAAAGCCCGAAAAGAATCTAAACTATAAGTATGTTTTTAATATTCTTGAAAACCGTGGTATCTTTCTCAAAAGTACTATTCCACAATCTAAAATCATATCCAAAAAGAAAGAGCTAATTCAGAAAATTCAGCGTCTGGCCAGCCTGGATCATCTCACAGTTCCACTAAAAGCCGGATTGTTTTATACACTTTCAAGTGATATTCAAGGTTGTACGACAGAAAAAATTCACTTTGCTTGCTCTAATACTTATCCTGCACTTTATCCTAATTCATATGTTAATGTTAATTTTAATAATATTAACATTGCTGTATCGCCCAAAATTAACTTTCATTCTTTTAATGGAGTTTTTCTGTTAGTTTTAAGATACACATCACTAATGATGCCGCTTTCATTACCCATCTCTTCATACAGCTTCAATATGAGATTCCCTTACATAATAACTTTTTCTTCTCAGTCATCTATTAATACTCTTAGTAATTTACTAAGAAACTATCTTCTCATTTTCCGAAACTCATTCACTTATACTATTCCTGAAAGCATTGCAATAAATGTACCATTTAATACACTCAATACCATAATACAGAATAGAATCAATAATGTTTTACTAATAAACGGATTAGTTGATACTGAAAATATACGTAATGAAAATCTTAATCTTTTAAAAGATTATTTTGCACAAAGCTGCACTAACCACATATGCTGCATCATTTCTAATACTGTTCAGCAAAAGCTTTCTGATGCTTCATATATTAATATCAGTTTTGATGAAATAATAAACGACAATTTTGTTTCTGATTTTCATAGTCTTGATTCTATTTTTATAAACTGGCTCACTTCAACTACATCCGATACTCAATTTTTTACGCAATATAATGAAATCTTTAATGGTGTATTCAGCAAATATGCTAATAATATCAGCATCAGCAATCCTAATGCACAGCAGGCAATTTCGACACTGTTGTCTGTATTCATTTTTATCAGAAAAATATTCATTATGAATGTCAATGACTGTCCAGATAATGAACTTGAAGATAGATTTTTTCATTACCTGCTGCCCATTTTTGAAAGTCATACTAAACAAGAAAATACCAAAGCCGTTCTGGAACAGTTCAAATCAAATATCAACAGCATGATTTATAAAAGGCAGCTTTATGTAATACCCAATGACAAAACAAATAAGACTTTGCCATATCAGGCTCTTAACAGACTTATCTATAAGGGTAATGGTACTATAATAATTACCGATGAAGTTCTGCGATACATATGTCAAATCAGCAATATTAATATCTCCTTACTGAAAAAATCGCTTATTCATGAGGGTTACCTTTCTTCTTCAGAGTCACTCAACGTTTCTAAAATCTCACTTTATCCACCCGGTAGCCCCTCTGTCAGACAATATGCTTACATTATTGATGATACAATTATTAATGAAAAACTTCTTGCATACCTCAATTATGAGCAATTCTTTTCTCTTTCCTTCAAATCACATACTACGTCTGATAATAATGGAATTATTCTCGGTTATGATATAAAAAATGAACCTGTTATATGGAGTTACAAAAAACTTACTACCGCACATTTAATGCTTACAGGTAATTCCGGTATTGGCAAAACAACACTTATATCAAATATTATTCAAAGAATCCTATCCAAAAAAGAAGACCGTATCATCATTTTTGACATTTCAGGCAGTTACATCAATAATTCATCATTAAAAGATATCAGCTCTGTTTACAATAGAAGACTTCCCATAAACCCATTTATTCCATATAAGAACGAAAATAAGAACCAATACATTCATCGTATATGCAGAAATCTTAATAACTGTTTCAATTTACAACTGGGCTTATTTAGTCAACTTCAAGATATAATTGATAAATCGTTTGATGAAAACACAGGATTGAATATTGATATCCTCTCCAATCTGACATATAATTGTAAAAGCTCTATGATTACAAGAGTATATAACTTTATCATTAATATCATACAAAATTCTGATCACTTAACCTGGTCAGAATTAAGTAATGAAAAAATAACAATCCTCAATCTTGATGACAGCTTTGAAGAATATACAATTACAACAGAATTTCTTCTAAGAGATATGTATGACTATAGGCAAAGCTCAGCGAATCACATTCTCTTTGCTGTTGTTGATGAAATTCAGAATCTTGTAAGAAAAGATTCTAATGCAATCATTCAGATTCTTTCACAAGGTCGTGAAAAGAAAATCGGCCTTATTCTTTCAACACAATCATTCAAAACAATTCCTGCAAAATTCAGAAGCATGTTTCTGCAAACAAGTGTCAGTGTTTTCTTTCAACCGGAACTTACATCAACAGATATGATTACTAAGCTCATTCGCTCTGATAATTCCATTGAAAAAGTATCTTCTATTTTGAAAAAACTTGGACAAGGTGAATTCCTTGTATATGGCATGATGGAAACTCCGCAAGGAGTTATTTCATCAGATAGTTTAATATATGCTTCGGCGAATATGTCAACGAAAGAAGAATTTAAACCAACTGAAACGCAGATAACACAGCCATTAAATAATTACAACACTAACATTGCTGACATTTCATTTACAATTACATTTTAAATTCTGCTCTTCTGTTTTAATAACAGGAGAGCTTTTTTGTTATTCCTCTCCATTTCAGTTATATATCATAACGGTGAATCTATGTCAGGTACTGATTTTACGAAAATGGTATAACCACATAGAGAAGTCGCCTTCGGGCGGAACATAGGAGCATAACAATCAATCATGGGGGTGAAACAATGTTCAACAATCAGCGTTACTTAACCAAAGGAGTCCAGGCGGAAATACCGCTTGAACTCCAGCTTTTTATGTGGGAATGTATCGACAAACTTCCCGAAGAACGAGACTATTTTCAGGTATTCAAACTGAAAAATTTCAATGGTATTCAGAAAATCACACACTTTTCCGAACAGCCGGAGTACCACAAAGAATATCTTATCCCGGCAGACAATCCAATAACAGCAAAGGTCTACATCATAGATAGTGACGACTACAGCACAGTGCTTTTAGCAGAAGAATACTAACTAAACAAAAAGCCTTCTCGGTTCGATTCCGAGAGGGCAATTTTTATTTATGGAGGAAATCAAAATGGAAGAAAAAATCTACTGCTCCCATTGCGGAGCAATTATTGAGGGAGACGATTATGACACAATCTACGGCGAACCAATCTGCGAAGATTGTGTTGACAGATACACAACAGTATGTGACCGTTGCGAAGAAATTGTCTGGGAGAATGATGTACATATAGACGGAAATATTTGCATCTGTCATCACTGCTTTGAGAATTATTACACCCGCTGTGAGGAATGTGATTGTATCGTTCACAATGATGACGCTTACGAATATGGCGACTATTACTACTGTCATGACTGCTATCAGAATATCTGCAAGAGTGCATCAATCCATGAGTATGGTTACAAACCTACTCCTATCTTTTACGGTGATTCAAACCGTTACTTTGGTGTTGAGCTGGAAATCGATGGAGCAGGAAAAGATGATGAATATGCAGAAGAACTTCTCGATATTGCAAACATGAATGGCGAACACATCTACATCAAAACAGATGGTTCGCTTGATGATGGAATGGAAATTGTAACACATCCGATGTCATTGGATTATCATAAAGATTTCTGCTGGGAAGATATTATGCATCATGCTGTCAGGTTGGGCTACCGTTCACACCAAACAAGCACATGCGGACTTCATGTCCATGTAAACCGTGATAGTCTTGGTCTTGACCGTGAAGAGCAAGATGAGGTTATTTCAAGAATCTTGTACTTTGTGGAGCATCACTGGAACGAGATGCTGAAATTCTCACGTCGTTCCGAATATGCCATGAATCGCTGGGCAGCAAGATATGGATATGAAAATTCACCCAAAGCCATCTTGGACAAGGCTAAGAAAAATTATGGTCGATATGTTGCAGTCAATCTCTGCAACTACCATACCATCGAGTTCAGATTATTTCGTGGAACTTTGAAGTACAACACGCTTATCGCAACGCTGGAGCTGGTAAACAGAATTTGCGAATTTGCTGTCCTTATGGATGATGATGAAATTGCGAAACTCTCATGGTCAGAATTTGTGGCTGGAATTACCGAACTCGAACTCATCCAGTATCTCAAAGAACGCAGTCTTTATATCAACGAAAAAGTGGAAGAAACGGAGGATTTTTAATCATGTGTGCATTATTCGGCTGGCTTGACTACAAGCATATAATCCTTACAAAGTCCTGAAAAAACTCACTCAGGCACTTGCAAACGCAGCAGAAGAACGTGGAACGGATGCCGCTGGAATCTCATATATTCGTGATGGACAAGTTGTTATCTACAAGCGTCCTAAACCAGCTCACAAAATCCGTTTTAATGCTCCTGATAATACAACGGCAATCATGGGACACACTCGACTAACCACCCAGGGTAATCAGAAATTCAACCAAAACAATCATCCATTCTATGGTCATGCTGACAAAGAGTTCTCTTTTGCACATAATGGAATTTTGTATAATGACGCTAAACTTCGCAAAGAAAAACATCTTCCTGATACTCATATTGAAACAGACAGCTATATTGCAGTACAGCTTATCGAACAACAGAAAAAACTGGACTTTAACAGTCTGAAAAATATGGCTGAAGCTGTTTGTGGCAATTTTACATTTACAGTTCTCGACGAGGATAATTCGCTCTACATCATCAAGGGCAGTAATCCCATGTGCCTGTTACATTTTGAAATGCTGGGGCTTTACGTTTACGCATCAACTGAATCCATCATGAAAAATGCCCTGAAAAAAGTTGGGTTACATAAATTTCCGTACACAAAAATCGAGACTGTCCACGGTGATATTCTCAAAATCGATAGCAGTGGCATTATCTCACGTTCTAAGTTTGAGAAAAAAGAAGATTTTAGATATTCCTATTTCATGAGATATTACGATGACTGGGAAGATGAATATTACACCCAGCACGAACAGCTCCTGCTTGAAATGTGTAGTTGCTATGGCATTGATGAAGATGATGTAATAATGCTTCTTGACTACGGCTATTCTGCTGATGAAATTGAAGATATGCTCTGTGATTATTCACTTGTTACTGATACTATCAGAACAGTTAAAGGAGAAGAAAACTTTTCAGATTTTCTTTGCGAAATCTAAATGTAATAAAATATAACCCACCTAACTATTTGATAAAAAATAGAAAGGTGGATTCTCTTATGAACGAAAACAAATTACCGAAATTTAAAAGCAATGATGAATTACCGCTTACAATGAACGCAAGGGATGTGGCAGGATATCTCAATATCTCACTTTCCTGCGCATATCAGGTGATGAATGCAGACGGGTTTCCTGTTCTGAAAATCGGCAAACGCCGCATTGTGACAAAAGAACATTTTCTTGAATGGATTCAAAATGCAAACGGCGATATTCTTTAATTTTGGAGGTGCTTCGATGGCAAAGAAAGCAAATAACGAAGGTTCTATCCGAAAACGTTCCAACGGCACTTGGGAGGGACGTTATTCAGATGGTGTTACATCAGAAGGCAAGCAAATTCAGCGTTCCGTCTATGGCAAAACAAAGAAAGAGGTAACGGACAAGCTACATACGATTTTCTTCCAAAAACAGCAAGGTATTTACGTAACACCGACGGTTGTGACAGTGCAAATGTGGCTGGAAGAATGGCTGCATAACTATGCACATATTACGGTTCGTCCTTCAACATATATTTCCTACGAGGGCTACATTTACAATCATATCATACCGGGGATTGGTAAGTTTGTCTTGCAGAAGCTTACACCACCTCTAGTACAAAATTTTTACAATGATAGATTTCTAAATGGCAGAACTGATGGCAAAGGTGGTTTGAGCAGCAAGACACTTCGCAATATGCACAATATGTTTCATCAAGCATTGGAGCAGGCGAAAATCAATGGACTTATCATGCATAATCCCAGTGACAATGTTATTATTCCGAAGTCACCTAAAAAGGAAATGCGTGTGCTTTCTGTTGATGAGCAAATGCGTTTACTTAATGTTATTCATCTGCATAGATTAGGGTTTGCTATTAAATTCGATTTGGCAACAGGGTTGCGTATTGGTGAGCTTTGTGCCTTGAAATGGACAGATTTAAATTATCAAAAACAGACGGTTAAAATCAGTCGAACATTACAGCGTATCAAAGCAAATCACTTGGAACGTGAAGAACTGGATGATTTAGAAAACATGACAATGATTATTGAGGGGGATGTTAAGACAAGTAGCGGTTTTCGTGAGATTCCAATTCCTGATAAAATCTGGTCGGATCTGATGCAACACCAGCAGAGGCAAAATCAAGAATATATAACGTATGGCATTCCAATTCTGCCGGATGGATATGTATTTGCTATGCCGCTTGGAACTTGTGTTGAACCGAGTACCATGCGAGATGCTCTGAATTTTCTATTGGCTGCTGCGAATATTGAACATGCAAATTTTCATAGTTTACGCCATACTTTCGCAACCAGAGCTGTGGAAAGTGGTATTCCAATTAAAACGCTTAGTGATATTTTAGGTCATTCACAAGTACAAATTACGATGGATTTGTATTGTCACTCTTCGCTTGACCATATGAGAGATAGTATGAATCTGATGATGGGAATGTTTTGAAAATTATAGTGCGGAGCTGTCACGGCTCCGCATTATATTTAATACCAATTTTATTTTTTCAAATTGCTTTCTTTTATCATATTTTGAAATTCAACACAACAGGAACATATCCATAATCATTAAAAAAAGAGAGGTAAAAAGTTATGACTACTAATATTACACCTATTGTAAAATGGGCGGGCGGAAAAACACAACTGCTCGAAAAAATGACATCATTGCTTCCGACAGAAGAATTTACTGCATATTGTGAACCATTTCTGGGAGGTGGTGCAATGCTGTTTTGTATTCAGCCTGGAGTTGCCTATATAAATGACATCAATTCAGGATTGATGAACGTGTATAACGCCATCAAATATTATCCTGAGGCTCTGATTGCAGAACTCAGCGGATATGAAAACACTGCTGAATTCTACTCCAAAATCAGAGAATTTGACAGAGATTTTGAGCGTTTTGCTGCACTATCCGCAGTACAGCAGGCTGCAAAATTTATTTATTTGAACAAGACATGCTTCAATGGATTGTATCGTGAAAACAAACAGGGACAATTTAATGTTGCCTATGGGAAATACAAAAATCCGAATTTTGTGAATGCTTCAGGCATTCGTTCTATGAGCCAATATTTCAATGCTGCAAATATTATTTTTACATCTGTGGACTTTTCACTGGTCTTAAACAATCTGCCTACTGGAACATTTGTATACCTTGACCCACCGTACAACCCTATTTCTGAAACATCAAACTTTACAAGTTACACGAGATATGGTTTTACCCAGGAAGACCATATGCGTCTGCGTAAATGCTGTGATGCATTAACTGCAAGAGGAATCAAGTTTATGCTTTCAAATTCTAACACTGACTTTATTCGTAGTCTATATGCTGGATATGATATCACAGAAGTTCTTGCAAAGCGTTTTATCAACTGCAATGGGAATGGTCGAGGTGCTGTGAAGGAGTTGATTATACGTAATTATACATAAAGATTTGGACATCGTATATCAAAAGGCAGAGTGCTTAACTGTACTCTGCCTAATTGTTGTCTATATCATAATATCACAACTAAAATTTTCTAACGTTTATTGCCTATTAAGATAAACTTTTCTTATAATTTTCCAATGCATCAAAAATCTTGTGATACACTACCTGATTCGGATAACGTCTATAATCTGCAAAAACAGAAATTCCGGTATGATAAAAATGCTCCAGAATCGCAGCAGCACATCCGGCACTCCTGCTCTGACCATATTCACACTGGCAACGGGAATAAATCGTCATATTCATAGACTATCTAATTCACCAATGCTTTTAAAAGATAATTTTTTCCTTTGCGACCTTCCACATATTGCCCTCAATTTCACGCAAAGAATACTCTGTCAAATCATGTTCTTTCTGAAGTTTTTTGAACGCAGCAACATAAGCACGATAATTTCTATATTCATGTTTGTAGCCTAAGTATTTAAGAAAGTTAAAGACAAGATTATCCCAGAATGGAGCCTTCTGATTATGGCTTCCGCAAAATTTTGAGGCAAATGAAGTTAAATTATTTTCTGTTGTATTTTTTCTTTTTATACCATGCCCAAAGGCTATTTTATCAACAACGCTGAAATATTCCTCATTCAATTCTCCTTGACAAATAACTTCAAAATCTCTATCGCACATCACACGTTCAATATGTTCTTTCAGATTTTCAATATCTTTATTTTTTATTTGAGTTGATTCCAAATAATTGATAAACAATATTTTCGTCAAGATCTCATTTGGATTACCTGCTAAAGAGCAATCAAACGGAAAATAAATCCGAGTATTTTTATCTCCGTTATCATGCAATGATTCTATCACATCATCTATTGTCACATTATTTTCACGAAACATTTTTTGACTCATAAAAATTCTCCTTTTCTATTTTGGTGCAAACAATATTTCTCAATATTCGCCTCATACTGCATATTAATAAAGCACTCAAATTCATTAGCATTTTCAATATCAAGCTGTTCATCTAAATGAAAATTAACAGGCAGAGGTTGTGATTGCTCGTCCATAATCTTAATATCTCTTATCTTGCTGATATGATAATGACGAAGTTCTTTTATGCCATCCCAACCGCAGATCAAACAATAACTTTCATCATAAGGTGCCATCAATTTTTATTTTGATTGATAAATTGACATTTTAATTATATTATAGTATAATTTTAGTCAATAAAATTAAAAAACGG
>CANOIR010000056.1 GCA_947566125.1 uncultured Ruminococcus sp. | reverse complement strand
TTCCATCAAATTCAACATCGTTGATCTGCCTTGCTGTCTGAAGCTTTGTTGCAGTGCCAGAATTGCCCGGAAACTGAGCTGCTGTGATACTATCAAGTGCGCTCTTGTTGCTGTGAGTATGACTATTTTTTGAAAGACTGTCAACAGTCTTTTTGAGCTTTGCATAAAAATAAGTCAAGCCTTTAAAAGTTAAAACATTCATGTTATATATCCTCCTATTATCTATCCTCCTGTTATAATAATTTATTAAATAACGCCATGTGCCCTGCCGCTGCTTTACTTTATCTTATGAATTAATTTTGATTATACAAACAATGCATCAATCTCAGCTTCTGTAACCTCTTCGATGTCAAGCTCAAAGATACCTGAAAGGTTGTCCCAGCTTGTACCGTTCCATGCTACATTGTCACCGGCTTTGATGTTGTGTGCAGTGTCAGCAGTTTCAACATTGTAAACCCAGCCGATTGTAGCTGTTGTTGGAAGAACTGCATAGTTTTTAACGCTGCCCTTGTAAATGAAAACGCTTGCGATATCTGTCTTCTTGGCGTAATCGTTAAGTGATGTTTTGGTTGCATAGCTTGAAAGGGTTGATGTCTTGGCATAGCCGCTAAGGTCAATATTTACAGACTTATCAGTTACGGAAACTGCTATTCCGTTTAACTTTACAGATTCAATAGTGTTGACCTGTGCACCCTCTGCAACACCGTCAAGCTTGGTTTTCCGTTTGCAGCTTTGATAATATCTTCCAGTGCATCCAGTTTTCTGTCATGAATTGGAATAGCAGATTTATTTTCATCATAGATCGCACCATTTGCAATTTGCAAAAGCTTATTGCTCAAACTTGCGGCATTCATTGCATCAATTTCAGAGTCACCCAAGGATATTACCATGTCTTTTTTCAACTGGTCATATTTATGCTTTTCAGATTCCGACATGGAAACATTAACAGTAGGGCTTTCAGGCAGCGTTTCAGGCTTAGGCTTACGCTTTTGCTTGTCCTTGTCCTGCATACACCACCTGAAAAGAGTGGCGTAATGGTTTGGATATTTTCGACCGGTAGATGCCATATATGTAGATAGACTGGATAATGTAGTGGGAAATAAATCCCCATATATGCCCTGAAGAGTGTTATACTCCTCAGATGTCAGGCAAACATTCGCAAACTCTCCAAACATCTTTTTTGATGCGTGAGAGCTTGCTCTCTCTCTTTCATAACCTATATATTCTCTTATAGTATTATTATGTCTACTTTTTTGACTAGGGGTGTTATTATTTTTTGACTGAGGGGATTGTGATTTTTTGACCGCATGGGTAAAATTTTTAGACCTATCGGTCTTGCTTTCAACAAGTTTTCCACAATCGTTTTCAACAGGTTGTGGAAAATCATATTCTTCATCAAGAGCTGATGCATTTATGCGATAGTGATTTCTCAAGCCACCATCGGAATCTCTCGTTTGACGCTTTAAAATATATCCAGCCGATTCAAGCTTATTAAGTCCATTTAGCACTGTCTGTTTTGTACATCCCGCTGTTTCAGAAAGATACGCAAGGCTTCCAGAGCATTCACTTTCTCCGTCATAAGAAAAACCATAGATAATAGCATAGAGCTGTAAAGCGGTACCCTTTAACTTAAGCTTATTCCTCATCCAACCGTAAACGATGTAGTAGCTGTTGTCTTTCACTTTTTTCACTTCCTTTAGTAATTTATGAGCTGTCTACTTTTGCAGATTACGCATAGCTCTTTCTTGACTTTCAAGCAATGCGGCAGCAGCTTTGCGGATCTCTTTCATACGTCTTTCACGCTCTTCTGGTGGCAAAATAGGACTATACACTCTTGCTATCATGCCGGGGAACTTCATTATTTTTGGTTCTCCATATGTATCTGGCTCGTTAAACCTCATATAATCACCTCTTTATATGTATAATCATTTGTGTGCTTGTTTCATTCTTAAAATGTTCACTCTACAAAAACTGATGGAGCAGACAGGATTCGAACCTGCAACAGTACAAACAGGGACTTTGTACGCTCTCGCCATTTGAGCTACTGCTCCAGTTTGTGACCGCCAATCAAGTGACGGTCACGCCGTTAATATATAAAAAGAATGGAGTATAATCCTTTCGGGTTGGTGGGACAGGCAGGACTCGAACCTGCGACTCATATTTTGGTTCTTGCCATCTGAACTACAGTCCCGTGTTGCAGCTGTCGAATCGTAACAACTGCATTATCTACTACAAAAAAGGGTGTCTGTGCATCGCTGCACTGGGTCTGGATACGCTCCAGACGGGCGGCTGTCACTGTAAGTACATTGGAAACACGCTCTTTCTAAAGTTACTAAATGTTTTTTACAAAACATCATTAAGAAGAAATTCTGGAATTGCATCTCTTAAATTTGATAGGAATTTAACTTTTGTTATAGGGTCGCCTTGTGAAGCAGTATTCGCAAAAGCCGCAATACATGCTAACGCACCAGCAAGAAACTCTGCTCGTGTTGTTTTTGTTTTCATGCTGACTTCCGCATCGCCTTCTGAGCTTACGGTCAATTTAAATTCTATTTTGTTTTCCATATACAATCATTCTCCTTTCACAAGCTCTTCGCAAGTAGTACTAAGCACCTTTGCAATATCTACTGCAACAATAATTGTAGGTACTTTCATGTATCTTTCATACTGTGCTATCATTGACTGAGTAATGCCTACTTTTTCGGCAAGCTCTGCCTGAGATAAACCTTTTTCTTCTCTAAGTTTTTTTAAATTTTCAGCAAATGCCACAAAATCACCTTCAAAAACAATATTATATGATACATATAGAGCTAAACAATGGAAATATTTCAATGTCAAGTTGTTTTAATAAAAAAGTAAAAACCATAAGAGATAAAGGACATAGCTTACTTAACTTACTTTCTGATTATGTTGTAGTTGATTTAGAAACAACTGGACTTGATCCTGATTGGTGCGAAATAATTGAAGTTTCAGCTCTTAAAGTCCGTGACGATAAAATAGTTGATACGTTTGATTGTCTTGTAAAGCCAAACGATGAAATAGACGACTTTATCACAGAGCTTACAAGTATTACGAATGAAATGCTGCAAAAAGCTTCTAGCATTGAAGAAGTTTTACCTGCATTTTTAGATTTTATAGGTGATGATGTTATATTAGGACATAATATAAATTTTGATATTAACTTTATTTATGACAATAAAATTAAACTTATTAGCTCTCCGCTTAAGAACGACTATATCGATACTATGAGGATTGCTAGAAAAGTTCTTCCAGAGCTAAAGCACCACCGGCTTATTGATGTAGCTAATCATTTTAATGTTAATTTTGATACTCATCATAGATCTATGGCGGATTGTCAAATAGCCTACGACTGTTACCTCTGTTTGAAAAGTAAAATTATTGAATCTGGTACAGAAAAAACTTGGAATAATAATAACTTACAAAACGTCAAAGCAAAAGACATATCAGCTACATCAACAGATTTTAATGAGGATCATCCTCTATACGGAAAAACTTGTGTTTTTACAGGCAAGCTCGAAAAAATGACACGTGCAGAAGCAATGCAAATATTTGCGAATATCGGCGGTATAAACGCAGATAATGTAACAAAAGCTACTAATTATTTAATTCTTGGCAATAATGATTTTTGCAGTACGATTAAGGGCGGTAAAAGCTCTAAGCACAAAAAAGCCGAAAAACTCGCTTTGAGCGGTCAAGACATCCGAATCATTTCTGAAAATGTTTTTTATGATATGCTTGCAGACTAGTTTTACATAATAGTTTGCAAACAATTAAGAATTTTAAAGGAAGATGAAATATGGCAGACACAAAAAGCGAAAGTAAATACTTAAACAATTTAAGTGATGAAGAGCAAACGAAAGTTTTAAATGAATTATCAGAAATTACTAATAGTTACCTTATTGAAAACGGATATACAGGAAAAGAGTTTTCTATTAAAAAGTCGAAAAATTTGAATAAATACTATTTAATAATGGGATTGAGTGATAATACATATAACGCTGAAGCTGATAAATTCTTAACTGTAGATTTTACACTTAAAACAAGATTTCGAATTTGTTTAAAAAGTAATATATTAAATTACATGAATAATAATCCCCTTCGTATTAAAGATGGTTATGAAATTCTTGATTTTTACAATTTAGATGAAATGATTGGAACGGTGAAAAATGCAATTTTTGCAGAATTAGAACTGTATGAGCCTATGTGGGTATTTGGATGTTGCTCAAAATATGAGCAATGCTCGGATGCAAGAAAATGCATTCATGCTTATAAATTATACGCAAAAGGATGTCAGTACCGTAAAAATCTCGAAAAGGGTTTGATTTTCTACGGAAAGAATAAAAATATATAAAACTTAATCTCTAAAAAAACAGCCCCACCGCAAGAGCAGTGGGGTTAGCCGTAATTTTATTCACCTTAAATTCACAATTAAAAACGCAATTTGTATTGACAATGTAGTAACATTGTATTATAATATAAATGAAAGGAGCGTGTATACTATGGCACAGACTACAATTAGCGTGAGAATGGATGACGCATTAAAAAAAGAATTTGACTGCGTTTGCAATGATCTTGGTTTATCTATGACAACAGCGATTACAATGCTTGCAAAGAAAATGTCAAGAGAAAAACGAATTCCATTTGAAGTATCTGTAGATCCCTTTTATTCCAGTGAAAATATGGAAAGGCTTAGAAAATCTATTGATCAAATGGAATCTACCGGCGGTACAATACACGAGGTAAATTCAGATGATTAAAGCATGGACAGATGCAGCATGGGAAGATTTTGAATATTAAGTTTTCCCCACGCAAGTGGGGTTAGCCTTATTTTAAATTAGAAAGGAGGTATTCTTATGCCGACAATATCAATGTTTTATGGTATAATAATATATATGTACAACGAAAAAGGAGGTAAGCATAACGTGCCGCACATTCATGCAGAATATGGCGATGATGAAGCTGTTTTCGATTTATCAGGAGAAATTATTGAGGGCAGCCTACCGGTTAAAAAACGCCGTATGGTACAGGCATGGATCTCTATCCATGAAGAGGAACTTCTTGCAAACTGGAAGCTATTATCGAAGGGTGAAGGATATTTTAAAATTCCACCACTACAATAAGGAGATGCATATATATGAAAATACCAAAGGTTAAGTTTGTACAACCCTTACCGGATTATATGCTTAACATTTTATACGAGAATGGTGAAGAGCGTATATTTGATGTAAAGCCATATATTATAGGCTCATGGTTTGGTATGCTTAAAGATCTCAATGTATTTAACACTGTACATCCTGCCGGAAAAACTGTGGAATGGCAAGATGGTCAAGATATTGCTCCTCATGAGCTATATGAGCTTTCAAATCCTGTATAAAATTAAAGTCACACCTTTTGAAAACAAAAATTAACCCCACCGCAAGAGCAGTGGGGTATATGTATAAGAAAGGAGATTCATAATGTATCAATATGATATGTTGCATCAGCTAAACCCTGATGACGTAATCGTTTATCTAAGAAAATCCAGAGCCGATGACCCTACACTAACTGTAGATGAAATTCTACAAAAGCACGAAACTATTCTTGATGACTGGTCTGAAAAAAATTTAAGCGGCAAAGTCCCAGAAGAAAACAAATATCGTGAGCTGGTTTCAGGTGAAACGATTTCTGACAGACCGCTTATGCAAGCAGTATTAAAAAGAATAGAATCGCCTAAGTATAAAGCTATTCTGGTAGTAGAGGTACAGCGTCTTAGTCGTGGCGATTTGGAAGATGCAGGCAGGCTTATCAAGCTCTTGCGTTATACAAATACCATTGTCATTACACCGCCAAAGACGTATGACCTTCAAAACGAGTTTGATCGTGATGCATTTGAGCGTGAATTGAAACGTGGCAATGAATATCTCGAATACCAGAAAAAAATCATGAGTCGTGGAAGGCTGCTCTCCGTCAGTCAAGGAAATTATATAGGATCTGTTCCGCCTTATGGGTATGATAAAGTATGGGTAACGGATGGAAAAAAGAAATGCCCGACCCTTGCAGAAAACAAGGAACAGGCGGATGCGGTTCGTCTAATTTTTGACTTATATGTAAATAAGGACATGGGAATTACAAATATTTGCCATTACCTTGATAACATGGGAATAAAGCCATTGAAAGGCGGATTTTGGTCGCCAGCATTCGTTAAAAATCTTCTGGAAAACGTACATTATATAGGCATGGTAAAATGGAACCACCGTAAAACTGTAACCATAGTTGAGGATAGTGAGATCATGAAAACACGCCCTAAAGCACATGACGGTGAATATCTTGTTTACGAAGGCAAACATAAAGGCATCGTTTCAGAAGAGCTGTTTGAAGAAGCACAGAAAAAACGGGGCAGAAATCATCGTGCTAAAGCCAAAACAAAAGTCAGAAACCCACTAGCAAGTCTGCTGTTCTGTCAATGCGGCAGAGCTATGTCACTACGCACGTATAAAAGGAATGGTGCTGAAAGATCATCTCCACGTCTTTTGTGTGATGATCAGGTGCATTGCAATACGGGATCCTGTCTATATCAAGAAATGGTTGATCATGTCAGCGATATTTTAAAAGAAAGCATAGAAAATTTTGAAGTACTTATGAAAAACAGCAACGAAGATTCAGAAAAGTTACATAATCAAATGATAAAAAATCTTGAAAGTCGCATGAAACAACTTGAGGAAAAAGAACTCTCACAGTGGGAATCCCAGTCAAATCCTGATCCAGAACAGAGAATGCCACCTGAAATATTTAAGAAGCTAAACGAAAAGCTACTTAAAGAAAAAGAAGAAGTTCGTCAGGCACTAGAAAAAGCATACGAGTCTATGCCAGAGCATATAGACTATAACGAAAAAATAGTACGTTTTAAAACTGCTTTAGATGCTCTACAAAATGACTCAGTAAGTGCAGCAGAAAAAAATAGACTTCTTAAAAACTGCATTGAACGTATAGTGTACTATCGTCAAAAACCTAAAAGATTAAAAAAAGGAACGGAACAGATAAATTCAGCAGGCTGGACAAGTACAAACATTGAACTTGATGTGAAATTAAGGGTTTAAAACCCATTTTATTATACTAATTTAACTTCCATCAGCAATGAGCAGATGAACTCGCACACTTAGAGATGGTATCAGCAATAATTCATCAACTTACAGTCAATCTTACTCCTGAAGAAATATTAGAAAGCGGATTTGACACTTACTTTGTAGATCATACAACAGGAGTATATACTCAAGGTTCATCCGGAACTCCATTTACAGCAGCTTACTATCAATCTAAAGGAGATCCTATAACTGACCTTACAGAAGATCTGGCAGCAGATGGTACAATAATATAAAGGCTACAAGTCTTGAAAGTGCCTATTTTACGTGGTTTTAGAGCGTAAAAAGTAGGCCGAGCCTTACCATTGTTACAATCTCATATAGGCAATATATGTAAAATATGATAAAAACAAACGGCTTTATATACTTATTTTTGTTGATTTTAAAAGGTTAATCCTTAAATTTACTAATTACAAAATAATGAACTCCACTTATCTATTACCATATTATAAGGAATGTAACATAACAAATGCAGTACTATATTATGAATTTTAATTCATATGTTTAATATAAAATAAAATGCTCAAAGAAGCGGATTTGTGTACAAAATATTAAAATTTTATATTCATCAATTTATATCTTAGTACATCTAAAAGAATATAGTTCTACTTTTATTTCGCAATTACGTATATATCTGGAAATAATTGGTTATAAAAATGGAAAATAACTTGAAAATTGTCGGAATTTGTAGTATAATATAGGATAATCAATATAAGGCTGGTGACATAAGTGAAACGAAAGTACCTTGACATAAATGTATATGAAGTATTTCAAAATCGTATGGAGTACATTTTTCAAGAATTTGAAAATATTTATGTTTCATTTAGTGGTGGAAAAGACAGTGGACTTCTTTTGAATCTTATTTTGGACTATATGAAAAAGCACCATATTCAAAAAAGGTTAGGTGTGTTTCATCAAGATTTTGAAGCACAGTATTCAGTTACAACAAAGTATATTGAAACTACGTTTGAAAAAAATCTTGATTGGATTGAACCATATTGGGTTTGCCTGCCTATGGCAACCAGAACAGCACTTAGCAGTTATGAAATGTATTGGTATCCGTGGGATGATACAAAAGAAGATGAATGGGTAAGACCAATGCCCAATAAGTCATATGTAATTAATTTACAGAACAATCCATTTTATTATTATAAGTATAAAATGCATCAAGAAAACCTTGCAAAGCAATTTGGCAGATGGTATAAAGAAATTCATGGTGGAGGAAAAACAATCTGCCTTTTAGGAATCAGAGCATCGGAATCTTTGCAACGATATAATGCTATTGTTAATAAAAAATATGGTTACAATGGTACTTGCTGGATTTCAAAAATGTTTAAAGATGTTTGGTGTGGTTCACCTCTATATGATTGGAGTGTCAATGATATATGGGTAGCAAATGATAAATTGGGCTATGAATATAATACAATTTATGATTTATATTATAAGGCAGGTTTAAAACCAGAACAAATGCGGGTTGCCTCTCCATTTAATGATTATGCAAAGGACAGCTTGCATTTATATAGAGTACTGGAACCTCAAACGTGGGTAAAACTTTTAGGTCGTGTACGAGGTGTAAATTTTACTGCCATTTATGGAAGAACAACTGCCATGGCATATAGAAATATAAAATTGCCAGAAGGACATACGTGGAGATCTTATACTGAATTTCTTCTTAATACACTTCCGAGGCGTTTAAGAAATGGGTATATTGAAAAGTTTAAGACGTCCATAAGGTTTTGGCATGAAACAGGCGGTGGATTATCAGAAGAAACTATAAGGGAACTAACCGAGAACGGATATAAAATCAAGCGAAATGGTGTATCTAATTATACCTTGGATAAAAAGTCAAGGATTATATTCGTGGAAAAAATCCCAGACCATACAGACGATATTCACTCTACAAAAGATATACCAAGTTGGAAACGTATGTGTGTTTGTATTCTGAAAAATGATCATGCATGTAAATCAATGGGATTTGCTGAAACTAAAAAGCAAAGAGAACGTATTGAAAGGATTAAAAGAAAATATAAAAGTTTGGAGGCGTTATAATTGGAATTTATTAGTCCTGTTTATAATGTAAAGTCTGTACCAATTGAAAAAATTGTTCCCAATACATACAATCCGAATGCAGTTGCACCTCCTGAATTGGAACTGTTGTATGACAGTATAAAAGAAGATGGATATACAATGCCGATTGTTTGTTATTATTCTCCAAAAGATGATTTGTATGTTATTGTGGACGGATTTCATCGCTATAGAGTTATGTTAGAACATAAGGATATTTATGAACGTGAAAAGGGTTTACTTCCTGTATCTGTTATTAATAAGCCATTGGTACAAAGAATGGCTAGTACAATACGTCATAACAGAGCAAGGGGCACACATGATGTTGATTTAATGGGAAATATTGTACGTGAGCTACATGACTTGGGAAGGTCTGATGCTTGGATTTCAAAACATCTTGGAATGGATAAAGATGAAATTTTACGTTTAAAACAAATTACAGGACTGGCTTCTTTATTTCGTGAAATAAATTTTGGTCGTGCATGGATTCCAGAAGAAGAATTAGTAGAAGAAACTACTGTTAAATCTGAAAATCAAGAAAAACAACTACAAACAACATAATAAAAGTATAGTAATCTTCATATCATGTGAGTTGAGTTCATTACATGATATGAAGATTTTATTTTTTATTATAATAATCCTTAAATTTGCTAATTGCAAAAGAATTCATAAAAAAATACTGTCAAGGGCACGAAGTGTGCATTTACCCTTGACAGTATTTTTTTATGAATTACAATAAGAGAACAAATTAAGGATTGTATGTCATATATACTATGAGAATGAATAATATATAACGATAGATTTTACATGAAAAAGTCGCTTAGTTATATACTAAGCGAACAGCACTTTATACTAATTTATGATTTTATTCTACATTATTTTAGTCGAAAAGTCAATATAAAAATCATTAAAAACATTATGGAATATGTAAAATCGACATTTTTCACAATAAAACAACACGCCATATGTTTATAATATATAATAGATTTTATAGAAGTTGTTTTATTAGTGGTCAAAATAGGGGTACGCTTTAACAGGAGGTTATGACATATGCCAAGACGAGGAGAAAATATCAGAAAACGAGCTGATGGAAGATGGGAAGGACGTTATATTGAAAGGTATTCAAGTGATGGTAAAGCCTGTTACCGTTCTGTATATGGAAAAACATATGCAGAAACAAGAGAAAAGTTAAAGCAATACAAAAAAATTTGTGACAAAAACATATGTGATAAGGTTGATATGGAAGAATTATTCAACGAATGGATTAATACAAAAGAAAATTCTATAAAGCCATCTACAAATGTTACGTATCACTATTTTATAGATAAACATTTTGTTCCATACTTTAAAAACATAAAAGCAATGTACTTAACAAGTGAACTTGTACAGGGTTTTATTTCAGAAAAAGAAAGCTTGTCGCCAAAAACAGTACGTGATATGATTTCAATTTTAATTCAAATCATAAAGTATGGACAATCAAGAAAATATATCGGATATTTTGATTTTAATTCTATTATATATCCAAAGTCAGTAAAAAAGGAACTTGCTGTTTTAAATAATTCTGACCTTACAAGACTTGTAAATTATGTTCAGACAAATTTTGATATACAGAAAATAGGTGTATTGTTATCTTTATTTATGGGTATTCGTTTAGGTGAAATATGTGCTTTACAATGGAAAGATGTAAATTTTATAGATGAAACCATAAGAATTGAAAAAACAATGCAAAGATTAAAGAATTTGAATACTCATACTGATACTAAAACAAGGGTTGTAATAGATATACCTAAAACCCAGAAATCTATACGTGATATTCCCATACCGTCTTTTTTTATAAAATTGCTTAATGAATATAAATCCAATGACAAGGTATATATTCTTAGCGGTACAACTGATTATATAGAACCACGTACCTATCAGAAAAAATTTAAATGTTATCTGGAAGAAGCTGGAATACCGGATATTAACTTTCATGCACTTAGACATACATTTGCAACCAGAGCAATAGAACAGAAATTTGATATTAAAAGCCTCAGTGAAATACTGGGACATTCCAGCGTTAAATTTACTTTAGAACGATATGTACACCCATCAGACGAATACAAAAAGCAGAACTTAGAAAAGCTTGCAATTTTCTATTAATGGTCAAAATTATGGTCAGAAAAAACGAAAATCTCCTATTTTGCGTTATATCTGTACTACTGTTCGCTTAGTATATAACTAAGCGACCTGGGTAGTGCCTTTTTTAGTATTAGGGTAACCCAAAATACAGGTTTTATGCAAATGAAGGAGGATTTTTTATGAGTAAGAAGAAAAAAGTAAAAATTATATATTGTATATTAACTT
>CANOIR010000055.1 GCA_947566125.1 uncultured Ruminococcus sp. | reverse complement strand
GTTCTGACTGACAGAGGAACCGCAACAAAAGTATTGATTGTAAAGGAGAAAATTCAGAAGCTTATCGTTATGCGATAAATAATAGTGTAGCATATCGTTTTATATCAACAGGCATTAATTTAGATAAAGATAATTTGATGTTGAAAGTAGGAAATAAAAGTACATTTAGTGTTATTTTGTCACCTTATACAGTATTAGATAATGCTAATTTAACTTGGACATCCAGTGCGCCGGACATTGTCAGTGTTTCTAACGATGGAACAGTTACGGCTAATGCAGTAGGTAATGCGACAATCACAGTACGTAATGCCAATGGTCATAGTGCCACTGCAACAATTCATGTAGATGATGTGGTAGTTCCGATTACAAGTGTTGTTTTAAGTGAAACAACGTTAACAATGAACAAGGAAACTTCACAAGGTCTCAGAGTGATCGTGAATCCAAGTGATACCACTATGGATACAACGATTACTTGGAAAAGCAGCAATGAAGAAATTGCTTCTGTAAGTACTACAGGTTTGATACGTGCTAAGCGACCGGGAAAGGTAGTGATCAGTGCAACCAGTTCAAATGGAATTGTAGCTGAATGTGCCGTAACCATCAGAAGTGAAATTAAATCAGTAGTATTAAATCAAACGGCTCTTACTTTAGAGGAAGGAAGTAATCAAAGCTTAAGAGCAACCATCAATCCAAGTGATACAACAGATGCGAAGGATTTAACATGGGTTTCAAGTAATACATCAGTTGCGACTATCAATCAAAGTGGTGAGGTAACTGCAGTCGCACCAGGAACGGCAACAATTACAGTTACAACAGTAAACGGTCGTAAAGCAGAATGTAAAATTACAGTTACACAAGCAGTAATTACTAAGCCAATTATCTCTGTTACATTGAATAAAACATCACTAACATTGGTAGAGGATGAAGAAGAAACACTGACTGCTACCATTAATCCAAGTGATACAACAGATTCCCATACATTGGTTTGGTCAAGTAGTAATGAGGATGTAGCTACTGTAGTAGACGGTGTTGTGACTGCTAAGAGTGCAGGCACTGCAACAATTACAGCTACCAGTGTAAACGGAAAACAAGCAAATTGCGTTGTAACAGTTAATGCAAAGGAAATTCCTATTACATCCGTTACATTAAATCAAAATGTTATAACGATAAAGGCAGGAAAAAATGCGACCTTAACAGCAACAATATCACCGGAAAATACAACACAAGCCAAAACATTGTCATGGACAAGTAGCGATGAGGATGTAGCTGCCGTAGTAGATGGCGTTATAACTGCTAAGAAAACAGGAACTGCAACAATCACAGCAACAACGGTAAACGGACTGACAGCTACTTGCACCGTTTATGTTTATGAAATTAATAAAGATTCATTATCTGCATTGATCACTAATGCGAATGCACTTGATGCTGATGATTATACTGCAACTTCATATCAAGCTTTAATGACAGTAGTCAGCGATGCTCAAGATATATTAACTGATGAGGATGCTACTCAAGATCAAGTTGATCAAATGGTTAATTCTTTAACAAACGCGTTGGATGCTTTGGTTGAAAGAGTATCTGCAAATTCTTATCAAACATTATTGGCATTGATTGATGAATGTGAAAAGTTAGCTCCTGATTTTACTGCAACAGAATTTGCAACAATGAATCAATTACTTGTTGATGCGAATACACTAATTGCTAACGGTATGAATGAAGTGAGTGATACAGACGCAACTGCAGCGATTAATGCGCTTAGTGCAGAAAAAGCTAACCTATCAGTTGTGAGTGCTAAAAAAGAATTAGAAAACTTAATAAGAGATGCACACGATCTATTAAACGGAGATACTACAGGTATTGACAATAGCAATTTAGAGGTATTAAATAATGCAATTACAAAAGCAGAGAAATTAATCAGTGACGGATCGAATGATGCCAATCAGCTACGACAAAGCATTGCTGAAATAACTGTAGCAATTGAAAATTGTAAAGTTGAAGTGAATGTTGTTGTGAAAACGCATTTAGAACAATTATTAGAAATTTGCACGAATTATAA
Organism: uncultured Ruminococcus sp.; assembly: GCA_947566125.1. Lineage (GTDB taxonomy): Bacteria > Bacillota > Clostridia > Oscillospirales > Ruminococcaceae > Ruminococcus_C. The sequence goes on along the minus strand of CANOIR010000055.1, from coordinate 9,656 downwards.
TACATCTCAATTTACAGAAACCAGCGTAGAGGTGCTTGAACAGGCAAAGGATAACGCTATTGCGATAATAGCAAATGAAAATGCAACGCAAAGTGAAGTTGATGATGCTTATGAACAATTAATAAGTGCTCTTCAAGGATTACAAGTAAAAGTAGAAGTAAATAAAAATGCGTTAGGAACGAATTTGACGTTGGCACAAAATATTTTGGACAACGCTTCAGATTATAAAGCTTCAACAATTTCTGGTCTTGATGATTTAGTTGAGAATGCGCGTAACATTTATAAAGATGTGAATGCGACGAAGAAAGATGTAGATGATGTTAATGCAGCATTACGCATTGCTTTAATGAAGGCAAGAAAGAAGCCGAATTAATATGTTTTATCTAAAGTAATTAATCTAGTAATCTATGATGTTACCTATTGACGTTTTCATAAAGAAACAGTGATTGTTATGATCTCAATGAAATGGGATGTTTAAAATCCTATGATAGGTATCGTTTAGATAAATGAATGCGTTTGTTAAATAAACGCTGTGAAATGAAGGTGATAATAGAAAAAATCTGAACTCACAATTAAATATAATGTAAATAGAAAGGGAGAAATCATGATTAAGAAAACAGTAAAAAAATTAGAAATTATTTCTTTGGCTTTCATGATGACAACATCAATGCTTGGCTCTACTACAAGTGTTTTTGCTAAAGAAAATGATGGTATTGCAACTGCTGCTGTTGATGAGAGTGGTTACAATGTTCTTGGATCTGTTGCATCTGTGTCGAATTCAGATAACATTGTTACTCTGGATATTTCTACAGGTGAGCGAGTACGCTATACATTCTTAAAAGACAATATGTTTAGAATGTATATGGCGCCACTCGGTGAAGAATTTCAAGAATATCCTACACCTAACAGTTCATCTCATACTGCAACAATTACAAATAAAACAGATAGCCAGTTTGAAACAGAATATGGTGTAAGACCTACAGTAAATGAAACTGCAACAACTGTTACAATTTCAACTGGGAAAATTACTATTGAAATTAATAAAGCAGACTCTGTTACAAAGGTAAAGAAAGCAGATGGGACAGTGATATGGGAAGAAGCCGCTCCTTTAAAATATAAGAGCGGAAGTACATATCAGACGCTGAAAACAGATGCAAATGAATATTTCTACGGTGGAGGAACTCAGAACGGGCGTTTCTCACATAAAGGAAATACAATAAAAATTGCAACAACAAATACTTGGGTAGATAAAAGTGTAACAAGCCCAAATCCATTCTATTGGTCTACTGACGGTTATGGTGTTGTTCGTAATACATGGAAACCGGGAGAATATGATTTCGGCAATACAGGTGCGGATACGGTTAAAACGACGCATAATGAGAAACGCTTTGATGCGTATTTCTTCATTGATGATACACCTGTAGAAATTTTAGGTGATTATTATGAATTAACAGGAAAACCTGCAGAATTACCGGAATATGCTTCTTACTTGGGACACTTAAACTGTTACAATCGTGACTTCTGGACAGAAGTTTCAGAAGGAACTTCAGGAGCAGTCAAATTAGGTGACAAATGGTATAAAGAATCACAAAGTTATAGTGAAGGTAGTATTAAAGAATCACTGTTAGGTACTTCTAATGCGACAGCACAGCAAATTATTGAAGATCACAAAGCATATGATATGCCATTAGGATGGTTCTTGCCAAATGATGGTTATGGATGTGGATACGGTCAAACTACCACACAAGCCGGAGACATAGAAAACTTAAAAGATTTTTCTGATTATGCAATTGCGAATGGTATACAAACAGGATTGTGGACACAGTCAAACTTATGGCCTGCCGATTCAAGTAATCCTCAAAAGGGTGAACGTGATATCTATAAAGAAGTTGAAGCCGGTGTACATTCAGTTAAAACTGACGTTGCTTGGGTAGGCGCCGGATATTCCATGGCATTAAACGGTGTTTCTGTTGCCTATGATGCCATCGCAACCAAATCAGGTCTTAAACCAAACATCGTTACATTGAACGGCTGGGCAGGTACACAGCGTTACGGTGGTATTTGGACTGGTGATCAGTCCGGTGGACAATGGGAATATATTCGTTTCCATATTCCAACTTATATCGGAACGGCATTGTCAGGACAGCCGAATATCGGTAGTGACATGGATGGTATCTTTGGCGGCGCAAACATGATTGCATGGACACGTGATTTCCAATGGAAAGCATTTACAACTTTCATGTTAGATATGGATGGTTGGGGAAGTAATCAAAAATCACCATGGGCTTTAGGTGAAGATGGTACATCTATTAACCGTGCTTATTTGAAATTAAAAGCAAAATTATCGCCTTATAATAATACAATCTCTCATGAAGCAACTGCTGAAGGTGGATTACCGATGATAAGAGCGATGATGTTGGAAGAAAAAAACAGCTATACATTGGGTACAGATACGCAGTATCAATATATGTGGGGAGATAATTTCTTAATTGCTCCAATTTATCAAAATACGGCATCTGACGGCGATGGTAATGATGTTCGAAATGGTATCTATTTACCAAGCACCAGTGATATTTGGATTGACTACTTTACCGGTAAACAATACCGAGGCGGTCAAGTATTGAATAACTTTGATGCACCTCTTTGGAAACTTCCGGTATTCGTTAAAAACGGATCCATTATTCCAATGTATCCCGAAAACAACAATCCGGAGGCGAAAACCGCTACAAACAGTGATGGATTAGACAGAAGCCAAAGAATTATTGAATTTTATCCTTCTGGAGAATCAAATTTTACGGCTTATGAAGATGATGGAAAAACTTTAGGTGGTAGTGGTGTATATACAGAACTTAAATCTAAAGTTGATGGAGATACTGCAACATTGACAGCAGAAAAAGCAAACGGTAGTTATACCGGTATGATTAGAGAGAGATCTACAGAATTTATTGTAAACGTATCGGAAGAGCCTACTTCTGTAACTGGTAATGTAGCGGGAAGTGATGTAACATTCACGAAAGTTAACAGTCAAGCAGATTATGATGCAGCTACCGGCAATGTATATTTCTATAATGAGAATCCTTCAATTTTTGTGAAAGAATATGCAAGTGCAGATAGCAGTTATGCAAGTACAACGGAAACTACCGAGCCAAAATTATATGTGAAATCTGCGGGTAAAAATGATATCACAGCACATGGTATTACTGTTGTAGTAGAAGGATTTAAAAATAATCAAGATCTAGGCGAAGATGTATTGGATACAACGTTAGGTGTTCCGACAGGATTGGCTGAAGTTTCAAAAACAGATTCTGAAATTAATGTAGCTTGGGATGCCGTTACTGATGCTGCATCTTATGATATTGAAGTTGACGGAATCGTAATCAGAAATATCATAGATCCTGAATATAACCATTCCGGATTAGCTTTCTTAACGGATCATACTTACAGAGTACGTACTGTTGCTGATAACGGACACTTCTCTGATTGGTCTGATTTAATTACCGTTCAGACCGCTGATAATCCATATCGTAATGTTCCGGACGCTACTGCGACTTGGGATTATGGAGCTCAATGGGGAGCTTTAGCAAATGCATTCGATCATGACACGAATACAATGTTCCATTCCACTAATGCTGTTACTCCTGATCAGATGATGACAATAGACTTGGGTGCTGCTTACCAATTAGATAAATTTACTTATCAACCACGTATGGATAATAAGGGAAACGGTACAGTAACTCGTATGGATGTTTATTCATCTTTAGATGGTGTGAACTATACAAAAGTTTGGGATGGCAATGCAAATCCTGCTTGGACATACGATAAAGATAATATGGATGTTGCTGATATTAAGGAAGTTGATTTAGATGGTGTGAAAGCACGTTATCTAAGATTAAGCGTACTGGGATCATCCGGAGGATTCTTCTCTGCTTCTGAGTTAACTACTTATAAAAAAGATGGTACCGATGCTTGGGTAGTCGGAGATGTTAATAACTCAGGTGATGTTAACGAAAACGACTTAGTATTCTACGAAAACTATGTAGGATTAAAACCAGTTGATAATGATTGGGATTATTCAGCTTTAGGTAATATCAACGGTGATGAAATTATTGATGCTTATGACATATCATTTGTCGCAAGAATGCTGGGTACACCGATTACAAATCCTGTTTCCGGTGTAAATGGAAAAATTCAAATGATTCCTTCCAAGACAGATATTAAAGCCGGAGATATAGTAACTTTGGATATTTATGGCATCGGATTAGAAAATGTGAATGCATTTAGCGTTGAAATTCCTGTAGACAATGATTTGTTTGAAATCGCAAACTTCGGTTCTCCAACATTGGCATCTGTCTTTATGAGAAACTTCTCTAAAACACGTATTCACAACAACGGTGCCATTGATAACTATGTATGCTTTACAAATGTAGGAAAACAAAATCTGATCAACGGTTCCGGAAGTATTGCTACAGTAACTATTAAAGCTACTGCTGATTTTACTTGGGATACTAAGCCAACACAGGCAATATTGGTAGGTCAAGATTTATCTACTGTAGATGCGATCATTGATGAAACAACAAAACCTGTTGCTCCTGATACAGAAAACATTTTAGGCGTTGATGATATTGCTTCTATCACATTTGACAATGATGTGAAAACGGATATGGATGGAAGTGAGTTGTGGCAACAAACAAACTGGAAAGATTTACTGTTTGACGGTGATCGTACGGGAGCTATGGCAGAGTTTAAATGGTATTTTAATGGTAAAGATAATATTGCTGCTGAAGTTAAACTTCCTACAGACATGAAATTTACATTTGCCGAAAAACAACCTTTAAGTAAAGTTAAAGTTTATAACCGTGTTTCAAGTAACGGTAGAGTAACCAGTATTCAAGCTGTTGCATACAGTGGTACTACCGAGATTGATTTAGGTATATTCGATAGTGCGCAAGATATATTTGAATTTACTGTACCGGCAGGAAGCGGAACAATCGATCGCGTTGTAATTACACCGCTGACTTCAGTGGGCAACGCAACCGGTACTACTACAGGTTCGGAAGAAAACCGCATGCTTTCTTTATATGAAGTAGAATTTATTGTTGATGACGCAGTAAAAGCTACAGGTATTACGTTTGATAGTACAAGTGAAACTGTTGCAAGAATAAATGAAGTAGTGCAGGTAGCGGCAACAGTTGCTCCTAACAATGTCAGCAATCCGTTCTATGATATTACAAGCAGTGATACCAATATCGCAACCGTTACTAAAGTTCCGACTGAATCAGGTTATTACTTCTTAGTAAAAGGTGTTTCCGCAGGAAAAGTAACATTAACGGCGACGAGTGAGGATGGATCTTTCACAGATACATTAGAATTTGAAGTACTTAGCGGTATCAATAGTACAAAAATCAATAAGCAAATTGAAAGTTTCAATGCACTGCACAAAAATTTGTATACGGAAGCAAGTTATAATGCTGTAAAAGATCTAGTAGACAGCGCAATTGAAGCTTTGGCAAAAGATGATGTGACGCAAGAAGAAATTGATACGTTGACTGTCAACATTGCAAAAGCATTAGACGAAATCAAATTCAAAGGTTCTGATGAAAGTAAACCTTCAAGTGCTAACTTAATTGATCAAAATAAATTAAGTAGATATGATGAATCAAGTATGTCGGCAGTTGAACAAGAGCATGCCGGTTATGTAATTGACGGTGATCCGGATACTATTTGGCATTCAAATTACAGTGCAAGCTATTCTTTACCTCAATATGTAACAATTGATTTAGGTTCGATCTATAACTTAGAACAAGTAGATATGTTGCCTCGTCAAAACAACTCTAACGGTCAAATTACACATTATCGTATTGAAGTAAGTACTGATGAGGGTGATGATAAAACATTTACACCGATTGTTGAAGGATATTTTGAAACAGAAGGCGGTACTTTGGTAAATCCTGGTATAGCTAAAGAAGTGAAATTTGATCCTACACCGGCTAGATATGTAAGATTCATTGCTATTGAATCTGTAGGTACCAGTGCAGATAGTGCGAATAAATATGCTTCGATCGCAGAACTTAACTTCTACGGAGTATCAGGGTTGCCATCCTATGATGAAATCATTGCAAAAGCTGAAGAAGTTATAGCGAATGAAGGATTATATACGACAAGTACCTTTGCAGCGTTTGTGGAATCTTATGAAGCATTGAAGGCTTTAAATAATCCAACAGATGAAGAATTATCATTGGCTATCGCTGCTGTTACAAACAAAATTAATGATTTGGATTTGAGAGCAAGCAGTACGGTTCTTGATTCTTTAAAAGCACATGTTGCAGCTTACAAAGCAATGGAACCTAACTATAGTGAAGTTGAGTTTGCAGAATTAAAAGCAGCGATTGAAGCGGCTGAAGCGATTCTTGCTAAGGGCGACAATGATATTACAACTGCGGAAGCAGTAGCAGCTGATGCAGCTATGATATTAGCGGCAAGTACACTGCAAGGCGTATCCGTTGATGAATTAAAAGCAAACTTAGCTGAAATTATTGCAATTGCAAATGAAACCTTGGCAAGCAGTGAAATTGAAAATGTTCGTCCAAGTAAAGTGGAGGCTTTAGAAGCTGCTGTGGCTGCCGGACAAGCATTGATTGATGAAGATTCAAATGATACTGTCAAACTGCGTGAAGCAATTGAAAATATTGTAAAAGCAAATAGTGAATTATGGGAAATTGTAGATAAAGATGAAATTAATTCTTTGATTGAAACTGCAGAAGCAATTACTGGTAATTATACTTCAACATCTATGGCAGTATTAAAAGAAGCAATTGCAAAAGCGAAAGAGGTAGCAGCAAATGATGACGCTACAGTGGCTGAAGTTAATGAAGCTTGCTCAGCATTACGTGAAGCAATGAATGGATTGGTTGAACTGGCTGATAAGAATAAATTAGCTGATGAAATTGCTAATGCAAACAGAATTTTGGCTAACATTGATAGCTATATTTCAACAAGTGTAGCCGGACTAGATCAATTAGTAGCATCTGCAAACAATATCATGAATAATGAATTTGCAACACAAGATGAAGTTGATGCTATGACTACTGAGTTGCAAACAGCGATCAAGGGTGCTGAAAAGAGAGCAAACTTCTCCAAATTGGAACAAGCAGTGAAAAAAGCAGAGGCAATAGATACAAGTAAATATACTGCTGAAAGCGTTAAAACATTAAATGATGCAATCGCTGCGGCGAAAGCTGTATTGAATAATAAAGATGCATCACAAGATGATGTAGAAGCAGCATTGGCAGTACTGAATAAAGCTATTGTTGGATTAGAGACAAAAGGAGATACTCCTGTTAAGCCAAGTAAACCTGGTAATTCAAATACAGTTGTTGGTGAAAATACGCTTAAGCCATCCGGAACTTCAACACCAAATACAGGAGATGATACCAATCTAATGCTTTGGGTATTCTTATTAGGTATTGCAGGTACAGGAATGTTCTTTGTTCGCAAGAAGAAAGAGGAAATGTAGTATTTGGGTTCAGTGATAAAATAAGGATTTTCAGATAATTGATAAATTACTTAAATATCAACTGTTCTAAAATGACTGAATGCATATAAAAACCAAAAACCATTATAAAGAAGTGTGGAAATCTATAGATGATAACCACGCTTCTTTTTGTATACACAATATGGAATTGCAAATATATAGTATTTGCATCTAAATATAGAAGGAAAGCATTCTGTACAGAAAAGAGGCTGGAAATTGGAGCGATATCGAGAGAATTATGCGAATGGAAGGGAGTAAACAAAATAACAGCGGAAATATAGATAGGACAACGAAAAGATAAGGATCCAAAATAACGTATGTTTCAAAAGGCCAAATATATAGAAGCAGAGTATAAACTTGAACTTCTGTTGGAAGTTAGATTTGAAACAAACAGGTATATAAGCAAAGGACAATATAAGATAATTTTTGAATTCAGTTGAAGATAGATCTGTAATCACTATTTTGGAGAATCAACTCCAAGGTTATACAAGCTTTGATTATAATATCACGAATGGTAAAAAAAGTGGAAAAAGTTGAATGTGCACTGCTTGAAACTAAAATTGTCACAAATGACGGAAATGTAACACAAAAAGAATTTGATGATGCTATAAACACATTGAATCAAGCATTATATGTTTTGGCTCTTAAAGATTCAAGCAAATCAACTGTTTCTAACAAATTGGAAACAATGGCTCGCATGTTAGAGGAGGAAACAGTAATATCCTCGTAAACACACAGGATATGATACAAATATAACGCTGTGGGGTATGATACTTGTTATAGTTTCGGGAATGGCGCTTATCGAATACAAAAAACGCAAAGACGAAGTAAATAACCAATCGAATACAGTAAATTAGGGCTTTTCAATTCCGATCTGTATTTGAAAAGTCCTTTTTATGAGGACGTAGCACACAGCTGTTTGTATAGACATCCATATAATTGATAGTCGTATGATAGCTGCCATATGTTTGTGTCATTACTTCAATTTCAAAAAAGCAAGAGTAACATTGGATCATTTTAACATTTCGCTGTTCCACCCTGCGATAGGATGATTGTGGGTGATAAATGATGTCAATGTAAGTTCCTTCCAACTGCTTTAGCTCCTTACGTAAGCGGGAACATATCGTATCTTTCAAGTCATACACATCCTTTTTACTATTGTATGATTAAAAAGACAAAATCATGATATAATAACAGAGAATGAAAGGAAGATGACGATGCCAAAAATCGGCGCAAGGATGGTTAAAACATCGCTGGCTGTGTTTTTGTGTTTTGTTTTATATTCAATACGCAATGCCGGAATTCCGTTTTATTCAGCTATTGCGGCAGTATTATGCACACAACCGGAAATGAATGAATCCCTGTCCAAAGGCAAAAGCCGTATCATTGGAACCTGCATTGGTGGATTTGCGGGCATGGGTGTTTTGTTTTTATTTCAGCCTTTGCTTGGACAAATGAATGATTTGATACGCTATGCGATTATTTCATTGATGTTAATTCCACTCATACAGATGACCGTTTGGATGAAACAGCCAGACAGTTCTTATCTAAGCTGTGTCGTTTTTCTCTGCGTAACGATTTCACATGCCGGAGATGCAGATCCATTCTTTTTTGCGATTAATCGTATGATTGATACATTGATTGGCATTTTTATTGCAGTTGGGGTGAATGCATTTCATTTACCGCATCATAAGCACAAAGAAATTCTAATTGAAATTCCACTGCGCTATCTCCTCAATGAACAAAACAAGATTTCTACGTATATGCGTATTCATATAAATCGACTGATAAAAGAAGGCGCTCATATCATGATTCGATCGCAAGGTACACCTTCGCAAATGTTGCCGGTGATTGAAAAATTGGAAGAACCGCTGACTTGTATTCTTATGGAAGGCGTCTTGCGTTATGATCGGGACACCAATTCTTGCATTGCGCTGCATTCTATTTCGTACGGGGTATGGCATCCATTGGCCAAGAGCTTGGAAACGAAAGGCTTTTCACTGTTTCTTTATGAGGTAAAAGATGAATTGCTTTATATCCATCATGGTCCTTATCAAAATCTATGGGATCGTAAATTTTATAAGTATGGGATTGCTACTTTAGTAGGTGTAAGTGCCTTAGCATT
>CANOIR010000054.1 GCA_947566125.1 uncultured Ruminococcus sp. | reverse complement strand
TGGAGGAACATCTCTTCCATCAAGAAATGCATGAACATAAACCTTTTCAATGCCGTTTTGCTTAGCCATTTCCAGAAGTCCGTACAGATGCTCCATATGGCTGTGTACACCACCCGGTGAAAGCAGACCCATAAGATGAAGTGCACTGCCCTTTGCCTTGCAATTTTCCATTGCAGCAGTAAGTGCAGAATTTTTAAAGAATGTGCCATCATTTATATCCTTTGTGATCTTTACCAACATCTGATAAACGATTCTTCCGGCACCAATATTTGTATGACCAACTTCTGAGTTACCCATCTGACCATCAGGCAGACCTACATCAAGTCCGCTTGCACCAATAAGTGTATGTGGACCTTCAAGGTATTTGTCAAGATTAGGCTTCTTAGCAGCACGAATGGCATTGCCATAATCATCTGCATTATAACCAAAACCATCCATAATAATGAGTGCAACAGGCTTTTTACTCATATTTATCAATCCTTTCAGAAACGGGCGGTTTTTTTCACCGCCCGCTGTTTTTATATACTAAATAAAATATAATTTTAATATAATATAATTTTACTTAGATGCTTCTGCAAGCAGAACGCCGAACTTTTCAGCAACCAGAGATGCACCGCCGATAAGACCACCATCAATATTTTCCTTTGCAAGCAGCTCTGCACAATTCTTTTCATTCATAGAACCACCGTACTGAATTGTCATGCCGTCAGCAACAGCCTGACCGAACATACCTGCAACAGTCTTACGGATAAATGCACAAACTTCTTCAGCCTGTTCGGCTGTAGCAGTCTTGCCTGTACCAATAGCCCATACTGGCTCGTAAGCAATGATAACATTCTTTACGCACTTTTCGCAAGCCTTGGAAAGAGCAATCTTAACCTGCTTAGCAACGATTTCTTCTGTAATGCCAAGTTCTCTTTCTTCAAGAGTTTCACCAACGCAAAGGATAACAGTCATACCAGCTTCAAGAGCAGCCATTGTTCTCTTGCAAACAGTTTCATCTGTTTCACCAAAGTACTGTCTTCTCTCAGAGTGACCGATAATAACATACTTAACGCCCATTTCTGTCAGCATATCTGCAGAAATTTCACCTGTGAATGCACCACTCTTCTCAAAGTGTACGTTCTCTGCACCAACTTCAATGTTTGTGCCTTCTGTAAGATTAAGAGCAGTTTCAAGGTTTGTAAACGGTACGCAGATAACTACGCCGCATGTCTTATCAGCTGCAATAGGCTTAAGAGCTTCAATAAGCTCAGCTGCTTCCTTACGATTCTTATTCATTTTCCAGTTACCAGCGATAACTGCTTTTCTTAATGTCTTGTTCATTGGTAAACAACTCCTTATTTTTTATTTACTTTATTTTGCCATTATTTGCTGGCAGTCCCTTTGTTGACTTAGCTGACAAATTATTATCGCAACCATTTCCATGATTATAACTTCCATTATAACTTCCTATTGCAATACCTTTTGAAAATGGTTTGAGAAACATTCCGATAAAAATACCTAATATAACGCCAATCAAAAGACATAATTTAGGACTGTCTGCATTGTCAACGAATTCTTTAAAAAAGTTCTTTTTCATATTAAAACACGCTTATTACTTATCAGCAATAACATCAACACCTGGCAGAACCTTACCTTCAAGATATTCCAGAGAAGCACCGCCGCCTGTAGAAATGTGGCTCATCTTATCAGCAAAACCAAGCTGCATAACAGCTGCTGCTGAATCACCGCCGCCGATAATTGTTGTAGCATCTGTTTCAGCCAGAGCCTTTGCAACAGCAATAGTACCCTTTGCAAGAACAGGGTTTTCAAATACGCCCATAGGACCGTTCCAAACTACAGTCTTGGCAGTCTTTACAGCATCAGCAAAAAGCTCCTGTGTCTTTGTGCCAATATCTAGACCCATCTTATCAGCAGGGATCTCATTAGATGCACAGATCTCAATTTCGATCCCAGCATCAATAGGATTTGGGAATTCTGCTGTAATAGCAGTATCAACAGGAAGAAGAATCTTCTTGCCGAGCTTTTCAGCCTTAGCAAGCATTTCCTTACAATAATCAAGCTTTTCATCATCAACAAGAGAAGTACCGATAGAACCGCCGTTAGCCTTGATGAAAGTATAAGCCATACCGCCTCCAATGATCAGTGTATCGCACTTTTCAAGAAGATTTGAAATAACGTTGAGCTTGTCTGCAACCTTAGCACCACCGAGAATTGCAACAAAAGGTCTAACAGGATCTTCTACTGCATTGCCAAGGTACTTGATTTCCTTCTGCATAAGATAGCCAACAGCTGTTGTATCAACAAACTTTGTAACACCTGCTGTAGAAGCGTGTGCTCTGTGTGCACTGCCGAATGCATCCATTACAAATACATCTGCCAGAGAAGCCAGTTCCTTGCTGAATTCTTCGCCGTTCTTTGTTTCTTCTGCACCACGGAATCTTGTATTTTCAAGAACAATAATTTCACCGTCATTCATAGCATTTACAGCTGCTCTTACATTATCATCAACAACTGTATCAGATGGAACAAATGTAACATTTGTATCAACTAATTCATCGAGTCTTTCAGCAGCAGCCTTGAGAGAGAACTTAGCCTCTGGACCATTCTTTGGCTTGCCGAGATGTGAACAAAGAATAACCTTGCCGCCATCCTTAACCAGCTTATTGATTGTAGGAAGAGCTGCCTGAATTCTGTTATCGTTTGTAATAACGCCATCCTTCATAGGAACGTTAAAATCAACACGAACGAGGACACGCTTGCCCTGCACATTGATATCGTCTACTGTAACCTTGTTTAAACCTGCCATTTGATTTGACATCCTTTCATTTTAAAATACCAGTATTTAAGGTACTTTGTACCATACATATATATTGTACACTATTTCAATTTAATTTGCAAGTAGTTATGCGATTTTTTTTAATTTTAAAAAAAGAATTTGTAATAGCTACACATCACTTTTTTATATAATTCACACAAACATCAATTATATACAAGATTCAACATATAAATAAGTATGATATAACAAAAAGAAAAAACTGCTGCAAGTTTATATTTCTCACAGCAATTTCTAAAATAATTCTTTTTAGCGTTTTTAATATAACATTTTAATGATAAGCTACAATAAATCCATTTATATTATCTCCGGATATTGTATATTCCTGACAAGTTGGAATATTTACAGCTGTACTTCCTGTAGAAGAGAGTTCATTGTAAAAAACTGTCCAAACGGCATCTCCTGTATCAACTTGTAACGGAGATGTTGCCGGATAGCTTTTAAGTGCTTCAACATACTCTTCAAGGCTTAGATTATTATTATGCATATAATATGAATGCGGAATTCCTACATAATGGAAAGTATAAGCACGAGGATTCACTCCTGTAGAATCCATCTTTCCTTCCGGATAACGAACTATAAAACCATATTTATATGCATTTTCATTTATCCATGCATAATCTCCGCTTGCAACATAATAGCTCTGCATACCATCTTCAGGTGTTATACACAAGTCAAATGAACGTCCTGTATGATAATCAGAATATCCGCCGCCAAAAACAGAGCTGCCGTTTGCAAATTTATTATCCTGCTCTTCTTTGCTGCGATATGCACTCTCAACCTTAACATCATTCTTACCATAAATCGTACTGAACTCAGATATAAACTGATTCAAATTATCAACAGCGGTTTTATCAAGCATTACATTTTCATTATCTACAGTGTAATTAGAACTGCGGTTTGCCTCAACACTTACTAAATTTGCATCATTAGACGGAAAAGTGTACTGATGATTTGCATTTACAACTGCAAGAGGACCAGAACGAACTTCATTTTCAGTAAGCATCATTGAAGAACCACTCTGTGAATCGGAAGTATTGTCAGTGGACGAAACATCGCCTGCACCAATGCCAATAATAGTAGTGGAAACAGATGTGCCTGAAACACTTTCAGTAGTAGTAGTTTCCGACTCTGTGCCTGATGTTTCTGCATCATCTGACGGAGAACATACGCATTTTACACAGCTGCAAGTACATGAAAAGAAAAGAATAAAGAAAACGATTACTATAGCAAGTGCAATAAAAATACGATCGTAACGCACACGTCGCCTTACAATGCGTTTTTTTGGTTGTTGATTATTTTCATGTTGCTGTTCCATATAAATTTTCCTTTCAATATTAAAAATCAAATTAAAATTAAAGAGAAGAGAATGTAACAAATATTACAATTTGTTTCCATTATAACACAGCTTGTAATATTTGTAAAGCACTTTTAAGATGTTTTTTTATACAATTTTCGAGTGCATATGCACGTGGGTTTAAATAAGAAAAAAATTTACATTTAATTCTTGACACTAAGTTAAATGTATGGTATAATAATAAAACCGCATGTGTTGGGCTTATTTTTAAGAATCATTTTTAATATGATTCGCCCAAAGCAGCGAGTTTTTTAAAGAAAAGGCAGGTGCCAAAAATGTACGCAGTTATTGAAACAGGTGGCAAGCAGTATCAGGTAAAGGCTGGCGATATTCTCTTCATCGAAAAGCTCGGTGTAGAAGATGACAGCTCAGTAACATTTGACAAGGTTGTCGCAGTAAGCACAGATGCAGGTCTGTCCGTAGGTACTCCTTACGTAGCAGGTGCAACTGTATCAGCAAAGGTTCTTAAGAACGGTAAGGCTAAGAAGATCACTGTTATGACTTACAAGCCAAAGAAGAGCGAGAAGAAAAAGCAGGGTCACAGACAGCCATATACTCAGGTACAGATCGAAGCTATTAACGCATAATGATCCGTATACAATTCTTTTGGCATAAAAAAAAGCTTTGCGGCTGTAAAATTTCCGGACATGCAGGCTTTGCTGATTCCGGCAATGATATTGTTTGTGCAAGCGTTTCTTCCGCTGTACAGCTTACCGCAAATACACTTACAGAAGTCTTTCACATAAATGCTAATGTAATTGCTGGTGAAAACTCTGTTTCCATAAAACTCCCCTACGATCTTTCACCGGAAGGTGTTAAAATTCTAGAGGGATTAAAACTTCACTTTGATTTGCTAAAAGATGTTTATCCTGAATTCATTAAAATAAACAACACGGAGGTGTAATATATCATGCTGAAGATTAGTATGCAGTTCTTCGCTCATAAGAAGGGTTCTGGTTCTACAAAGAACGGCCGTGATTCTGAGTCTAAAAGACTGGGTGTCAAGAGAGCTGACGGTCAGTTTGTAAAGGCTGGTAACATTCTTGTTCGCCAGAGAGGTACACACATTCATCCAGGTAACGGCGTAGGTATCGGTTCTGATGATACTCTGTTCGCTACAGTTGACGGTACAGTTAAGTTCGAGCGTCTGGGCCGTGACCGCAAGAAGGTTAGCGTATACGCTGCTGAATAATTGCGATTCCAATGAATCTTACGGAAATCCCGAGCAGTTGCTTCGGGATTTTCTTGTAGCTAATACCTTTATACGCATATATACGCATAGCAAAGTATTATTTGAGAGGTATATTTAATGTTTGTAGATAAGGCAAAAATTAAAATCAAAGCAGGAAACGGCGGTGATGGTGCTGTATCATTTCACCGTGAAAAATATGTTGCAGCAGGCGGTCCGGATGGCGGCGATGGCGGCAAGGGCGGAGATATTGTATTTCAGGTAGATGACAACTTCTCTACTCTTATCGACTTCAGATATAAAAGAAAATACGTGGCAAAAAATGGCGAACCCGGTGGTGCTAAAAACTGCACTGGAAAAAGTGCACAGGATCTTATAATAAAAGTTCCACGAGGTACTGTTATAAAAAATGCTGTCACAGGCAGAATTATGGCAGACCTTTCAACAGATGAACCACAGATTCTTGCCAAAGGCGGAAGAGGCGGCAAAGGAAATATTCATTTTGCATCCTCTACAAGACAAATCCCACGTTTTGCAAAGCCCGGATTTCCTGGAGAAGAATTTGAAGTAACTTTGGAGCTTAAACTTCTTGCAGACGTTGGACTTGTGGGTTACCCGAATGTAGGAAAATCAACTCTTATTTCCGTTGTAAGTGCAGCTAAACCCAAAATTGCCAACTATCATTTTACGACTCTTACACCTGTATTGGGTGTTGTTAGCCTTGGTGAAGAAAAATCATTTGTCATGGCAGATATTCCGGGCCTTATTGAAGGTGCAAGTGAAGGAATAGGTCTGGGACATGAATTCCTGCGTCACGTTGAACGCTGCCGCCTAATTATTCATGTAGTAGATGTATCTGGAATTGAAGGTCGTGATGCCATAGAGGATTATGATAAGATCCAAAATGAGCTTATGAATTTCAGCGAAGAACTTGCGGAACGTCCGCAAATAGTAGCTGCTAATAAATGTGATATGGCAGATCCTGAACAAATCGAAAGATTCCGTCAATATATCAAGGAAAAGGGGCTTCCATTTTATGAGATCTCTGCTGCCACAACACAAGGAACTTCAGAACTTGTCCATGCAGCCGGCAATATGCTCGCTGAACTTCCACCTATTTTACAGTATGAACCTGAACCTATCACTGAAGAAGATCTTGTTGCCGATACTTACGGCAAATTTGAAATCGAAGTGGAAGACGGCATTTATTATATAGATGCAAAGTGGCTTGAACCTATAATGCGTACCGTCAATATGGACGACTATTCTTCTCTCCAATATTTCCAAAGAGTTCTAAGAAGCAGCGGTATTATAGACGCACTGGAAAATATGGGTATCGAAGAAGGTGCTACTGTTAATATTCTCGGTTTTGAATTTGATTTTGTATCATAAGTATCATAATAAGAGAAAGGACAATTTCGCATATGGATAAGCCGCTCTCAACTATAGATGCAAAGCAATACAGTCCGCTTGCTCTTGCATTTCTTGGTGACAGTGTTTATGAAATAATGGTTCGTGAGCATGTGCTGTTGAGTGCTAATATGCCAGCCTCAAAGCTTCATTCACTTAAAATAAAGCGTGTATGTGCAGCTTATCAAGCAGCAGCTATAGACCTAATTATACCAGAGCTTACCGAAGAAGAGATCACTATTTATAAAAGAGGCCGCAATGCTACAGGTAATTCTGTTCCAAAAAACGGAAATGCTGCGGATTATCATAAAGCAACTGGCTTTGAATCACTGTTTGGGTACCTTCATCTGATAGGTGAAAAACAGCGATTGCAAACACTGTTTGACATTATCGTTAAAGCAGATGAAAAATTATTAATTAAGGAGTGTTGACAAATGTCCGGACATTCAAAATGGAATAATATAAAAAGACGAAAAGAAGCTACCGATGCTGTAAAAGCTAAGATATTTACAAAAATTGGAAGAGAAATTACTGTCTGCGTAAAGGAAAGCGGTCCTGATCCGACAAGTAATTCTAAACTGCGTGATCTTATTGCAAAGGCTAAGCAAAACAATGTACCCAATGACAACATTGAACGTGTCATTAAAAAAGCTGCCGGTGACGGCGACAAAAACAATTATGAAAACAACGTTTATGAAGGATACGGTCCAGGTGGAGTAGCTGTTATTGTAGACTGCCTTACAGATAATAAAAACCGTACCGCTGCTGATGTACGTCATTATTTTGATAAATTCGGCGGAAACCTTGGTACATCAGGCTGCGTATCTTTTATGTTTACTGAAAAAGGAATCGTCATAATTGAAAATACAGGTCTTGATGAAGATGTTGTAATGGAAGACTGCTTTGAATTTGAAGCTGACGATCTATCCGTTGAAGATGATGTTATCGAAGTTGTATGTGCTCCATCAGCACTCTCTGGACTTCGTGACGGACTTACACAAAAAGGTTATAATATAATTTCTGCAGAAACTGATATGATTCCTGCCACATATACAACTCTTACAGATGAAGAACAGATAAAAAAGATGAATCTGCTGCTTGAACATCTTGAAGACAATGACGATGTCCAGAATGTTTACCACAACTGGAATATGCCAGAGGAAGAATAGTCTTGATTTTAGAACCTGTCCACATAGGAAATTCCGCACGTCTTTTCGGCAAATTTTGCCGATTGCTGCGTCAAAAATCCTTGCCATACGTAAGTATGCCTGCGAATTTTTCCTTGCACTCGGTAAAATTATGCTCGAAGATTCGCACACAATTTTTATGTGGACAGGTTCTCAATGTGAGCTGCTGCAATTTTTCTGCAACAGCTCCTTTTCAATAAAAGCAATTTCAATAAAAAACAATAAGAAAAGCACATGAAAGGAATTAAAATGCAGTTTAATGAAATAGGTCTGTCCTCAGAGCTTTTAGAAGCTATAGAGAGAATGGGATTTTCCGAAATGACGGAAATTCAGCAGAAAGCCATTCCTCCACTGCTTGAAGGACAAGACGTTATAGGCAAGTCTAATACCGGCACAGGAAAAACAGCCGCATTCAGTCTGCCTATTATAGAAAAAATAACAGAAGAATCACGTAAGTATGTAAACGCTTTGATTCTTTGCCCTACAAGAGAACTTGCTATGCAGGCTTGTGAGGAAATAGGCAAATTTTCAAAGTTTAAAAAATGTGTAAAGCCAGTTGCCGTATACGGCGGTGCAAGCATGGAAAGACAGATATATGCCCTCAAAAACGGTGCTAATATTGTTATAGGCACACCCGGAAGAGTGCTTGACCATCTGCGTAGACGTACACTAAAGCTTAAAAATCTAAGCACGATCGTACTTGATGAAGCTGATGAAATGCTTAACATGGGATTTCGTGAAGATATAGAATCTGTTTTGTCTGAAACCCCGGAGAAAAGACAGACAGTTCTTTTCTCTGCTACAATGCCGCCTGCAATTTTGCAGATAACAAAACAGTATCAGAAAAATCCAGTTATGATAAAAATAGAAAGTGCAGCTAAAACAGTTGATTCCATAGAGCAGTTTTATGTATCAGTTCCTATGGGAAGAAAAACAGATGCACTTCATTTGCTGCTTACAGATAAAAAGCCACAATCTACAATGATTTTCTGTAATACAAAAAAAATGGTTGATGAACTTACAGAAGAGCTTATAAACCGTGGATTCCCTGCCATAGGTCTGCATGGTGATATGAAGCAGTCACAGCGTACACAAGTTATGAACAGCGTAAAAAGTGGCAAAAGTACTATTCTTATTGCAACTGATGTTGCTGCACGTGGAATAGATGTAAAAGGAATCGACATGGTGTTCAACTATGATCTTCCTCAAGACCATGAATACTACATTCACCGCATAGGTCGTACCGGTCGTGCCGGAAAAGGCGGTACTGCTTACAGTATTGTAAGTGGTAGAAGACAAGAACTTGAATTACGTGATATTGCCAGATATACAAAGGCGGAGATCACAGAAGCTACTGTTCCAACAGCAAGCGTAATAAAAGAAAACGCAATTGCAAATATCAAAGACAGTATTCTTGAAAGCTGTAATGACGATATATCAAAAGAAGCAAAATCACTTGCTGAAAGTCTTGTAGCTACAGGTGTTTCTGCTGAAGCGCTGCTTGGTGCAATACTTAACAAGCAAGTTAAAGATACAATGAAGACACTCCCTCTATTCGATGTTCCACGCCCTATAACAAGAAAAAATGGAAGAAAAAAAGAAACACGCAATACAGTACGTGTTCATATAAACATAGGAAGAAAAGAGCGTATCGCACCTAACTTTATTCTTGGTGCGTTGGTAGATGCAACAGGACTTTCCGGCAGCGAATTTGGCAAAATAGATATTTACGATAAATATACGACTGTAGAAGTTCCGCAGGAAGAATCTGACTTCATTCTTGACGCAATGCAAAACGAAAAAATAAACGGTTACAAAGTATCTGTTAAGATACATGAAGAACGTGACAGAAGATCAGATCGCTCTTCATCTGACAGAAACAGAAATAATCGCAGAAATTATAAAGACCGTGGCAATGGATTTAAATCGCATGGAGGAAGAACGCACGAAAAAAATCATTTCAATGGTGACTTCAACAGAAAGAAAAGAAAAGGTTAATATAAAAAATTTAGGGGGAACATCTTATAAGTTCCTCCATTTTTATTGAAAAAAGAAATAACCGCTTAATAGCAAAGATTAAGCGGTTATTATTTTATAAATGATATTTATCTACTTTTATTTAAACTCTTTCTGCATATCCCAGATAAATCCAACCTGCACCGGACTTAAGTTTACCCCAATTTCCATTTGTTTCGACTATAGTGAATGCACCTTTACCGGTGTAGTTGTCTGTTGTAGGATATTCTGTACCCGGACCTGTGCGAATGTTCAGATCATCAATAGATACTCTTACAATATATGGTTTATCTGGACTTTTGTTATCATTAGAATTGTTATTATTATCATCATCACCTGAACCGGAACCACTCATAGCAGCCTTAACATCTTTCCTGAACTGATTCATAGTAAGCCCATATTTATTCCAGATATGCTCTACATCAGCATGACCGGATGCAATACCACGTCTATAGCCCTCACTGTGGCTGATAATAACACCATCGCCAAGCGGATTCAGATTATACATCTTGCAAAGGTATGCGAACAGCTCTACAGCCGTCTTATACGTACCGAGAACGAATTTCTTAGTTGCTGTAGGGTTATTATCTACAAAGCTTGCACCGCCTGTATAGCGTATAGTTGAAGGCTCGGTCATTTCAACGCCAATATGAGTGTTGTTTCCGCTGCTGCCGCAATGCCAGCCACGTCTGTTCCATGGAAGAGTTTGAATAACTGTGCCGTCTGCACCTAAAACGCCATGACAGCATACATCGTCAGATGTTTTCCAAATTCTTGAAAACACATTTGGATCAGGCTGATTTACACCAACACTGTGAAGCATTAAGCCTTTAACTGTGATAGTTCTTCCTGCACGATAGCAGCCGGAGGTTGTTGCGAAGTCTTGTATTATTTTCATATTATACCATTCCTTTCATAATACAAAGCACTCTCGATCTCACGAAAGCACTAGAAGTTTATTTGACTTTTGCTGAAATTCATGATATAATGTCACTTAAGAGCATACCAAAAGCGGTAGGCTCGCCATCCTTGAGCGAGTCTATTGAAGCCACATTTTCTATTGGCTTCGGATTGGCGGTCAATCCACGCTCCCAGAAGGGAGTAATTATAATGGCAAATTACGTAACATGTAACGATTTAATCCAACTTGGAATTTTTCTCGTAGGATATACTTCATTACTGTACATGATTTTTAATAATAATAAAAGGAAATAACCGCCCTTGCTTCCACACTTGAGACGGTTAATTCTTTAACTCAATCAACGGGAGCGACCGCCTATCGGTATGCTCTCTTTAAATATATTATACCGAATTTAAGCGAAAATGTCAAGCGTTTTCGTTTTTTATTTTTTATCTTTATTCTGCAAAAGTTCTACCGCATTTTTTAGAGCTAGCGGCATAGGAACGCCGAGTAATCCTGCATTTTCAATAATGGAAATCAATTCATTTACCATAAATCCAATGCATACTGCATCCCTGATATACTTTGTTCCAAGAGTAAGGTCAAGCCTTACTGCAACAAGTACAAGCATAAATATAACACATTTCTTTATAAGCCCTTTAAGTCCTGCTTTACTGGAAAGTCCTCCGCTTTTTGACTTTGGTGATTTTTTAACGGCAGCTACAATCAGTCCCGTAATATAGTCTATGCTCATAAATACAAGTAGCGTTACCATTGATGCATCAAATCCACCAAACAGCCCTGCAATGAAGCTGCCAAGTGTGCCAAGAGAAACACAAAAAGTTTCTTTCATTCTATTTTCTCACCTCCATTAGTTAATCAAAAAGCAAGCATGA
>CANOIR010000053.1 GCA_947566125.1 uncultured Ruminococcus sp. | reverse complement strand
ACTCCTTTAAGTGATATTATGAATCAGTCATGCTTTTAAAGGCATGACTGATTCATAATATCACTTAAAGGAGTGTTTAGTAATGCGTTTATTTTTAAAATCAATAATGGCAGCCGTTACAGCTGCTGCTACTTTTACTTGCAGTATGTTTCCTATGTTAAAACAAAGTGCCTCAGCTGCTGACATATGTGTTATCGATACTTCAAAAGCATATCAGACTATTGTAGGATTTGGAGGAATCAATCATCCAGAGTGGACAGGTCAGGATATGACAGATGCACAGAGAAAGACAGCTTTTGGTAATAGTGAAGGAGAGATGGGACTTTCAGTTCTTCGTGTCTTTGTAAATCCAGACAGCAATCAGTGGAAATTAGCCGTTCCTACAGCTAAGTATGCTTCACAGAATGGTGTTACGGTTTTTGCATCTCCGTGGGAACCACCGGCAAATCTTGCCGAATCAGGCGGCAATAATGGAAAACTTCATCTTCCAAAATTAAATTATGGTGCATATGCAGAACATCTTAATAATTTTGGAAAATATATGAAAGATAATGGGGTTGATCTTTACTCTATATCTGTCCAAAACGAGCCTGATTTTGCAAGTGAATGGACATATTGGTCTACTGATGAAACTACTGATTTCATTGCTAATTATGGTGATAGAATCACAAGTACAAGACTTATGTCACCTGAATCATTCCAGTATGCTCCCGAGAATGCTTCATGGGTTCCTGACGGCGGAAAGAAATTTTATACAAAGATACTAAATAATAGTAAAGCTATGGCTAACTGCGATGTTTTTGGTACTCATATGTATGGCACTCAAAGAGATTGGATGGACTTTCCGGCTCTTGAAAACAGCGGAAAGCAGATCTGGATGACGGAGGTGTATGTTCCAAACAGCGATGCAGACTCTGCAAACAGATTTCCTGAGGCTTTGGACGTTTCTGAGAATATTCATAATGCTTTGGTTGTTGGAAATATGAGTGCATATACATGGTGGTATATCCGCAGAAGTTACGGTCTTATGACTGAAGACGGCAAGATTTCTAAGCGTGGATATTGCATGGCTCAATATTCCAAGTTTGTACGTCCGGGTGCTGTAAGAATCGATGCAACTGAACAGCCTGAAAAGGATGTTTATGTATCTGCATATAAAAAGGATAATCAGGTTACTATTGTAGCGGTAAATAAGAGTGATACAGGCTATGCTCAGAATTTTAATGTCAACAGTGACAATGTCATTAAAAGTATTGATCGCTATAGAACTTCCGGAAATGAAAATCTTGCTAAAACTGCAAATCTTGAATTTACAGGCAGTAGCTTTTATGCACAGCTTCCGGCAAAAAGTGTTTCTACATTTGTTGTAAATCTTTCTGAAAAAGAAATTGAACCTGATAAGGATGGATATTATTTCCATGATACATTTGAGGGCGATATATGTGATTGGTCAGCTCACGGAGGATCTAATGTTATTCTCAGTGGCAGAACACCTTATAGAGATAAAGAAGCACTGCTTGTACAAAATAGAACTGCAGCATGGAACGGTGCAGAAAAAGTTTTGAGTTCTGTTTTTAAGGCAGGCAACGAATATAGCTTTAGTGTATGTGTGGCTTATCTTGACGGCGAAGCAACTCAGAATATGTCTTTGACACTTCAATACACAGATTCAAGTGGTGAAACAAAGTTCGCTCGAATTGCTTCGTCAAATGCTGTTAAGGGTAAATATGTTCAGCTGGCAAATTCTAAATTTAAACTTCCCGATGATGGCAAAGATTTTATAATTTATGTTGAAGCTGAAAGTGCTACCGATAATTTTTATATTGATGAAGCAATTGGTGCAGTAGCAGGTACAATTGTAGAGGGACCTGCAGAGATAAAATTTGCATATGGTGACGTTAATTGTGATGGCAGAATAAATATTTTTGACGTATCAGCCGCAAAATCAGGTATCGTTGGAGGATTTTCTGATAGTATTTCGGCTATGGCAGCTGATGTAAATCAGAATGGAGGCATTGATATAAATGATATTGTACAGCTTCAGAAATATATTGTGGTTGCTATAAACGAATTTACAATTACAGAAAAGCCAAAAACAGGTATGCTAAAAATGTCTGAATATACTCCTATTGTTCAATCAAATGTGGTGGAATTTGAAACAGCTGATTCAAAACAGGAAAAAGCAGGCGTTCAGTATGGAACTGTTAAAGCTGGAACATATTATTCAACCACTTGCAACCGTAATAAGCCTTATAACATTCTGCTTCCTGCAAATTATTCTACAGATAAGAAATATCCTGTGCTTTATGTTATGCATGGATATTGGGAGAATCAGGACAGAATGATCATCAAAGGAAATGGAACTATGTACACACGTCAGATCATTGGCAATGCAATTGCCGAAGGTGATGCTGAGGATATGATCGTAGTATTTCCGTATATTTATTCAAGTGCTACACAAGAAAATTGTACAGCCATGGACGATGCAAATAATGCTGCATATGATAACTTTATCAATGATCTTACAAAGGATCTTATGCCGCATATAGAAAGCACCTATAGCGTAAAAATAGGAAGAGAAAACACAGCTATTACAGGATTTTCAATGGGAGGTAGAGAAGCACTTCTTATTGGTATGAATCGTCCTGATTTATTCGGCTATGTAGGAGCAATGTGTCCTGCACCCGGAGTAACAGGTTCTTTTAAATGGAATTCTGAAGAAGAAGCTCCATCACTGTTATTTATTACAGCAGGAAGTAATGATACAGTTGTTTACTCAAATCCTGAAAATTACCATAATAATTTTACAAGCAACGGAGTTCCGCATATCTGGCACTATGTAAATGGCGGTTATCATGGTGATAACAGTATCCATGCACATCTTTACAATTTTGTAAGAGCTGTATTTAAGGCAAATTAAAATATAAAGTACAAAACCAAAACCAGTCGTAGATTTTTTCATCGGCTGGTTTTGGTATATCTTATTTAAATTTTAAAGCAAATTCATTCTTTCCTGTTTAGGAGTAATGCCTTTCCACTTTTTATATGTGCGTATAAAATGACTACAATCGAAAAATCCAGTTTCCTGAGCAATATAATTTAAATCGTAATCAGTATGAAAAAGCAAATCCTGTGCTTTATTCAGTCTTATATAGGTAACATATTCCTTGCAGGAACGACCGTAATTTTCACGAAACAGCTTTGCAAAATGAGAATAACTCATATGACACATTTCCGCAAGCTCATGAATTTCAATGGGTTCGCCAGAATGTATATCGATATATTCCAAAATATGATAAAGCGAAAAGTCTGTATCAGTACGCTTTTTATTTTCAGGCATAATTTCCTTTTCATTTTTTCTGGCAAACTCTATCAACAGTGTATATATATTTGCCTGTACCTGTAAAGAGTAAAAATCATTTTTTCTGTATATTCTCTAATCGTATGATGAATTAAGGAATATATATATTCTTTGTTCAGTTGTTCATTCTCAATGATCATACAAAAATCTGTTTCTTGTGTTCTTCTAATAAAAATATCGTAAATTTTTGAGATATATGCCTGTGGAATATTGATTGTATGGATGTCAAATTTCAATACAGCATACTGCACTTGGGAATCATTTGCTTTTGAAAATGAGTTGAGTTGCAACGGATAAATATAGCATAAATCGCCTTCTTTTAGAATTGCTTTTTTATTGTTACACGTAATAACAACGCTTCCTTTAATTATATAAATAATTTCACTGTAATAGTGCCAGTGGAGTGGTGAAGAAACAGAGCTTGTATAAAAAATATCATAAGGCTGTTGCACCACAATCAAAATGCAGAAAGATACAATTTTTACGCATTTCATAATTGGATGGTTTTCTGTAAGCTTCCAATCCATTTTCGGAAATATAGCTGCAATTTTCTTAACTGTCATAGCCTGCATCTGCAATAATCCGATACTTTTTAAAATAATGACATATATCAAATATTTTAAAATTTGTGTGATATTTTGATATTCTCATTCGTTATATATATGAAGTACTTCAATAGAATCAAAGAAGGTGGTAACTATAAATGCTGATGAAATGGCAAAAATATACGATAAATACAAAAATGCGGTTTATCGTATGGCATTTACATATTGTAAGAATGTTTCCGATGCCGAAGATATAATGCAGGACGTTTTTATGAAACGTTTTGCAAGCAATACAGTATTTACCGATGAGTCAAAGGAAAAAAGCTGGATGCTGAAAATTACAGTAAATATGTGTAAGGATATGTTCCGATCGTTGCGTTATAAGTATTCATTATCGTCGGTTCCTCTTGAAGAGGCAGAAATTATATACGAAACAACTGAAGAAAGTGACATTTATCATGCAGTAATGAAGCTTCAGC
This sequence comes from uncultured Ruminococcus sp., assembly GCA_947566125.1. Taxonomy (GTDB): domain Bacteria; phylum Bacillota; class Clostridia; order Oscillospirales; family Ruminococcaceae; genus Ruminococcus_C. Next base: position 7,433 of record CANOIR010000053.1, on the reverse strand, counting down.
CAAAATACAGAATTGTTATTCATTTGTACTATTACGAGGACTATTCTGTAAGAGAAATAAGTAAAATCATCAGTAAAAGTGAATCGTCGATTCAAACAATTCTTTATCGTGCGAGAAATCAGCTGAAAAGGGAACTCGGGAGGAACTGTAGTTATGAGTATGAATGATTACAAACGTGTTATTGACCGTATAGAACCAAGCGACAGATGTAGAGAAGAGGTACTTAATATGAATAAAATAGAAAGTAAAATTAAGCATAGAATAAATAAAAAAGTGGTAGCTATTGTATCTGTAGCAGCAGTTATAGTTTGTGGAGGAACTTCTGTTTTTGCTGCAAGGTATACAGATGTTTTCAGCAAGCTTATAAACAGGGAACGATCTATCGCCACAAAAAATGATATTGTTAACTATGAGCCGATTGCCGAAAATGCCAAAGTGCTTGATGAGCCTATCCAAAATGTTTCCGATGACATTTCAGTTGCTATTGATAGTGTATACTGTGATGGAAGTAATGTTACTTTGGCAATAACAGCTTCTCTTGTCGATGGAAATCTTAATCGAGCTGAAAATATAAATTTTGATACAACTCTGACTATCGAAGGTAAGTCATATTCTACACTAAACAGAGAGGATTGTGAATATACATGGCTTATGGGAAGCTTAATTCTTGACGCTGGAACTAAAAATAATTTTACAGGAAGCATTAATCTTACACTAAGAGAAGGCTGCAAGATTACAGATTCTGACAATGCTAAACTTACTCTGTCAAACATTTCATATGGCAGCGGTATAAGTGATAATTGGAAAAAAATAGATGGTGATGTTTATTTAGAGTTTGAATTGATTCCAAATCTTTCTATCGTAAATTCTGCCGCATATACTGTTGAAGAGGATGGATTTGTTGTTAATATACATGAGATAACGCCGGCTAAGATCACCTGTACTACTGAATATCCTTCTGAGTACACAGATTTGTACTATGATGAATACGGTAATGAAATACCATCTTTTGGTATAGTAGTGCTGTGCTATGATGAATACGGCAATGAAATTCCGTATCTTAATACAGATGATATAAAGAACGGACTTCCAGTTGGACTTCTTACAGGTACTGAAAGCAGTGTTATTACATTTAAATTTGTAGATAAGAATAACGGTTTAAAATGTCTTAAGGAGTTAACTGTTGATCTTAACGAAGCAGAATTAACCGAGTAAGATTTCAAGATCGAAAAGATTTTTCCTTTCTTATTGCAAACAAAATTATCTTGCTGATATTGAATAGCAGGAAGAGAAAATGTTTTCTCAATTTGTAAATCAAATGGCAGAACGTGAGGGAAGTCAGGTTGATAAGCAGAAAATATGGTGGTGTAAGCTGAATCAGTAGTCGGTTTTTATAATGCTTATAAGAAGAATCCGCAAAAGAAAGAATATCTTGACGCAGAGGAAAAAATTTGGGATTTTATTCAGCATCATGTGATTGATCCTAAAAGCGGAGAGTGGATAGAGAGTATTTCTGCTGATAATATACCAGATGCCACACAGGCTCTTGTGCATTCATGGAAATGCCCATATCATAACGGCAGAATGTGCATGGAAATGATACAACGTTTGTCACAAGTTTCATAAGTAGTTTTATAAATACAGTATAGACAAAATTAAATATTAAGTATGTTGCGAATGAGTTCGGTATTTAACCGGGCTCATTCCTTTTAGTTTAAGAGGGATTCTTGAACAACGTTTACAAAATCATACATAATTTTGGATAGCTATATGCTATAATGAATGGTAAGAAAAAGAAAATCATTATCACATATGACGAATTTATGGTTAAATGGTAAAATAATGCATACAGAAAATTTGCATGAGGTGATCAAGTTGAAAAATAATAAAAAAATTTTAATTGTAGAAGATGATATAGATTTGAGAGAAGGGCTTTTCTTCTCTTTTTCCAGTGACGGGTATAATGTGACTGAGGTCGAAACAAAAAGAGAAGGTTTGCAGGAAATAGATAAAGGCAATTATGATCTGGTTCTTCTTGACTGTAAGCTTCCTGATGGAACAGGTTTTGAACTTTGTAAGGAAGTGCGAAGTTATAGTAATATTCCCATTATTATGTTGACTGCCTGTGATACAGAACTAGATGAGATTAAAGCATTGGAACTAGGAGTGAACGATTATTTGTCAAAACCGTTTTTTCTTGGAGTGTTGAAAGCAAGGATAAAACGTATTCTCCAAGAAAAAGCGGAAACTATAAAGATTATTACAGGTTCTTTAACCATAGATCAGAATGATTGCAAAGTATACAAACGAGGCGAAGAAGTTTTGCTTAGTAAATTGGAATATCGTTTACTATTATATTTGATTGAGAACAAGAATCACATTCTTTCAAAAGAACAGATTTTAGAGAAAATATGGGATAGTAATGGGAAGTATGTAGATAACAATACGGTATCTGTTAATATTAGCAGGCTTCGTAAAAAAATAGAAGATGATGTATCAAATCCAGTATGGATAAAAACAGTTCATGGAATCGGATATATTTGGAAAGAATAAAAATATGTGTATTACAATAACTTTAGTCGTTTTGTTATGTCTTGCAATTGGGTATGGTTTGTATCAAAAAAGAAAAACATACCGTATGATTGATCGCCTGTTGGATAATGTATTGAATCAGGAAATAGTCGTATATTCTGATTTAGAAGAAGGAGAATATTCTGCCCTTATCAGTAAAATAAAACAAATACAAGAAGTGCTTGGCAATCATGTGAAGATTGCAGAAATAGAAAAAGAACAAGTAAAAAGCTTAGTATCGAATATATCACATCAACTAAAGACACCCCTTGCAAATCTTTCACTTTATGCGGAAATTTTAGAAAAAAGCGAGCTTCCACAGGAACAGAGAGTGAAATTTGCAAATAAATTGCAACGTCAGGTAGAAAAGTTGAATTGGATTATAGAATCCTTGTCTAAGATGGTAAAATTAGAACAGAATATTGATGGATTCGAAGTGAAAAATACAGGGATCAAGCCAACCATTTTGGATGCAGTTGATACTGTTTACGAAAAATTAGAAAAAAAGGGAATCAACCTTACAATAGAGCCATTTGATGATAAAGTGTTATATCATAATCGAAAATGGACAGCAGAAGTATTTGTAAATTTATTGGAAAATGCTATTAAGTACACAGATAAAAATGGAATCATTTCCATAAATATGAAAGTATACGAATTATACACAGAAATTAGTGTGTCCGATAATGGTCGTGGAATCCGTCAGGAAGAATTGACAGATATTTTTAAGCGATTTTACAGAAGTACGGAAGTTGAAAATATGGAAGGTTCTGGCATCGGATTGTATCTTTCTAATCTCATTTTGGAAAAAGAAAAAGGATATATTACTGCGGTTTCTGAGTATGGGAAGGGGAGTTGTTTTTCTGTATTCTTACAAAATTGTAAGAATTAATCATCCGTTTGTAAAGATATTGCAAGATACGTCAGTTATACTGAATGTATCAATAAAAAGGAGTGGTAACGGATGAGTATTTTAAAGTTACAAAATGTAGAAAAAATATACGGAGAAAAAGAAAATCAGGTCAAGGCACTTAGAAAAATTGATCTTCAGGTGGAGGAAGGGGAGTTTGTTGCTGTTGTAGGAACCTCTGGTTCTGGAAAATCTACACTTCTCAATTTAATTGGTGGTTTGGATAATCCTACGCAAGGGAAGATCTTTATAAAGAATAGGGAAGTCGGTTCTCTGTCTAGAAAAGAATTAACAATTTTCCGAAGAAGAAATATTGGCTTTGTGTTTCAAAATTATAGCTTGATGCCCGTGTTGAATGTGTATGATAATGTGGCACTACCACTTACATTTGACAAGGGAAAACATATCAACCGCAAATATATTGAAGAATTGCTGCGTGAATTGGGAATTTGGGAAAAACGTAAGAAATATCCGAACGAATTGTCTGGTGGACAACAACAGAGGGTTGCTATTGCAAGGGCACTTGCCAATAAACCAGCTATTTTGCTAGCAGATGAACCAACGGGAAATTTGGATTCAGCTACCACGGTTGAAGTAATGGGGTTGTTAAAAGCAAGTTGTAAAAAATATAGACAAACCATTATTATGGTAACTCATAATGAAGCCATCGCACAAACTTGTGATAGAGTGATTCATATTGAAGATGGATGTATTGTCACAGGAAATAGAAGATTTCCGGCAAAAGGTGGTGATGGCATATGTTAAAACTTGCATGGAAATATATGCGATACTACAAGAGCCAGACCGTTACGATTTTTGTAAGTATTTTATTGACGGCATCACTGCTTTCCGGAATAAGTTCCTTGATTTACAGCAGTCAGAAAAATGATCTTGTAAACAGTAAGACCATATGCGGAGATTGGCATTATTATATAGAAACGGAAAAGGATCTGTACGATTTTGTAGAAAGCGGAGAACAGGCGGAAGGTTATCATCTGGAGCAATGCGGAAAAATGGAGATCCGAGATGTGGTTGCGGAAGAGTTTTTAATCTGTTTTATCCATAGTGATGAAACTTATCGTAAAATGACACATAGGGATTTAATAGAGGGAACTTTCCCACAGAAAGAAAATGAAATTGCAGCAGATGGATTTGTACTCAATAATCTTGGATTTTCCGGTAATATCGGAGATTCTCTTAGAATTGGAGAGCAAGAGTATATTGTAACTGGAGTGCTGAAAAGTGAGTGGGCAGCAAGTTCCAGCGAGATGGAAGTCTTTGTAAGCGATTCTTTTGTAGGTCGTGGCAGTCAAACATTTTTATATCTCAGATTTAATGAAAATGAAAAGCTATACAAACAGTTGAACTCATTTTTGCAGAGACATAAAATTTCTTTAGATGCAGTCGTAGTAAACGATGAAGTTACACAATATCTTGGTGGTGAAGCTCCACAAAGCATTTATGAAATTGTAAAATTCGGTTTAACGAATGAGGAAGGAAACCTGACTTATATTGTTTTGAAATTACAGAGTGACTACAATTTAGCGTACAATGGAATGCTCATTTTGTTATGTCTGTTTAGCCTTTTTGTAGTATATAGTGTATTTAATATTTCTGTTTCCAAGCGAATGTCTGAGTATGGAATATTGCAAACATTAGGAATCAGTGAGAAGCAGATTGGTGGAACACTTCTTCTAGAACTTTGGATATTATTTTTGACTGGATACCCATTGGGATGTTTCTTGGGAAATGGAATTTTAAGTTTGATATATGATAAGTTCAGTGGTGTATTTAGTGGAAAAGGCATAGCGGCAGAAAATGGATTATCTGTAGCAGATCAGACATTAGCAGAAGGAACAAATGCAGTACAATTTTTTGTTTCTGTGGATGCAATGATATTTGGTTTTCTATTCCTGTTGATTTCATTGGCTGTTGTTGCATTGGTTGTAGTTCGTGTGATTCAAAAACAATCTTTGAAAGATGTAATGAGTGGGGATACTTCTTTTACAAAAAGAAGAAAAATATATACTCTGCGTAATGCAAATATGGCCAATGTTGTAGTACGGAAATTCATGTTTGCCAACAAAAAGAAAGTTCTTGGAATTTTGCTATCCTTATCCATTGGTGGAAGTATCTTCCTGTGCACTACATATATGGTGGAAAATTTAAAAGTTCATACGGAACTTTCATTGATGTCAGATGACGGACTTGGTTCTGAGTATCGCATTTCTTTGAAGTCTGATTCATTAGAAGATACCATACCAGAAAAAGTAGTGGATAAGATAAAAAGTATGCCTGAAACTACAGATGTGTATCCTACGAAATATTCTATGGGAGAATTGCAGCTTACAAAAAATGAATTTTTAGCAGATGAAAATTGGAAAGACTATTTTAAGTATCAAAATCAAGAACTATATTTTATTCAAAGATACAATAGTATTTGTAATCAACAGGAAGATGAAACATATCGGATTAAATATGATGTATATGGTTATGATGAAGAAATGATAAAACAACTTCAAGAGTTTATTCTTGAAGGAGAGATTCAATCAGAAGAGCTTTTAAAAGAAAATAAGGTGATTGTTACCGCAAATATGGACGGTCAGGGGAATTATTATTTTTATGGAAAGAAACCGGGAGATACTATTACCCTTCGTGTTCCAAAGACAGAAAACTATACAGATGAATTATTAAAATTTCAAAGCAGTGAAGAAAACTATATTGAGAAAGAATTTGAAATTGCAGCAATTGTAAAAAGACCCTTAGCACAAGAGAAAGGCTTTTTAAATGCAGAAGTTTGGAATAATGCTCAGAGTATTATTATGACAAACGAACAGATGGCAGATGATTTTGGCATTGTAAATTATAGTTTTATCAATGCATCCTCAAATAAGGGAATGGAAAGTGAAAGGGTAAGTAATCAGTTGTTGCAAATTATCCGGGATGTTCCCAAAGCAGTATTTCAGGATTATACTTATGCGATTGACACACAGAAAAATTATCTCAAACAGCAGCAGATATTTTTTTCCAGTATTGCAGTGATTTTGTTAATCATAAGTCTATTTCATATCATGAACAGTATGAATCATACTATTCTTGCAAGAAGAAGGGAATACGGCATTATTCGGGCAATTGGAATAACGGACAGTGGATTTTATAAAATGATCTTACAAACAGGAATTTGGTATGGATTACTGGCAGATTTGTTTATCTTCTTGCTATATAATTTGGTTCTTCGCAGAATAATGAATTATTACATGGCACATGTATTACAGTTTTTACATCTAACTTCAAATGTTCCCAATATGGTTTTGATAGCGATTATGCTACTAAATGTAGCAATTGCAATTTTGGCAGTTATGTTTCCAGCACGGAAGATGATAAAAGAAAATATCATAAATGAAATTAGAGGATAAATACTACTGTTTCAGCACCGAATTTCGGTTTGAACAGGTTAGAAAATAGACTCATACAACAATCAAATTCCATACTTTATATTGCAAGATCTCAGTCACAATTACGTAACTGCGATCTTGCAATTTTTAAGGATGACATTTTCAACTGTCAAGCGTATTTGTAAAATCAATAATTTTATTTATATTTATCATAGATATATTTCTTTGTAACATCACCGATCAAACAAAGCCCATAATCCAAACAAAATACAACTCTGTTTCCGTAAACTGTGATACTTCTAAAATGATCCCTTATGAATACACATAGTAACTCCATAGTGAGTTATGCTGTCATTGCTCAATGCAATCGCCTGTACGGAATGCCACTGCCCGTGAAGGGCATTAGTTTCATTTTCAAATTTATACTATAATCAAGAAGTATAACTACTTGTGCGGAAATCAAAGAATGAAAGTACATCATTATATACTTCTTTACGGTTAATTTCATTTAAAAGTTCATGTCTTGCACCACTATATAATTTCATACTGACATTACA
>CANOIR010000052.1 GCA_947566125.1 uncultured Ruminococcus sp. | reverse complement strand
TGAAAAATATATCCGACGTGTAGAACCTTATGTACCGGGTGAACAGCCAGATTTTAATGATATGATAAAACTAAATACAAATGAAAATCCTTATCCTCCTTCACCCGAGGTACAAAAGGCAATTGAAAACTGCACACCGGAATCCCTAAGACTTTATCCAGATCCAACTTCACATAAGCTTAACAAAGCCATCGCCGACCGCTATGGTTTAAATGAAAGTCAAGTTTTTACAGGTGTCGGCTCTGATGACGTTCTTGCAATGTGCTTTTTAACATTCTTTGGTTCTGATAAACCTGTTCTTTTTCCTGATATAACATATGCTTTCTATCCTGTATGGGCTGATATGCTTAGAATACCATATGAACTTATACCTCTGAATGAAGACTTTGAAATTGTACCGGAAGATTATTACCGTGAAAACGGCGGTATTATATTCCCAAATCCCAATGCACCTACTGGTGCTCTCCTGCCTATTGAATCTATCATAGATATCATAGAGCATAACCCTGATTCTATTGTTATAGTAGATGAAGCGTATATAGATTTTGGCGGACAATCTGCTGTACCGCTTATAGAAAAGTATGATAACTTAATTGTAATACAGACCTTTTCAAAATCTCGTGCATTGGCAGGAATGCGTATTGGATATGCTATGAGTAATGAAAAACTTATAAGGGCTCTTAATGATGTAAAATATTCTTTCAATTCATATACAATGAATCGTCAGGTAATTGAAGCTGGTGCTGCGTCAATTAAAGATGAAGAATACTTTCAAAGCAATATTAAAAAAATTATTGACACAAGAGAACGTGCCAAAAAAGAATTTGCAAAACTTGGATTTAAATTCAAGGATTCAATGAGTAATTTCATTTTTGTAACACACCCGAAATGGAATGCAAAAAAGCTTTTTGAAGCACTCAAAGAAAAACATATTTTTATCAGATATTTAAAAGGAGAGCGTACAAACGACTATCTGCGTATCTCCATTGGTACTGACGAAGAAATGGACAAATTATTTGACTTTCTTAAAAGTTATAAGGAGGCGATAGATTAAATAATGATCATACGCCCGAAAGCCATAGACATAAAATAAGGAGTGTTAAAAAATGAAAAAACTCACACCGATGCTGGCGGCAATCATGGTTTTTGCTGCTTCCCTTTCGACACCATTAAGCGGCATTGCCAATGCTGCTGACAATTATAACATGAACATTAAAGTAGACGTTGGTGGCAATACAAAATCTATTAGCCCATACATATATGGCGTTAATCAGTACACTACTCAGGATACAATTAAAAATGTTACTACTCATTCCATACGTCAGGGTGGTAACAGAATGACTGCTTATAACTGGGAAACAAACGCATCAAATGCCGGTTCAGACTGGCAGCATAGTTCAGACACCAATCTCTCATCATCAGAAGATCCTGCTGACTGCGTTCAAGGTCTTTCCAAATCAGCTGCAAAAAATAATATTGACTACAAGCTTACAACACTACAGCTTGCGGGATATGTTTCTGCTGATAAAAATGGCCCTGTTTCTGAAGCAGAGGCTGCACCATCCGACCGCTGGAACAAAGTTGTACTGACAAAAGGCAGTGATTTTGCAGATACTCCAGACCTCACAGACGGTGTGGTTTATATGGACGAGTATGTAAATTATATCATAAACAAACTTGGAGATTCCACATCTCCAACAGGTATTCAGGGTTACAGCCTTGATAATGAACCTGCTTTATGGCATCACACTCATAGCCGTATGCATCCTAATCCGGTTACTATAGAGGAACTTGGTGATAAGTCCATAGAAATGGCTAAAGCTATAAAGAAGCTTGACCCAAATGCTGAAGTTTTTGGACCTGCACTCTATGGCTATACTGCCTATGACCATCTTGCTGATGATGACAGCAGCAATGAATGGGAAACCATAAAGGCTCAAAATGGATACCATTGGTATCTTGACTGCTATCTGGATCAGATGAAGCAGGCCTCTGATGAAGCCGGTACAAGACTTCTCGATGTTCTGGATATACATTATTATTCTGAATCAGTAAAATCAGGAAAGCCTGAAGATATACTTCAATCAGTACGTACTCTCTATGAAAAAGGATTTAAAGAAGACAGCTGGATCGGTCAGTGGTGTCAGGAAAATGTTCCAATTCTTCCTACGATCCAAACTTCTATTGACAAGTATTATCCGGGAACAAAGCTTGCTATTAGCGAATATAACTTTGAAGGCAACAATCTAAGCGGTGCAATTGCTCAGGCTGAAGCTCTCGGCTGCTTTGCAGATGCAAATGTTTATTATGCAACTATCTGGGGTGGTAATCCTTATCAGCTTTCAGCTATCAACCTTTACACAAACTACGATGGAAAAGGCGGAAGCTTTGGCAACAATCTCGTTCCTACTACTACTGATGACGTATCTTTGGCAAGCTCTTATGCTGCAATAAACGACACTGACAAGAGTGAAGTCACTGTTATGCTTACAAATAAAGATATGGAAAAGAGCCAAAACGCTGTTATCTCACTTGACAATTCTGACAAAACATATGAAGCCGCTGCTGTTTATGCTATTTACGGAGATTCATCGGAAATCAGACTGCTTAATGTAGTGAAAAACGTAAATGATAATAAAGTAGAAGTTACTCTTCCTTCACTTGCTACTGCAATGGTAGTTGTATCTGACGATGCGTCTGATTTCAAAGATCTTAAACCATATGATCCTGACAGCATAGAGAAAAAGGTCGTAACCATAAATAATCCATCGGTAAATGCAAATGGTTTTGTTGAAATACCAATAGAAGATCCAGAGCATCTTAAAGCAATAAATCTGACAGCAAATGTAACATCAAGTGCTGGTTCAGGCTGGGCAACAGCCGGATGTGCTGTTTCAATAAATGCTAAAGATAAAAACGGAACTGATTTCTGGACTTCAAAGAGCTACACTCTTGGACTGGGATCAGATAAAACGGTAAATATTGACTTTGATGGAACATTCAAGAAAGACGATGAAGATGTAGAAGCCGTTATTGCTGATGGCAAGGTTGAACTTCAGCAGTGGTGGGAAGCTTCTGAAAAGCAAGAGGCTGGAATCAGCGATACTATTTCTGTAGAATATATAAAGGCAGAAGTTGTATACGAATATGAAAAGGAAAACCCTTCCTTCGTTCGTGGCGATGTAAATGCAGACGGAACATTTAGCATTGCTGATATAATCATGATGCAAAAATGGCTTATCGGTTCAGGAGATATAACAAATATCAAAGCCGGCGACCTGAACGAAGATGGTAAAATAAACATCTTTGATCTTAGCATTATGAAACAGGAACTTATTGAAAAGTAAATTTAAAAGTAAAATTTGATATATTGATTATATAAAAGAAATGCCGCTCGGTTGTATCCGTGCGGCATTTCTAACGTTATGTAAAAATAGTAGAGAAATAAACTTATTTTTTAGCCTGCTCTTTCAAAAGGTCACGAATTTCAGTAAGCAGCAGTTCTTCTTTTGAAGGCTTTGGAGGAGCTGGTTTATCTTCCTTCTTACGGCGAAAACTGTTGATAACCTTAACAACGATAAATACACATATCGCTGTCAGCAGGAAATTGATGATTGCCTGTATAAACATACCAATAGCAATATTTGCATCACCAACTGTTATGCTTATGCCGGCAAAGTTGATTCCTCCGATTACCAGTCCGATAAGAGGAGTAAATATGTTTTCTACAAGAGATGTAACAATTGCAGTAAATGCAGATCCTACGATCAAACCTACTGCCATATCAAGTACATTGCCCTTGGAAATAAACTCCTTGAACTCTGAAACTATTCCCTTTGTCTTCTCCTTCACGCTCTTCTTGTCTTGGTTCTGATCTTTAATTTCGTCAGCCATGTTTTTTCTTCCTTTCAAATAAATTTTTATGTACTGTAATTCTGATTCGCATGGCGGCAAATCAGAATTACAGATTTAACCTACAGCCGGTACTGTTGTTGTTTCAAAAGATCCAGAGTCTTCATCATCATTTTTAACTACATCGCCGTATTCATCTGTGGTTATACCCATAGTATCATCTTTAGAATTTGTAACCACATTACCATACTCATCTGTAGTTATACCGGTAATATCCTCAGCTGGTGTTGTATAGGAAACAAGTTCCCTCTTTTCCTTTAAATCAATTGTAACAATAAATCCATCAGAATTATTGCCAGAAATCGTATATGGCTTATCTGATATAAGAGGAACATATGTTACAGACTTTTCAGTTTCGGCAGGAACATAGTAAACTGCATAAGCCTCTCCATCACTATCAACTATTTCAAACGGTGAATCAGCACTATAGTTCTTAATTTCCTCCATATATTCTTCATAGCAGATTCCCTTCTGCATGATGTAGTAAGCGTGCGGCTTTCCAACATAACGATAATGCCATGACTCATACTGTATCTTTGTTATTTCAGTCTTATCAGAAGGATACCTGAGAATATAACCATAATCAGCACAATGCTCATCTATCCATTCATAGTCACCTGTACCGTCATAGTCACCGGAAGTACCGTCATCAAAAAACAATGAAAAATCAAGTGCATAGCCGGATTCATGTTCACTATGTCCCGGCAAAGCAACCAGTGTAGATGTATCAAGACCTGTTCTCTCAAGGTCTTCATCATAAAGTGCCTGCTGCTGTTCCAAAGTTCTGAATCCTGCAACAATAAGAATATCATTATGACCTGTTTCTTCATAAAATGCATTAAGCATATTATTAAGAGGTTCTACAGCTTCACTTTGCAAGCCTATTTCCATTCCGCTAACACTATATGATTCATTCTTTTCATCATAAAGTGTTACAATATCTGCATCATTGCCGTTTTTAAATGGATAGTTCTCATTTACAAGAATCATACAACCCTTAAAGACATCATCATTATCCACAGTTATGATCTCATAGTTATTTACACTAGTTTCTTCTGTAGGTTCTACTGCATCTTCACCGCTGACATCTGTTGTCCTTACATCACCAATAGGTTCTTCTCCTGTCAAATGATTAACCGAAACCATATCATTAACCAAAGGATATCCAACAGCTGCCGCAAAACAGCCAAAAACTACTATTGCAGCAAACACATCTATTACTTTACGTACTTTGCGTTTCCTTTTCTTTTGCTTTATTACCTTACGAATCTCAACCTTTTTGACCTGCTGTTTTTTATCAGCAGATTCACTACTCTTTTTACCCAAACCGAACATCTCCTTTCCGAATCAGCACTATTCATCTAATATCTAATAATATTATTATACCACACCCTTTATAAAATGAAAAGAGCTTTTTGACGATTTTCAAACTTTTTTAATGAAATCTAATGAAAAAATCACATTTAAGGCACCTGATTAACACTCAAATTTTATAACACACTCCGTTTGCATTACTTACAATACTTTTATCATAAGTTACAATACTTTCGCCACATAGGACGAAAAAATGAAAAAGGTAACGATTTTTAATTAAACTGCACATACTAAGATTGACAATTTATAATGTATATGGTATAATTTTCAAGGCTTTTAGGCAGAATATTGTTATAAGTCAAGACATATCGGAAAGCGATACGCAGCGTTTTCCGGTATGCCTTGAAACAAATTTTATTTGAAAAGGAGAGGCATATGAAATTTGAATTTTTAGAAGCTGCTGGTACGCATATTTTCAATATGAAAGCTATGGCTATTGTGCTGTTTTTCATATTCGCTATAATCGTCATCGGCTATCTCATCGGTAAAATTACAATCAAGGGTGTATCTCTTGGTACTGCTGCGATATTCCTTGTAGCACTGTTTGCAGGTCACTTTAATGGTATTATGACTGCTGAAGGCGGAATGTGGGCAGATAGTGCTGGAACTATTGCAGACTATCTTAAGCTTGTACAAAATCTTGGTCTTGTACTGTTCGTAGCATCAGTTGGCTTGATCGCAGGTCCAAGTTTCTTCAAGAATCTTAAGAAGAACGCCAAATCTTATGTACTGCTCGGTACTATTATAATTCTTGTAGGTGCCGGATGCTGTGCACTTATCACAATTTTTGTTCCAGATATGAATTCTGCTATGGCAACTGGACTTCTTTCCGGTTCTCTTACAAGTACACCTGCATTTGCTGCGGCTCAGGGTGCTCTTGAAGGCATTATTTCCGAAGAACAATTCAAACAGATCTCTGTAGGTCATGGTGTTGCATATCCATTCGGTGTAATTGGTGTTGTTCTTTTCGTTCAAATCATACCAAGAATCCTGAAAGCTAATATGGATGATGAACGTGCTAAACTTACAATTACAAATGATAATGAAGCTAAATCCAAAAAGCAGATAAAGCTTTTTGAAATGGACAAGTTTGGTTTAGGTGCATTTGCACTTGTTATTATGGTTGGTCTGCTGCTTGGTTCAATCAATATTCCTCTTGGCCACGGCAATTCATTCAACCTTGGTACAACTGGCGGTCCTTTGATCATGGGTTTGATATTCGGTCACTTTGGCAGAATCGGCAGACTTAGCCTAAAGGTTAATGAACATATGCTGAGCATATTTCAGGAACTCGGTCTTGTACTCTTCTTGATCGGTGCAGGTATTGACGGCGGTGCTGGATTTGTTGATACACTGGCTGAATACGGTCCGTTGCTCTTTGTATGGGGTGCTATTATGACATTGATTCCAATGCTCATTGGCTTCTTCTTTGCAAAATATGTTCTTAAGCTCAGCTTATTCAACAATCTCGGTTCTATCTGCGGTGGTATGACAAGTACACCAGCTCTTGGTTCATTGATCGCTATGACAGGTACTTCAAACGTTGCGTCTGCATATGCAGCAACTTATCCTATCGCTTTAATACTTGTTGTTTTCTTAACACAATTCCTGACATATCTTTAATCAATATTAAATTAAAAAGCACATAAATATTCTGTCTATATTAAAAAACGGCGTTTGTATTCACAGCGTCGTTTTTTGCTTTTTGTTGAAGTGCATAAATAATATATACTTTTTTTGTCATAATAACAAAAATATCAAAGACTGCTTGACAATTTAAATAATATTTGGTAAAATAAATATGCTTTTATCGCTTTAGGCATTTAAAGCTTTAAATTATTAAAACATGAAAGGAGCAATTGTAATGGTAGGTATTACAATTGCGATGCTTGCAGTTTACATAGTAGTAATGCTTGGCATCGGAATTTACACATCAAGAAAAACAAAATCCGTAAGTGATTTCGTACTTGGCGGACGCGGAGTAGGCTCTTGGCTGACAGCTTTTGCCTATGGCACCTCATATTTTTCAGCAGTAGTATTTATAGGATATGCTGGACAATTTGGCTGGAGCTATGGTATTTCTGCCGCATGGATAGGCGTTGGCAATGCTATACTTGGAAGTGCATTAGCATGGATCGTACTTGGCAAACGAACACGTATGATGACAAAACATCTTAATGCCAAAACAATGCCTGAATATTTTGAAAAAAGATTTGATTCAAAGGGACTTAAGATCGCAGCCGCTTTGATCGTATTTATATTTTTAATCCCTTACACAGCTTCTGTATATAATGGACTTTCACGTTTATTTACAATGGCTCTGGGACTTGAATCAGAATTTTCATATAAAATGATAATCGTAGCCATGGCTGTTATTACTGCTATATATGTAATACTCGGAGGATATACTGCAACTGCACTCAATGACTTTGTACAGGGAATTGTAATGCTTATAGGCATTATAGCTGTAGTTGTGTGTGTAATCAACGGACAAGGTGGTTGGAGCGAAGCTGTATCAAGAATGGCTGATATTGAAACTCCAACAGTTGCAAAGGGGGAATTCGCAAGCGTATTTGGTCCAGATCCAATAAATCTTATTGGCGTAATAATACTTACATCACTTGGTACATGGGGACTTCCTCAGATGGTACATAAATTCTATGCTATCAAAGACAATGACGCTATTAAAAAGGGTACTATTATTTCTACAATATTTGCTCTTGTAGTAGCTGGTGGTTCTTACCTTATGGGTGGTTTCGACCGTTTGTATAATACTGTACCAGAAGGTGAAGCTCCTGTATTTGATTCTATGGTTCCTACAATGCTTGAAAAAGCACTTCCTGACTTGCTTATTGGTCTTGTAGTAGTACTTGTTCTTTCTGCATCAATGTCCACACTGTCATCTTTGGTGCTTACATCAAGTTCAACTCTTACAATCGACTTTGTAAAGCCAAAGCTTAAGAAAGAAAATGAAAAAAACGAAATACTCATAATGCGTATATTCATTGCAATATTCTTGCTTATCTCTGTTGTAATTGCATTTAATAAAAATGCATCTATCACAACTCTTATGTCATATTCATGGGGTGCATTAGCAGGTGCTTTCCTTGGTCCATTCATGATTGGACTTTTCAGCAAGAAAACAACAAAAGCTGCCGTATGGACAAGCTTTATAATCGGAATAGGACTCACAGTGCTTCATATGTTCTTCATCGGATTTGGTTTGTTCCCAGAACTGAAAGCAACTGTTGCCGATCTTTGTCCGTTCAATCTTGCTTCACCTATAAACCTTGGTGCTATAGTAATGATAATGTCAATTATAATTGTACCTGTAGTTAGTGCATTTACAAGAAAACCAGATGCAAAACATGTAGAAAACATTTTCCAGTGCTATAATAAAGAAGATTAAAATTTATTAAAATATACAGCAAACAAGCTGCTGCAAGTTTAAACCTTGCAGCAGCTATTTTTTATCTCTATTCTTTTTTCATAAGATCAGCTATCGTTATACCATCAAAATATTCATTTGCAATCTTTTGAAATCCCTGCCACATATTTAACGTCCTGCATTCTTTAGCTTTATCACATATATCTGCATCATGTGCTAAACAAGCTACAGGTGAAAGATTACCCTCTGTAAGCCTTAGAATCTCGCCTACTGTATACTCATCAGGATGCCTTACAAGCTTATATCCGCCACCTTTTCCATGTACACCTACAATAAGACCATTCTTAGTTAAAGCAGGAAGTATTCTTTCTAAATACTTCAAAGATATATCTTGACGTAATGCAACGTCTTTCATGGGAATATATTTGCCGTCATAATTTTCAGCTAGATCTATCATAACTCTAAGTGCGTATCTTCCTCTTGTGGAAATCATCATATTTTCTTTCACCTGCCTTTATATTAAAAAGTGCTGCTATTTTTAATTACTCTGAAAATAATGCAGTTGAAAGATATCTGTCGCCAGTATCAGGCAACAACACTACAATATTCTTACCCTCATTCTCCGGACGTTTCGCAAGCTCTATTGCTGCCCATGCAGCAGCTCCTGATGATATTCCCACAAGTATACCTTCAGATTTTCCGATAAGTCTGCCAACTTCAAAAGCATCGTCATTCTCAACAGTAATAACTTCATCATAAATTTCAGTATCAAGTACCTCTGGTACAAATCCTGCACCTATTCCCTGTATTCCGTGTGAACCGGATACTCCTTTAGAAAGCACCGGAGAGGTCGCCGGTTCAACTGCCACTATTTTTACATATGGTTTCTTTGATTTTAAATACTTGCCTGTACCTGTTATAGTTCCGCCAGTACCTACACCAGCTACGAAAATATCAACCGAACCATCTGTATCTTCAAAAATTTCAGGACCAGTCGTTTCAAAATGTGCCTCAGCATTTACAGGATTTGTAAATTGAGATGGAATAAAGCTATTTGGAATTTCTCTAGCCAGTTCATAAGCCTTTTCAATAGCACCCTTCATTCCCTTTGAACCGTCTGTTAATACAAGCTCTGCACCATATGCCTTCATAATTTTTCTGCGTTCAACAGACATTGTTTCAGGCATTACAATAATTATACGATAGCCTCTAACTGCTGCAACAGACGCAAGACCTATTCCTGTATTTCCTGATGTAGGTTCAATTATAACACTGTCTGGTTTAAGAATTCCTTTTTCTTTCGCATCATCAAGCATTTTCTTTGCAACTCTATCCTTTACCGAACCTGCCGGATTTAAATATTCAAGCTTTGCATAAATTTTTGCTTTAAGTTCCAGTGACTTTTCAATATTTGAAAGTTCAAGCAAAGGTGTTTTACCAATAATCTGTTCTGCTGATGTATATACTTTTGTCATGATAATCGCTCCCTTAATATTATTTACTTTATAGCGTCAAAACCACGCTGTAAGTCCACAATAATGTCATCAATATGTTCTGTTCCTATAGACAAACGAATCGTATTCGGCTTAATATTTTGTTCTGCAAGTTCCGCTTCATTAAGCTGACTGTGCGTTGTTGTAGCAGGATGAATAACAAGACTCTTTAAGTCTGCCACATTTGCAAGCAGTGAAAAAATCTTTAAACTATCTATAAATTTATGTGCCTCTTTAACTCCGCCTTTTATTTCAAAAGTAAATATAGAACCGCCGCCATTTGGAAAATATCTCTCATAAAGTTCATGGTCAGGATTATCAGGCAGTGACGGATGATTTACCTTATCTACCAAAGGATGATTATTAAGAAATTCTACAACTTTTTTTGTATTTTCAATGTGTCTTTCAATTCTAAGTGACAATGTTTCCACGCCCTGTAAAAGCAAAAACGCTGCAAACGGTGATATAGTTGCACCTGTATCACGCAGAAGTATTGCTCTTATATATGTTACAAATGCTGATGCACCCGCAGCCTTTGTAAATGATACGCCGTGATAGCTTGGATTAGGTGCGGAAATTGCGGGATATTTGCCAGATGCTTCCCAATCAAATTTGCCGGAATCAACAATTATACCACCAAGAGTTGTTCCATGTCCGCCTATAAACTTAGTAGCTGAATGAACTACTATATCTGCACCATGTTCAATTGGTCTTATAAGATACGGCGTACCAAATGTATTATCAACTACCAATGGAATGCCGTGCTTATGTGCCAGCTTAGCAAGTGCGTCAATATCCGGAATATCACTATTTGGATTACCTAAAGTTTCAATATATATAGCTCTTGTATTCTCTTTTATAGCGTTTTCTACATCTTCAAGATTGTGGATATTAACAAAGCTTGCTGTAACGCCAAAATTCGGCAATGTATGCTCCAAAAGATTATGACTGCCGCCATAAATTGTCTTTTGTGCGACTATATGACCACAACTTTGGGCAAGTGCTTCTATAGTATATGCAATAGCAGCCGCACCAGATGCTACAGCTAATGCTGCTGTACCGCCCTCAAGAGCTGATATACGCTTTTCAAAAACATCTTGTGTAGAGTTTGTAAGTCTGCCATAAATATTTCCAGAATCAGAAAGATCAAATCTTGCTGCTGCGTGTTCACAATTACGGAAAACGTAAGATGTGGTTTGATAGATCGGTACTGCACGAGAATCGGTTGCTGGATCTGGGGTTTCCTGTCCAACATGAAGCTGTAATGTTTCAAATTTTAAATTAGCCATAATATAATTTCCTTTCAAATTTTAATTTTATCTTAATCTAATTTTAAACCAAAATTTTATTTAATATTAAAACAGTCTGGCATTCGTCCGAATCTAAAATTTTGCCTTACAAGTTTATCAAAATATAATTTCATAAAACAATCGCCATCTTTCATTACCATTTACATACTTATAAAGTAGTTTAATATGATTATATCATATTACTCCTACTTTGTCAATAGGTAAATATAAATTTTTTCAATTTTTTTTATAAAAAAATGCCGCTGTACGTGCAAATACAGCGGCAAATAAAAAGCAATTATATGATGTGTGTTGATTTATTCGAAGCTTACGGCTTCATTTTCATTAAAACTTAAAACTTTAATTACGCTTCAGGAAGTGAAGGAATAAAGTCTACGAGGTATCTCATAAGTGACATAAGGTCATCGCTGTTGATTTCATTGATATTAACGCTTCCATCGTCCTTACAAGTTGCATTTCTCATAGCCTGTGGGTTAAGTGTAATCTGACCAAGCAGATACTTGTTCAGGCAAATAATATCCTGTACACCTACTCTGCCGTCAAGGTTTGTATCACCAATAAGGTCATTCCATACTATTTCACCGCTAGTAGTTGTTGTAGTTGTTGTGCTGGTTGTAGTTGTTGTTGTTCCAGTACCAGATGTAGTTGTAGTAGTTGTTGTTGTGTCTGTAGTAGTTGTTATAGTTGTTGTTGTAGTTGTTGTGTCTGCTGGAATGATAATGTTGATCACACCGGAAACATATGTTGTATCAAGTCTTTGTTCGTTAGCCAGAACCGCTTCACATCTTGGTGAACCAAGTGCTG
>CANOIR010000051.1 GCA_947566125.1 uncultured Ruminococcus sp. | reverse complement strand
CCCATTCATTTCCATTCTGTTTAACTTTGAAATAAATTCTATCCTGATTGATTCCGGAAACCCCATCAAATATTTCAGAACCATAAACAATAAATTTAGGCTCATTCCAATCATTAGTTTCATCTATATAACTACCTTTATAATCGTATTTAATTGAAAAACTATTTGGTGCTGTAGCATCAAACTTATATTCAAATGTCTTTTCTGAATATTCACGGTCGGTGTCATCATAAGCTGCCCAGAAATGAATAAATTTATGTCCTTCTGGAATTTTCTCCTTAGAATATTTCCAATCATCTTCTTTTGGACAATCGCCCCATTTTTCAAGATCAGTATCTGAAATTTTATAATATATATTAGCACCATAAGAATCTGAGCCGACATTCCATCCATCCAAATTATTTACCCACTGGGCACTATCAATACCACTTACATTTAGATGTGGTGCAGATAAATCCTTATATGTATCTACATTTATGGAGCTGCTTGCATAATTTCCAGCCTTATCTATCAAATAAACAGTAACATTACAGTCATTCATTTCCTTAGTACAAGAAATTTCAAATGATTCTCCATCAAATTCAGCTGTCTTGCCCAAACTATAAATATCATCAAGTGTCGATACATTTTCTGAATTTATTATATACCATACTTCTTCTATTCCTGAAAGATTATCGCTTATCGGATCTTTATTCTTAAGTACAAATTCATTTTTTTCTTCTACTTTAACTTTTTTAATTTCAAATGAATCTGGAGAAGTTTTATCATACTTATAAGGAACAGCCTCACTAGTAACAAATTTTTCTTCACCATTAATCTGTTTTACAGCCCAGAATTTAATGTATCCCTCACTCTCATCAAAATCTGCACCATCATTCCATTCTTTAATATCATCATCAGTATATGAACCCCATTCATCCTCATTGATGGGATCAACACTTAATTTATAAAACAAATCTGCATCATCAGTTGTAATCGTCCATTCCTTAATATCATTTGACCACTGTTTCGGAATATCAACAGTTAAATCAAAATCTCCTTCTGTAACATTGCTGCCCGGCATTGTAATATTCGTATCATTAGTTTCTTCTGCAACTGCTGTAAAGCAAATCATATTAGAACTAAATAAAACAGAAGCGGCTAAAAAACCAGCAAGTATTCTTTTTACAATCCTCATTGTTTTACATCCTCCTGAAAAGCATATGAATAGTTATTACCGTTTATAATTGAATGCATAAATATTAAAAACATTGCAACCGACAGCATTACCGGCCATAATAAGTTATGATCTTTCAACAGAATTTTAGCGACAATTATAACTACTAGGGAAATTAGCATTGCGATATCACAGATTCTTCCGATTTTATTATTAAAAAAACAAAACAGTCCCAGTAAACGATATTTTTTATATCCTACTTTTCTACGCATTCTTCCCAATAAAAATGTAATCGTCAATCCAATAATAAATCCCAACCAAAACAATGTACCAACCATATATGCAAGAATACGTTCTATTTTTGTTCCATTAAAATCAGATATAGGAATAAGAAGAAATGACGCAGAAGATATTGTAAAACACACTATACTGCATAATAATGCACAATTGTACTTTTTACACTTCATACTGTCACTCCTTCTCATTTTCTTGTTCTATCAGAAGATTATGTAATGCCTTGTAAGAAGTTCCTTTGGTGTACTCCTTTTTAAAAAGGCTGTTTCCCTTTCTCTTATATGGAAAAAATGCCATAGCTCCGATAACAAATACAATTACTGCAATCACCACAGCTATTATAATATAAATTCGCCATGTACGATAATCAATATTCAGTCTGCCATAAATTCCTGTTACCGCCAGTACTCCCAATATCAACAGTATTATGCAAAGAGAAGCAACAAATCCCATTAGTCCACCATATACTATGTATCCTACTATAGGATGCTTCTGAAATCGCTTATCCAGATAAGCTTTTAACTTTTTTATACTCTCCATAATTCACCTCAGTTATACTTTTCCAAGCGATCTAAAAATGCTGAAATTTCAGAACGTGTTATCTCTTTTGCCTCTGATATATTATTTATTGCAATATCACCCTTATTATTTAATGCAATTGCAAGGTGTCTCACAGAGTGTCTGTATATTGAATTGTTTTCATTTTCTTCCAACAAAGTGTATGCATCGCTATAGTTATAATTGTTAATATTCTCCACACTGTGGATAGCAATAGCAAGATCATACGCTGTACTTTTTTCTGATAATTCCATCTCACTTATTGCTGAAGAAATAGAAGAAAGTTCGGCTGCATTTGCCTTTTCCATTATTTTGTCAACATATACTATTTTCTCACTGTCATCATCAAACTGTTCCAGAAGTGACACCATAAGAGAAGCTTCCATGGTACTGATAATATCATCATTTGACAGGTAATTAAAACATTCATTGCATACATCTTTTTTCTGTCCATCATCAGCGAGTTTCATTCTTTCAAGTGATATCTCAGAGATCTTGCCAAACTGCGTTGCCTGATATGTTATGGTATTTTCATTTTGATTGCTTATTTCTTCCAAAAGATCCTCCCAATCGCTTGTAGCGATCTGATAACCAATTACCCTATAAACAAATGAGAATAACAGTAGGGTTATAATGCATCCGATGCATGCACCAAAAATAGTTGCAGCATTTCTCACTTGCTTGTTCTCGCCTTTTTTTACAGAAGGTATACTATCTCGAGCATCGTCAAGATCATCTTTTAGATCTTTATAATAATGATAATAATCATCACTTTCAAGATACCCCGTCTTACGCTGTCTTGTACATTTGCTTATAATTTTCTGTAATGATAAATGATATCGTCCGCCTAAAGGTCCTGTACATTCAAGAGATAAATCTCTATTAAAATATGCTTCATCACTCAAAAGATTTGCCTCATAGAAATTATGAGGAGATTCAGCAAACATCTCACTATTTGTCATAAGCTCCACAATATTCATGCATTCCCAAAAAGTTGCTCCAAATGAAAATATATCGCTTTCTATTGACATTTTGCCAATTTCATATCCTTCTTGTAAGAATGGAAACTTCGACTCATTGTTAGCAGCCGCATAACATTCGGGTGCAGCATAACCTATTGTTCCATGTGAAAAGAGAGAGTTAATATCTTCAGCTTCGTTATAGTCTACACTTTGAAGATTATGATATACAAACGTTGTATCATCCGGTAAGAATATGGAACGTCCAAAGTCTATCAAAACAAGTTCTTCACTTTGACGTGTAACCATAATATTTTCAGGTTTAATGTCAAGATGAAGAACTTTTTTCTTTGAAGTCGTACTGATAAACATCAATATTCCGCATAAACTTTGCATAAATCTAAGTAATTTTTCCTGATATCGAAAAAAAGTTTTCTCATCCTTATATTTTTCTAATACTTCTTCTTTTTCCATATCAGAAAAATCATGAAAGTTAATCCATCTGTTATCTTTATATTTTTCAAGTCCCCAGAATTCTCTTCTGCAATATTGTTCCAGCGACCAGCCATCAATAAACTCTTCAATTACACAAAAACAAGGCAATATATCTTCTGAACCATTGGGATTACTGCTGCGAATAAACACTTTGGTTCCTGGAATTTCCAACTCAAAATTTTCGCCAATATCCTCTACGACATCATATATTCTTGCAACACTTCGACATTCTTGAAGTTCTTCAAAGATTTTAAGTTCTTGATTCTTAAATCTATCTAGTCTTTCGCTTGATTTTGGTTTAAATTTTAATACGCAAGAGAAAGATAAATCAGACTTGCCATTCTCATCTATCGAAACTTTTCTGCCTTTAAAAACAAAACTTTCTGTTCCGGAGGCAATAAAACCATCAGGAAAATCTTTTTTATCAATTTCATATAGAAATTTTGTCCCTTGTATTTGAGTACTCATTTCACATTTTTCCCTTTTGCATTTAATTCTGGAAGTTTCAGCAAATCATAAATTGTGCCTTTGCTTCCCTCATTCAATATATGTAGTTTTACATAGTTATCTTTTATTGATTGTGCTTCTTTGATCTGCACTTTAGCGAGATTCATTGATTTTTCCTTGCTCAATTTTCTGTACCATCCTCAGTTGTTGGATTTTCATTAAATGCGGCTAAATCAGCATCCAATTGTAAATATACATCTTTTGTACTCTTTAAAGCATCGTTATTGATAGCATTCAGTACATCAGCCACATTTCCGATTTTTTCAAGAATATTATCTACCTCTTTTTTATACTGATCCGCTCCCGCACCCTTCCACTGGGTAAGCAAATTATCATTAATTTCTTTGAATTTTCTTTTTATTCTGTCGAATTCCTTTATTGCTTCTTGACTATCTGACTCAAACTGAACAAGCTTTTCAATATCAGCACAGCGAATATTATTACCATCTGCCATAATAATACTTTCCTCCAATCATTGCTCTGTCTTAATAAACTTCATCTTAACAAGTCTATCGGCTTCGATATTATAGTAATATCCGTCACCTTTTTCACAACGAGCATACTCTTCTTTCAAACCTTTTACATCCATACTTCCAAAAACAGACTTTTGCCCTCTTTCAGATGCAAATTCTGCTATATTATCCAAGAGAAAAACAGAATTAAGTGTATTATTAAAGAAATTATTCATTTCCTGATCTGTAATCTTTTGAATATCTGTGAAGATAAATATCAAATCTTCTTCTTCAGCAATTGCTGCAAGCTTTGGAAGTATATTATTAATAAATTGCTTTTCTCCATTTGCACTCAAATACAACATTTTACTTTGAAGAATAAACACAGTAGGCTTAATTGGCTTTCTATTTTCATCATAAGAAGGCATTAAATCTGCATTTGCATCTCCATATATATACGTTGCAATAGGTGAATGGATCTGACTATTTGATAAGCCATTCCATGTCAAATCCATATAATTATCATTTATAAAATGATAAAATTGCTGATATGGAGAAACAGTTTTACGAATGCTTCCTTTTGTCTTTTTAACTTCAATAACATCCATAAAGCCATTTGACATATCAAATGATGGACTTTCCGTTTCATTTGGCGGCAATGTCATATTCTTTTTTGACTCTATGAACTTTTTGCAATCCAAGCCAAGTGATTCGCATTTTTCATAAAATTCTTTTAGCTGCTTTCTGCCATCATCAAAAAAGACAAATCTTGCATAAGATTTCTTTTTGAATAAATCATCAAGAATCAAACGAAGAAGGTTGCTCTTTCCGTATTCCTTTTTTCCATATATACCAATCACTCTTGATTCTGAAAAATCCACTGTCACAGGGTAAAAGTCAATATAATCAAGTCCAACTGATACAGGACAAGGATTCTCTTCTGACTTTTTTTCAAGAGTTATTGGAGTTTGCTTTAATCTGTTATATTCATCGAATGTCAAGTCACCTGAAAAAGTTAAGTACTTTTTCACGCACTTGGCATAAACTCTTGAACTTTCATCAAATTCAAACTTATCTTTTAAAGTTTGAATATAATTCGTAGTATTATCAAGCGGATCAGCAATATAGCACTGTAATTCATATGGTGCATTCATTCTGAAAGTGCCTTCAATACCATCAGGTTTAATTGTTACATTTGCAAATCCTCTACCGGCAATTGCACCTATTTCTGTTACCCTTGCGTTAAAAATATCCATATATTTATCAGAAGGCATTTCAAGTGCTATTTTCTGACCAAAGCTATTCAAATAAGACGAAAGTCCTTTCGTATCAGAGGCGGTAAATACTACTGTAATGCCTTTTGATAAACCATCACGACATATTTTAGCAAATTTCTCCTGATATGCTAAATATCTTGGTTCATCCTGAAAAGCATTGAGATTGTCAATGATAAACGTTGTGTGGATTATTTTCTTTTCACCATTGAATGATGAGAATCCTGTACCATCAAGCTCTTTTGTGTTATTTTTTATAATTTCCTCCAGTATCTTAAACGCTCTTTTCACATATTCCTCGTTAGAGTTGTCAAAATAAGCTGAAACCAAAGGAAAATTTTTATAAAAAGCTAATGCACCGCTAAAGTCTAGAATGAAGATTTGTTCATCATCTACATTATTCGTCATATGCAAAGTTTGAATCAGTAACTTAAGGAAGTTTGTTTTTCCACTCATTGAAGCACCGAACAGTGCTATATTTTTATCAAGTAAGTCGACTTTAAATAATGGCTGCTTCTGTACAATAGGAATATCATACTGCCCTAAGGTACATATCATTGTTTTTTTCTCTTCCAATTCACATCCTCCATTCTGTAGTATTTTCGAGTTTTGTTTTCAATGGCGGCATAAATATCTTTTCTGGCATTGGTCTGCCTTCATTTATGGCTATGATCGTATCAACGACAAACTTCAATTGCGTAGCATTCGGATCAACATTCTTCTGTGCTTGCTTTTGTGCTTCATTATCCTTCTGTGAACGATAAAACTTGTCGTTGAACTTTCCACTGTTAGGAACATATGTAATATTAACAGGACTCTCAATACTCAAATTTTGATTTGCACCAGTATAAGCTGATTGGAAATATTCAAATCTCGATCCCGTGCCAACAAGCAAATATGCACGCCCGTTTAGAGGCATAGTTGGTGCAGCTGCAACCGGACTGTCAATCATTTCCTTAGAAGCCTGTTTTGTAGCTACCTTCAAGCATATTCTTGCTTTTGAATTAACACGTATATCATCCGTAATAGCACCCTCAATATTCTGAGAAACAAGAATAATATGAAAACCAAGTGTTCTTCCCACACGAGCAATTGTGGTAATTTCAGCAATAAAATCAACATCATTGCTCTCATTGGAAAACCTCTTTAATTCTGTAAATTCATCAACAACGAGAACAAGATGCGAAAGATGTTTAATTCTTTCGATTCCCTTTTCTTTCAAAACATTGATTTGCTTTTCATTGAGTTTTCCGATTTTTTCTAAAATAACTTGTATGCTTTCAGAGTATTCAGATTCCTCTATTGCAATCTGTCTAGATTTTAAATCCTTGTAAATAATACACGCCTGTTGTAATGATAAATTTTCTTCCCGATTTATCAAGCTATCAATTTCAACCATAATTCTTCTTGCACGAATATATGCATCTGCTGTATCAACGCCAAATTCTTGAAGCAAAAGCTTTCTCTTTTTGATTTCGGCATTTAATGTTTCAAGAAATCTCTTCAACATATAAGCCGAGGATATTCCTTCACTTTCACCAGCCGTATCAGTTACAACACCTACACAATGAGGTAAATCACCTAATCGATCTGAAAATCCTCCGCCTTTCATATCTACAAGCATTAAATTAAGATCCATTGGAGAGAATTTCATACAAAGTCCTATTAAATATGTAATAATCGTTTCAGATTTACCCGAACCTGTTGTTCCTGCAACAAGCATATGGGGACCATCGGCTTTTTCATATAGGTCAAGATGCATATTGCCATGTTCATTTGCACCAATATTGACACGAAGATTTCTGATTACATCATATTCTTCTTTTGTACTTGACCAACATTTCAGTATTCTATTGGCTATATTTGTTGTAGTCAATGGATTAGAAGCATTGCTGTTTTTGAATTTTGTATCTTCACTTGAAATATTATGTAACTTAAAAAGAGTTACCATACTTGGAACTTGTCCATTTTCTGCAATACGAGTGTAGTAAATGGCACTTAATCTTTTATAAGCAAGTTCATATTGCTCTTTATATTCACTGGCTTTAAAGATAAAATCATTCCAAAAATTAGGATATTTCTTTGTTTCCGTAACAGTTGCAAGAATATTTTCACGTGTCATCACACTATATCTTGGAACAACATAACCATACCCGGTATTGTTATTACTGATATTCAAATAAATAATATCACCACAATAACGCGGAAGCTTATCTTTATCATCTCGGCAAAATAAAAATGTCAATCCTAATTTATTTTGATAATCCTCCCCTTCTTTTGGAGCCTCAGGAAGATATTTTGAAAAGCCTGTAGACTTTATCTCATAATCACCAAAAATAACACAAACAATTTGTGTGAGTTTTTCAGGAACAGAATCATTTTCTTCATCAGACTGTTTCTCTTTTGCTCTTTGATTCATAATATTCAGAAGCTGTCCATACACTTCACCAGCACTTTCTTGATTGAAAACGAATTGAGAAGTATTTTCAAGCAGTTCATTGCAATGCGGAAGAAATTTATATTCTCTCACTCTTTCTTCCTGTTCCTCAATACTTAATTCATCCTCAAAGAAGAACACAAATTGAATATCCTCCGGAGAATGATAATAAGCAAGATCTAATATCGTGTGTTTAATAAAGTCGTGTGCATACAGATTGTCATCAGAAATAATGCCTACAGCACCTGCATTTCTAATATCAAGCATATAGGGCGCTTTTACTCCCGCACTTCCCCAAGTTTTTCCATCTAAAAACCGAAAATATTCTGTTGAGAAATGATATGATAATTCAGAAAGCAAAAACATATTTTCAGACATTCTTCCACTTTTTATAAGTTCTTGTTTTTTTAGTGCATCTTTTCTTTTGATTTTTTCCTTTGGAACATCAATATATATGCCTGAAATTCGCTTTTCCTTACCGTTTTGAAAGTTCTCATAGCATAAACGATAATACACATCAGAGAATATCTCATCCTTTTTGTCATATTTTATATTAAAAAGCGGCTTTACATTCTCGGATACACCAAGTGAAATGCGCATAAAATCATTATCATTTTGCGAACGTGCGAAAATAGCAGAATCAAGCCTTGCAAGATCTTTAAAAAGTTCCGCCATATCTGGATACAACTGCTGAAGATATGTTACATCAGCCTGCTGCCATTTTCCGATATTATCTATAACACGCTTTATATAGTTTTCATAATTTTCTTTCCATTCACGCTTCTTTTTGCGATTTGTTTTTCCTTGCTTAAAATAGTTGTATGTTGTTGTAACCATTGTCATTACACCTGTGGCAGCTGTCATCATCCACATGGTTCCACCCAAGCCCGAAGAACTAGACATGAGTGAGCGTACACCGATCATACCGCCTGTAGAAATAACTGTAGGTATTAAAATATCAGCCAATGAACGATCTTCTTTTTGCGGCACTTCACCTGGTGGCAATATTTCAATATCAGATGATTCAACTGCCTCTAAAGTACGGCTGCTTATATTATATTCCAATGAATTATTGTCCGATTTTAAGATATAGCTGCTCGGTACTTCTTCGAATAAAACAGTTTCATTTAAGCTTGAATCCATCGTTATCATCAGCACACTTGAAGTTACAAATCCTAACTCCGTTAATGTGACTTTGGCATTTTTCAATTCTTTTTCACAATCAATAACCTTAAATTTACCTTTTCGAGTAAAGTTAACTGCTATTTGATTTCTCTGCTTAATATAGTTCTTATACAAAAGAAAATGGCTTATGAAACTATTATGCAGTCCATAATAAAGTCCTTCTAAAAATGCTTTTAACGTTATATCATCTTTCACAAGAAAGGCTAGACTGTCTTTGGTACCAGCTAATTCTCCATACGTATCATCATTGGGAAAATTAAATTGTACCGAAATCATAATTTCATTATTTTTCATAAACTATACTCCTTGTAATTCCTTGTGTGCGATATTCAAAATATTTTCTACATCCATTTTAGAATAATCCGGCATATGTATATTTATCTTGGGAATTCTATCCTTTTCAATTATTATCCTTTTAATAGGTTTCACAGAAATATGCGGTTCTTTAAGTTTCTGCGGTGTTAATACAACTGCATTTTTATTTGACGGAGGTGTAAACTTATCCGCAGACGGTATCGAAACAGGATTCAAAGGTAAAAGCGAAACTGTACATTGAGGATTCACATAAGATTTTATACTTGGTACAGATACTATTTGCTTCTCAAATGGCTGCACTTTTCTTAACGATACAGTGCCAATCTGCCGATGAATAGCTGAAAAATCATCATTAACTAATGGTATATGCATTTTGGGAATTCCTTGAATTTTATATTTTGATCCTTCAAATGAAACCTCAGGAACAGTAACATAAATCTTGGGAATATCCTTTGTCTCACATTTAGGAGCATGAAAAGTCGTATTTGATGCTTCAACTTTATAAAGAGATGGCATATTCTTAATTTTCACCTTGCTGTCAAAATTGAATTTTACGGCATCAGGCAGAGAGATTGAAATATGAGGAACTTTAGTGAGATTTTTTTCATATTTGAATTGTGCATTCATAATAATCGGAATACACTTCTTTGGAATGTCCGTTATTTCTATTTGTGGAACCTTAGTGAATTTACATTTTGGAACATCAATTGCTTTAGTAAAATTTGATAAACCTTGAATCATATGTTTTGTATTTCCGGTAAATGAAACTGCAGGAACTTTTACATCTGTTTTTTTCAGAGAAACTATTCGCTGTGGCATAATTTGATAAGGTTTTAAAGAAGGAACATTAACCTTAGATATCGGTTTTATTTTTATACAAACAGATTCATTTTCCAATATCCTTTTTCTAACTTTAATTGCACTTATAGATTGATTTTGTAAATTCTGTAAAAATAAATTTCTGTCTGTTTCTGATTTTGGCAATTTGATTTTAATAATTCCAACCGGCTGATATTTAGGCATATCCAATTTTGGAATCGGTTTAATTCTTTTAAATTTAGGCTTTTGATATTGAATATTTGCATTTTCAATCTGCTCAAGTTTCTCAACCAATGCCATTCTCTCTTGATGTATTTTGACATCTTTTTCATACTGTGCTTTTTCAAATTCATTAAGCAAAATAATTTCATCTTCACGCAATTCTCTAAATGCCATATAAATCCACCTCCAACATATGAAAAAACAGCCCCAGCCATAAGAATAGCCTGAGGCTGTTTACAGTCATAAATTATTTCTCCGTTTCCAGATTCAATAATTTTTAGTTACCCCTGATACTTGCAGCAATCTTTGCATCTGTATCGTCAAAATTCGTTGCATTCGCTTCCAAAAGAGACGCCAGACCCTTTACCGCACCAGGTAAATCTGTAGTTACAAATCCTTCAACATTTGTAGTAAAAAAATCTTCAAGGGCATCTTTGGACTCGCCTTCCATTTCTTCAATTGCTGCCTTGAACGCTTTTACAAATTCATCTCCGGCATCTTTATACAGACCGCCAAATCCATTTAAATTTTTAACACTTGCATCCATAGATGCCTTTACTACTCTACAACCTGCCATGATAAAATGCCTCCTTATTACTGCTGTTCACTTGATGTATTTGCTGTACCCAATTGTTCGTCAACACCCTCTACATCTGGAATTCCAGACTTAATGCCTTTGCAAATATCTTCCAATGTAGTCAAAATATCAATAAGACCTTGTCCAATTGCTTTTTCAACATTATTTGTGTAAAAGTTCACAAAACCTGCTGATGCAGAACCTGTAAAATCATTTCCTGTAAGGTTCGTTACTTCATCATTCACATTTGTATACAATGAGTCCGTTGTAGAACGATATGATTCAATCGCTTTAACAGCTGCATCCATCATTTCCGGTGTAATATTTACCGTTCCGGTTTTTCCCATACCTGCCATAATTGATTCCTCCTAAAATTTATATTATCCGTTCAGTTCTTCATACTGTACGAATATATCCTTGTAATATCCTGAACCAATAATTGTGTTCAGCGTTTCTGAAATATGTTGAATTACTACACTCATATCTTCAATTGGCTGTAATAATACATCCTTTGCAGTAACTTGAATTTCCTCGCCTGCTGTAGTATCCAATGCGGTTGATACATTCTCATACATTTTTTCAAGCTTGGTTTTCAAATTAGCTGCATCTTGTTTCAAAACAGCCATCTCTTGTGAAGCTGTTGTAAATGCAGTATCATCAAGCACGATATCATGAAACAGAAATGCCATATTATGTACCTCCGTTCCTTGCCTTGTTTATTTCTTCCAGAAGAGATTCCTGCAATTCCTTCTTCAAGTAACCGCACTTTTCTTCTGCTTCTGCATACTGCTCAGTATCAATAAAGCATCTTACTCGCAGCATCATAGCATTAAGATCGGTAGGATCTTTCAAAATCGCATTACGTAATTTCTTCTGAACTTCTGTATACTTATCCTGCCATCCAGCAAGATTCATATCTTTCATTGCCTTGGCTTCTGTATACCAACCAAGTTCAACAAGGTACTCTTGTGTACTCTTCTGCAATTCAAGAGCATAGTACATAATCTTCCTATAATCTTCTTTCAAAGTATATGCACCGATGTATATGCGATTGATTCTGTCCTTATTTTCCGGAGAAATATCAATTTTCTCACTTTCAGAAAGCTTATATTCATCACTTTGTGCATTCTCATTTTCAACCGGCGAAAGATATGTTCCATTTTTTCTCATGGCTTCCAATTGTTCTGTACTTAACTGCTCATAACGATACAAGTTTGCATTCATCTCATTTAAGATTGAACTTGAATCAACTTGTTTTGGATCATACTCATAATAAAAAACGCCGTTATTATATGAGAAAATAGGATTTTCTGCACCTTTCAGGCACATAAGTACACCGTCAGCATCTTCTATCTGTAAATATAAATCAGCCGCCGTCAGGTAACATTCTACAACTTCCTGTAATTCGGGTTTCTCCGTTTTCATATAGTGCTTGATATATGTCAATGCTCTATGAAAACGATTCCGATCATGATCCTTTCCATATGCGGTCAGTTCAAAATTAACCATATCTTCGCAGAGTGCAAAAGGAAAATCCATAAGATTCTTCCTTGCGTAAACAAGTTCCTTAAATGCATCTTCCAAGCGATTCGCCTGTTTCAACATGATATATGCGACCTGATATCCTGCGTAATCAGACGGTGCAAAAAGTTTCATTTGATTCGCTACATTCAGTCCATTCAAAATATCATCTTTTATTCCATAGATAGCCGCTTTACGTTTCATAACGTCCATATCAGCCGGTACAAGCAATTCGGACTTTTTCAAATTGATCAGTGCATCATCAAGTCTTCCAAGCTGCTGATTGACTATACCAAGAATATGATACATCTG
>CANOIR010000050.1 GCA_947566125.1 uncultured Ruminococcus sp. | reverse complement strand
TAATTTATTGAACATCATACTGGAAGTAGACATTTTAATTAGTTTATGATATAATAGGTATAATAATAGTATGCTTAACGACTTATTTTAAATTGAAAATGTTTACGAAAGGAATTAAATTGGTATGAAAGAAATAAATCAACAGTTACTTACTGGTGAAAGAGCATTGTTTCAGGCAAATGACCTTGTTATATCAAATACTATTTTTGATGACGGTGAATCACCGCTTAAACACAGCAGCAATATATCACTCATAAATAGTATGTTTAAATGGAAATATCCTCTTTGGTATAGTCAGGATATAAATATGCAAAATTGTACTATATTTGAAATGGGTAGAGCTGGTATATGGTATACAAATAATATTTCAGTAAAAGATACGGTTATTGAAGCACCTAAAAATTTTCGTCGCTGCAATGGTGTTAAATTTGAAAATGTAACTTTTACAAATGCCTCTGAAACACTATGGAATTGCAATAGTGTTTGTCTTAAGAACGTAACTGTAAAAGGTGATTACTTTGCAATGAATTCTTCTGATATTAAAGCAGATAATATAAAGCTTATCGGAAATTACGGCTTTGACGGCGGACGGAATATCACTATACGTAATTCAGTTATGCTTACAAAAGATGCTTTCTGGAACTGCGATAATGTAACTGTATACGATTCGTTTATTTCAGGAGAATATTTCGGCTGGAATTCAAAAAATATAACTCTTGTAAACTGTACTATAGAAAGCTTACAGGGATTTTGCTACATAGAAAATCTTGTAATGATAAATTGCAAACTTGTAAATACAACTCTTGCATTTGAATATTCAACAGTTGATATTGATGTTAAAAATCACATTGACAGTGTAAAAAATCCTGCCGGCGGTGTGATTCGTGCAGAATCTATAGGCGAACTTATAATAGAATCAGATAAAGTCGATGTATCCAGTATAAAAATAGAAACAGAAAATAAGTAAAAATAGAGGGCGACATATGAAATATGATTTTGATTCTGTAACTGACAGAAGAAATACAAATTCACTGAAATGGAATGTTAATGAAAATGAGCTTCCTATGTGGGTAGCAGATATGGATTTTAAGACAGCTCCGGAAATAATAAAAGCTATAGAAGAACGTGCTGCTCATGGGGTTTTTGGCTATTCTGATATTACAGATGAATGGTATGATGCATATATTAACTGGTGGAAAAATAGACATGATATTGAATATAAAAAAGAAGATATTATATTCAGTACAGGTGTGATCCCAACTATTTCAAGTTGTGTGCGTAAGCTTACAACTCCGGCTGAAAATGTTCTTATTATGACGCCTGTATACAATATTTTTTATAATTGTATTTTGAATAATGGACGCAATGTTCTGGAAAGTCATCTTATATATGAAAATGGAGAATATAAAATAAATTGGTCTGACCTTGAAAACAAACTTAAAGATCCTCAAACAACGCTAATGCTGCTGTGTAATCCGCATAATCCTATTGGAAAGATATGGAATATAGAAACCTTGCAAAAAATAGGACAGCTGGCATATGAAAATGGAGTTGTTGTTTTATCAGATGAGATTCACTGTGACATAACAGATCCGGAAAAAAATTATATTCCATTTGCAAGCTGTTCGGATATATGTGAATATAACAGCATTATATGTATAGCTCCAACCAAAGCATTTAATCTTGCTGGAATGCAAACTTCAGCCGTTGTTGTTAAAAATTCAAAACTTCGTCATAAGGTGTGGCGTGGACTTAATACAGATGAATGCGGTGAACCAAATGCATTTGCGGTTCAAGCGGCTATTGCTGCATTTAATTATGGCGGTGAGTGGCTTGATAGTTTGCGTGAATATATTTTCCATAATAAGCAAATAGTGCAGAATTTTCTCATCGAAAATATTCCAAAAGTAAAACTTATTCGCTCTGAAGCCACGTATTTGCTTTGGCTTAATTGTTCCAAAATTACAAATAATTCAAAGCATCTTGCAGAATATATACGTAGAAGTACAGGGCTTTATCTTTCAGATGGTATGCAGTATGGCGGTGGTGAAAAGTTTATCAGAATGAATATAGCTTGCCCAAAAGATACGCTTTATGATGGACTTGAGCGACTTAAAACAGCGATTGGATCATTATAATAAAAAACACCTTGCAGGTTTAAATTTTACTTATTCTGCAAGGTGCTTTATTATATTTTTTAAATGCATCGCCGACAAATTAAAAAAGCGGAGCAAAAAGCCTTATGACTTGATTGATAATACGATTGATGCCATGAATTTCATTACGATAATTTTCAGTTACTTCACGGCAGCGTGGCAGGGTTTCATCAAAGTCCTTTTTTACATCTTGTACAGCATTACAGTCAGCCATAAAAACTGCATTTTCAAAGTGGAAATAAAGGCTTCTATAGTCAAGATTTATAGTTCCCACGACAGCAGATTTTCCGTCACAAATGCATTGTTTAGAATGAAGAAATCCCGGAGTGAATTCATATATTCTAACACCGCTTTTAACAAGTTGATGATAATATGAACGTGTTATTCTATATACAAAACGCTTGTCAGGAATACCTGGTGTTACAATTCGAACATCTATTCCTTTTTTTGCAGCTAGTGTGAGCATTCGGCTCATCTCATCGCTTATAATAAGATATGGTGTCATAAACCAAATGTAATTCTTGGCATCAGAGATCATATTCATATAGACATTTTCTCCCAAATAAATATCATCCAATGGGCAATCTCCATATGGTTGTACAATACCATTTTTTCCGCTGCATGGCGGTACTTTTGGGAAATAACGATCAAATGTTTTATCTGTATTTTCAATAGTGTTCCACATTTCTAGAAACTGTACAGTTAGATTCTTAACTGCACTTCCTTCAAGCTTTAGTCCAGAGTCTTTCCATTCTCCATATGGATGTACTATATTAAAATATTCATCTGCAAGATTATATCCTCCTGTAAAACCAACACATCCGTCAATAACAGTGATCTTTCTATGATCACGATTATTCATGAATACATTTATAACAGGCATTATAGGATTAAAAACACGACATTGTATACCAAGTTTGCAAAGTTGCTTATTAAACTTTGGATTTATAAATCCAACACTTCCTATATCATCATAAATAATTCTAACTTCAACACCATTGGCAACACGTTCCTTCAAGACTGAAAGTATATGTTCAAAAGCTGTAGCGTCTTCTATTGCATGATACTCCATAAAGATGAATTTTTTCGCCTTTGAAAGTTCATCTACAAGTGCATCAAGAGCTTTGCAGGTATCACCATAGAACTCAGTCTTAGTAGAATCATATGCAGGATATGCACTGTCGTTTTTGATATATCGTAATTGTTTTGAATATAGAGATTTATTTTCATCATCTAAAGATATTTCGCCATCTCCATTTAAAAAGTTACTTCTAAGTGCATTTCCTATTTTAAATAGTTTTTCTTTTCTTTTTTTAGTTATTCCAGAATGGCAAGTCATAAGATAAAGTATCAGTCCTGACATCGGTGTTATAAGAATTAGAATAACCCAGGGTAATTTAAATGCAGCATTTGTAAGCTTGTTTACAATTTCCAGTACAATAAGCATTGCTAATACATTAAAAAATGTTGATATCCATACACTCGATTGTTTGAAGTTGAAAAAAAGTACAAGAATCCAAGTTATCTGTAAAAGCAAAAATATTGATACAACAATAAGCCTTCCTATGCTGTTCTTTGTAACATTATCCATTTTTCTTTTCATTAAAAGATTCCTCTCAAAATATATATTTTGTATTTATTATATCATATAAATTATATAAAATCAAGTTTTACACTTTCTAGGATTTGAATAAAGTAGTATAATAATATATAGTATAGATATAGATTTGAAATTTAAACTCGGTTTACTTTTTTAATATTGATGATGATTATAATTATTAAAAATAAGTGTATGCGTCTAAAATCAGCATCAATAGCTGTAATTGATTTATAATATTCATTTAATCTTTAAATCGGTTGACATAATACCATAAATGTGATATACTATACTAGTCGTCAATGATAAGAATTAAAGTGGCGATTGAAAATATGTCGCGGGATGGAGCAGCTCGGTAGCTCGTCGGGCTCATAACCCGAAGGTCGTCAGTTCAAATCTGGCTCCCGCAACCAAAATTCCTCGTAAATGCGTTATTTACGAGGATTATTTTTTGCCCATATGAATAAGAATGCGATTCCATACCCTTAACGTACCCTTACGGGATTTCGATATGGCTTGATTTTGATGAGGTTCAAAGTTTTTTTTGAGTTAGAAAAATATTTATTATAAATCAAATAAAATGCGGAGTTATATGTATAGCTTCGCATTTTGTTGTATTTACAGGGAAAATATGATATAATAAGAGTAATAGTTAAAAATTAATAGAAGCAGGAACATGATAAAAGGAATTGTAACAGATCTGATTTTTTCTCAACTAAAAGTCGGAACCGGCAACAAAAAATTATCAGCAGACAATTCAGGATTTATTGAATACAATTTAGGCTAATGCAAAACATTGCGCAGGCATGGCTGCAAATATGATCGATGTATGGAAAACCATTTTAGTAGTACAAGTTGGCAAGGAATATCTGATTATGGTGAGTACAAGGATTGCGGGTGCAGTGTTATGATTTAAAAGAAGGATGTTTGTCACTACTTGGTCAGCGTCAGGCAAAGCTTTATTCTATTATTGTAGTGGAGTACTTGGATAAGAAGTTCAAAAAGACAAAGCAAACATTTAAGTACTTTGAAGCACAGATTATTCAGCATGAGATTAATCACTTTTAGGGAATTTTAATTTGAGGTAAAAGTTGTATATTGTGGAAAAGCAATCGAATGTAAATTATATATATTATATTGGAGAAAAATATGTATTTATCTAAGTTAAGAATTGAAAATTTTCGTTTATTCAATAAGCCAATAACCGTAAGCTTTCATAAGGGATTAAATTTACTTGTTGGAGAGAATGGATGTGGCAAAAGTACAGTAATAGATGCAATACGAATGTTACTTAATGAGTCGGAATTTTCTCATAAAGGACTAAATGTTGAAGATTTTAATTCTTTCTCTCGAGTAGGTGGTAAAAATTGCAGGTTATTTGTATGTGGACTTTTCTCTGAATTATCAGATGAACAGAAGATAGAATATTTAACTTGGCTTACACCTAAGCTAAATGCGAGGCTGAATGTTGAGTATTTATTTACATATAATGCGAGAAATGCATTTAAGCAGAAAAGATGGGGCGGCTGTTCAAGTGGCAGTGCTTTTGATTGGGAGGTACTAAATGATATTCAATGTGTATATTTACCTGCATTGCGTGATGCAGAAAGATATTTAAAAGCAGGACGTGGTTCCAGAATTTCAAGATTACTAACCAATTTATCAATGGATGAATTGAAGGAAAAACGTAAAAATAATGAAAAGATGGGATTAGAAAAAGATGTCGCTGAATTCAATCATTCGGTAGAAAAAAAGACTGATATAAAGCGTGCAAATGAACTGATAAATGAAAGTATCAAGCAAGCTGTTGGTTCAGTTTTTGCTCAAAGTACAGCTATTAAATTCAATGAGTTATCATATGAGCGTATTGTAGAGTCCTTACAGTTGTTGTTTTCTCACGGAATTGATGTAAATGAGGGTACGATTTTTCATAATCTCTTTGAGAATAGTTTGGGATATAATAATCTGATATATATTGCAACAATTTTAGCAGAGTTTGAGGGACTAAAGGAAAAGTACACTTCACCACGAATTTTGCTTGTAGAGGAATTGGAGGCTCATTTACATCCTCAATTGCAAATGAAATTACTTAAGTATTTGAGCAAGCTGGCGGAAGAATGTGATATCCAAGTCATAATAACTACTCATTCAACGACATTGGCAGCAGCTACTCCAATTAATCAAATTATATGCTTTAGCCGTTTTGAAGACGAAGTTTTTATAACACCAATTTCTAAATGCGAGCTTGATAAAAAAGCCGAAAATTTTATTAATAGATGGCTTGATGCAACAAAATCTACTCTTTTATTTTCTAAAGGTAATATCTTAGTTGAAGGGCTTGCTGAAGCGATTCTTTTGCCAAAACTAGCTGAAATCTATTTGAAAAGTAGAAATGATACTTTAGGTATCTCGGCACTTGAAGATGTAGGTGTATCTGTAATAAATATGAACGGAATTTATTTTCAGTATTTTATGCAATTATATAATGGTTATCGATTAAATCTTCCTGAACAAGAAACTGATGAGACTAAGCTTGCGTATGAAAAACGAGTGCAGTTATTTGTAAAAAAGGAAAGCTTTGAAACAGGAGAATATAAAAAGGTTCCTTTTATTAACGTGAGATGTGCTGCACTTACTGATAACGATCCTATTAATGAGAAAATCAAAGTTGAGGATCATGAAAAAGGAACAATTATAATTGAGTCAAAACCTACCAAGTATAATGAACTTATAAGTGGAAATCCGCAAATGTATTTGAAGAAACAGTTAGAGAAAATGACTGATAATTGCAGAGTATATACTAATTTGAAAACATTTGAATATGATTTGGCGATTGAGAGCCATAGTAACGCAAAAATTATGCTTGAAATTATTTCTGATATGTTACCAACAGATGGTAAAGTAAAAACAAAGATTAATGAGTATCTTGAGAAAATAACTGATGAGGAAGCTGATAATGCTGTAGAAATAGATGATGCTGAAATGGCATTATTTATTTTACATCAGATTGATAGCAGTTATCTCGGAAAGGGTCTATTTGCTCAATTATTATGCGATAGGATTGATGCTAGTTTTGTCGTTCCGAATTATATTAAAAATGCAATTTGCTTTGTATTAAATATGGAGGAACAGGATGGATAATAGAAAATTGTTATTAAATCAGATTTGCGGTTGTTATGATATACCTGAAGATATGAAAATGTGTGATGGTAAACTTAAACAAAAGTGTAGCGTAATTGGAAAATGTGTTTTTGAAAGCCTTACTGAACAACAGCTTGAATACGCTGCTACAGATATTTCTTCAAACGTATATCTTAATGCTTGCCCTGGAAGTGGAAAAACTGAGGTCGTTGCATTAAAATGTGCGTATGAGATAATGAAATGGGATAATACCTATTCTGGAATAGCGATAATGACATTTACAAATTCTGCTGAAGATGAATTGAGGAATAGAACAGTTGAGTATCTTGGAATTCAGATTGATTATCCACATTTTCTTGGTACATTTACAAGTTGGTTGCATAACTATGTTGCTAATCCTTTTATTCATATTATTACCGGATATAGAAATAAAGAGACATTGGATTATAGTTTTCGATTAATAGAAACTGAATGTACAAGTGATTTTCTATTTTCATTTCAAACTAAGTACTCTTATCAGAGTCTTAATAAAATAAGAGCGAATCAATTTTATTTTGATTTGAAGAATAAAAAATATATTTATGGTGGATTTATATATAATGGGCAAAAGTTATTGGATGAGATGTTATCTAAAGATTCGTGGAGAAAAAAGGAGCTTGACGAATTAAAGCGTGATTTTTGGAAATCAGGGTTTGCAACTTATGAAGATATTGAATTGATTTCTCTGTATTTATTACAAGAGAGATCAGATATAGCTCGTTGTATTGCTGGTAGATTTCCGGTATTGCTGATAGATGAGTGTCAGGATTTATCATATATTCAATTACAAATCTTAAAATGTCTTCACTCACATGGAACCATAATTCATTTGGTTGGAGATTTAGATCAATCGATTTATGAATTTCGAAATATTGTTCCAGATGATACGAGAGAGTTTATAAAGGATATCTCAATGAAAGAAATGCGGTTGACTTCCAATTATAGAAGTAATGATTCAATTGTGTCTGCATCAACGTTTTTACTGGATAAGAAAAAGTATGTAATTGGAAAACAAGAACAATCAGTGGAAACGCCGTTGATAGTATTACTTTATAAAAAAGGAGAAGAGGGTAAATTAATTTCAAAATTTGAAAGTCTTGTTAATGAAAATAAGCTCAACTTACATAATAGTAGAATTATAGTTCGAAATAATAGCTTAAGGAATAAAATATACGGTATAAAAAAAGAAAAAAAGTCGGTTAATATTATTGAGGATTATGCAAGAGCATTATTTTATCATTACAGTAGTTATTCTGTTGGCGATTTTCAATTAAGCATTCTTTATTTGGCGAGAGCTATTCATAAGTCCTTTTTTAAATCTATGGAACACTCGAATAGCCAAAAACTTTATAGACCTACTTTAATGGAAGATAATGAATGGTGGCAGATTATCAATAAAGTGAAAAATGAAATGATATCTTGTGAAAAATTAAGAAATTTTGATCAGACTTGGAAAGAATGGAAACAGTTATTGCAACAAGTTTTATTAAATTGTATAGTTTATAACGGGCAAAAAGTAAGTCCGGATTTAGGATCGATTCGAAAAGGATGTTCTCAGAAAAAAATAAAAGATGATATCGGAAATGATGTAAATGAAAATTTTAATTGTTCTGTTGAAACTATTCATAGTTGCAAGGGAATGAGTTTAGATGCAGTATTATTTATATCTGCATATAGTAACTCAGGAAATAATAATGAAAGTGGCTCTCATTGGCATGATTGGTTTGCGACCAAAAATGGGAAAGTTAGGGAGAGTAATAGATTAGCTTATGTAGCTTTTTCTCGAGCAAGACAACTGCTTGTTCTTGGTATACCAAATCCTGATAGTTCTCCGATTGATATTGAACATAAAAGGATATTAACTGATGCAGGCTTTAAAATTTTTTTGATTTAAGAAATACTTTAATATAATAATACTAATATTAATTAAGTTGGGAGGTGCATAGTATGCCAAAATACGAAAATCAAAAACAAAAACTACTGTATCTTTTGAAATTTTTCTACGAAGAAACCGATGAAGAGAATACGCTTACTGTCAATGAAATAATTGCAAAACTGGAACAAAACGGTATCTCAGCTGCAAGGCGTTCTATTTATGATGATATCCGGACATTGCAAGATTTCGGAATAGATATTGTTATGCGAAAGAGCAGGACTTGCGAATACTTTTTAGGGTCAAGACTTTTTGAAATGCCGGAACTTAAAATTCTCATCGACAGCATACAGTCATCCCGATTTATCACAAAAAAGAAAAGTGAATCTATCATAAAAAGACTGAAACAGCTCGCAAGTAAACCGCAATCACGAAGATTCTCAGGACAAATACATATTTACGACAGAATTAAAAACATGAACGAATGCATTCTCTACAACGTTGATACACTGCATAATGCCATTGCAGAAAACCGAAAAGTCACATTTAAATACTTTGATTATAATATAAAAAGAGAAAAGGTTTTTCGCAAAAATGGTGAGCTGTATTATGCCAATCCTCTTGCACTGACTTTTGATAATGAGAATTATTATCTAATATCTTATAATGAGAAGTATCAGGATTACGTTCATTATCGTGTGGATAAGATGACTGATATCGAAATTAGCACAGAAAAAAGAATAGTACCTAACGAACGATTCAATGCAGCAGAGTATGTTAAGCCTATGTTTTCTATGTTTGACGGTGAGCACACACATATCACAGCTTTATTTCATATATCGTATCTGAACGTTATAATTGACCGATTTGGTGACAATGTGATTTTGAGTGAAACAGAAGATGAAGAATGCTTTCAGGCAACTTTTCAAGCGGCAGTAAGTCCGACATTTCTTTCATGGATAATAGGATTCGGTGCAGGAGCTTTGATTCTTTCACCGCAGTGGGTTGCAGATGAAGTGAAAAATCTTGCTTTGGATGCAGCAGAAATGTATGAGAATGATACTTAAAAATATTCATAGTACTATTTATAGTACACCTGATATGATATAATGACATCAACGCTTGAGGAAATGATAGTCCGAAAGTGAAATTCTAAAATATCAGGAGAATAAAAATGAATACTGAAAATACCTTCCGGAAACTGAATTATGAGCGCAGCTTACGCTTAGAAGACAGAACAATAAGCATTAGTGAGATATATAAAGAGGACGGATGTGAATTTATATATCTGGATTGTGTTAATGCTGAAACACAGATTCGTGTTAAGTTGGATTTTGATGATCCATCATCTTTAACAGTACACTTTTACATAAAATCAGCTTCTGAAGAAAAAACAGCAGAGATCAGATCGTATATTATCACAACGTATATTAACGAGAATATGAATGTTTCAGATGATGGCATCGTCCATTTTGATGAATTTTCTGAAGTGATACAATTATTGATATCAGTATTAAGAGAAGTGAACTTATAATATATTTTGAGGTGAAAAATCATGTCAATAATGATAGAAAATATAAACGCACAGACAATAACACCGGCACAGGGAAAGAACCCACGACAGCTTTACGAGCATCAGGAAGAAGCAGTCAAAAGGCTTGATGCTATGAATAAGAAAGACGGATTCCGTACCTTGCTCGTATTGCCGACAGGCGGCGGAAAAACGTTAACAGCAGCATATTGGCTGCTTAGAAATGCAGTGGATAAAGGCAGAAAAATTCTCTGGCTTGCTCACAGACATCTTTTATTGGAACAAGCTGCGGAAGCTTTTGCACTTAATGCCTATACGGATAATATGGTAAACCGCACTGTTTTCAATTATCGTATTATTTCCGGTATGCATGATAAGCCTGTACATATCAAGAAAACCGATAATATCATTATTGCAAGTAAAGACAGTATCGTTCGCAGTTTGGATAAGCTGAAAGATTGGCTGAATGGTGAAGAAATCTATTTGGTAATAGACGAAGCACATCATGCCGTTGCGAA
This sequence comes from uncultured Ruminococcus sp., assembly GCA_947566125.1. Classification (GTDB taxonomy): domain Bacteria; phylum Bacillota; class Clostridia; order Oscillospirales; family Ruminococcaceae; genus Ruminococcus_C. The sequence continues at coordinate 2,780 of CANOIR010000050.1, read as the reverse complement.
ATCCTACAAGAAAATTATTCAGTATGTTTCAGAGCATACAAAATCTATGAAGCTCCTTGGGCTTACAGCAACGCCATTCCGTACCTCTGAGGATGAAAAGGGAGCATTAAAGCAGGTTTTTACAGATGATATTGTTTACAAAACTGACCTTGATACGCTAATTAAAAAAGGAATCCTTGCAACTCCCGTTTTTGACGAATATAAAACCGATATTCAATTTACAGAACATCTTGGTATTAAGGCTTTGAAAAGCATAGAAAATCTGGATGTGCTGCCTGAAAACATCGTCAAGGATATTACCGAAAGCAAAGAACGTAACAGCATCATTGTAAACAAGTATTTTGAAAACTATGAAAAGTACGGTCCTACTATTGTTTTTGCACTGAATAAAAATCATGCTATTGCACTGAATGCTCTTTTCAATGAAAAGGGAAAGAAATACGGTATTAAATCAGATTTTATTATTTCTTCAGTTCAGGATATGATAACAGGTATCACTGTTTCAAACGAGGACAATGAACGTAAAATAGAGCAATATCGTAACGGTGAGATACAGGTGCTTATCAATGTCAACATCCTTACAGAGGGAACAGATTTACCGAAAACGCATACTGTATTCCTCACACGTCCCACAGTTTCCACAACGCTTATGACACAGATGGTGGGACGAGCTTTGCGTGGACTGAAAGCAGGTGGAACAAAAGAGGCATATATTGTAAGCTTTGTAGACGATTGGAATGATAAAATCGCATGGGTAAATCCTGAAACTCTTACAGATGCGGAGTATCATGAAAAGGAAACTGCTCTTGAAACAAGGAATAATAATTTACGTCTTATCGCAATCTCAAAAATAGAGGAATTTGCATTGATGGCGGATTCTGCTGTAGATACTTCCGCACTGGATAAAATTGCAGCGATTGAGCGTATTCCACTTGGAATGTATATGCTGTCAATGTTTGAATGCAATCATCAAATCCTTGTATATAACAGTACGCAAACCGCATACCAAAGTTTAATTAAAGATCTGCCAAATCTGATGGCACATTACGGCATTGAAGATGAAACCATTCCGGAGGGAACTTTGGAAGATATGACGGAACACTGTTTTAAAAGCTATTTTGATGAAAATATGATACCGTCATGTAATCGAAATGATATTGAGCATCTGCTGAAATTTTATGCACAAAAGGCGGTTGAGCCTTTGTTTATTACGATTGATGATATGGACAGAAAAAAGCTGGATGTTTCAGAAATTGCAAAAAAAATATATGATGAAGATATGCGTAGAAGTGAGAAGAATGCCTATATTCAGAATCTTTGGGAGGAAGAGGGCAGTCTGATACCTGTGTATTATACCAATCCGTATTTCTTTAAGAAACTCATTGATCTGGAACTTGATAAGCTGGACGGTGATGTTGAAATTGCAGCAGCCAAGCCGCAGACAGAAGCAGAATTGCGAAATCTGGAACAATTTCCATTGCAGAAAATTATTGAATTGTATCCGAAAATTGGTCTTGAACTGAAAGAAAATGCTTACACTGCTGCGAGAAATGCTGATGGCTGCTATGTATGTGCTGGATGCGGAGAAATATTTCCTACACGAATTTATTTGCAGGTAGACCATATAAAGCCTATGGCAAAAGGCGGTTTGACAGTGCCGGATAATTTGCAGATTCTTTGCAGAGCTTGCAATATGCGTAAAGGTGATAGGTAATGATTGATACAAAATATATGATCACGCCGCAAGATACAGCCGTATATTTATTTCTTGAGAATGCATCTCATAAAAGAGAAAACGAGGTTTTGCATGATTTATTTGAAAATCATAATCAGAGTATCGTCAGGGAATATGCCAAAGATTATTTGAAGTTTAAGCAGTGCGTTATGAATTTACTTAATATTTATGAGCTTGATGATGTATCTTATAACGAAGCAGAACTTATTCTTAAAGAGATAGAAAACACAGAGTTTTACTCCAATGAAGAGGTAGATTGTTTCGCTGCTTATTTTAAATTGATCTGGCTGCAACTAATGTATTCCGGAATCACATATCGGAAAATCAAGCTAAGAAATTTGCTCAGGGATTTTGGTTATAAGAGAAGGTCAGCTGCACTGATAAATAATATACAACAGGCAATTGATAATTTAGGGCTGAAAACATATCTGAGAGGTCATGTGCCATGCAATATTTGTGATGTTGATCTTGATGATGTGATTATTATTAGGATGATAGACTGAATCATAACTTAATTTTCTTGAATTCATCAACATATGAAACAGCTATATCTATCAATTTTTTTAATATTTCAGGAAGAACATCTGCCGTATATACGGGCCTTAAAATAAGAGAATCATGTTCTACTTCTTTTTGTAATACAGAAAATACGCTTCCAGCAAGATGCTTTTTATTTTCCCTAATATATACCATAGCATCTACATATCCATCTATAGAATCACTATTAGCATATAATTGAAAATGAAACCAAGCCTCATAATTATGATTTTTTAGCAAATAAACACGATAAAATTTTTCATTCTTAAAATATCGATATGGATACTCAAACTGATTCAAAGTAGATTCAATAATTTCACTATCCACAATTCTATTTGATGTTCCTATAAGAAATTCTGAATAATCCTGACAAAGTTGAGTATAACGACTGCCAAAATCGCATTTCTTTGCTAAATCCATTGTTAACTTATTTGCACATCCCATATAATTCCTCCGTTTTTTAATTTTATTGACTAAAATTATACTATAATATAATTAAAATGTCAAT